>NZ_JBWKIF010000025.1:0-123093 GCF_056432865.1 Streptomyces sp. NPDC044921
CGCTACGAAAAGACCGCCGCCATCTACCTGGCCGGACTCCACATCGCGGGCATCTTCCTCTGGTCCGCCCGGTGATCCAAACGAAACTGCCTAGCTGACCTTCTTCGCGGTCTCGATGGCCTTCGCGAGGTTCTCCACCAGCGGCACGCACTTGTCGTAGGACAGGATCGGCTCGGCCGAACGCGCGATGACCTGGCCGGCCTTGACCGCGGGCAGCTTCTTCCAGGTCGCCTCGGTGATGTCCGCCGGCTGGATGGCGGAGGAGCGGTCGTCCATCATGATGACGTCGGCCTTGTACTTGTCCACGTTCTCCCAGCTGAGGCTCTCGAACCAGCCGCCGCCCTGGGCCTTGGCCTTCTCCGGCGGCTCGACGAAGTTCACGCCGAGGGCCTTGAAGTACTCCAGGTCGATGGAGAGGTTGGTGCCGGAGACGTAGAACAGCTCCTGGCTCGCGGAACCGGCCATCACCTTGATGTCGGGGTGCGCCTTGGCGGCCTTGCGCAGCCGCTCGGAGGCCTCCTCGAAGCGCTTCTTGGCGTCGGTGGCCTTGGCGGACTTCATGTCGCCGCCGAGCGACTCGGCCAGCTCCCACATGCGCTGCAGCGGGGCGGTGAGCTGCCGGTCGTAGACGGAGATGCCGACGCTCGGGGCGAGCTTGGCGATCTTGTCCTTGGAGGCCTCGGGGACGTACCAGAGGGTGCCGGCGTCGTCGAACATCGTGGAGATCAGCACGTCGGGGGCGAGGGCCGCGTACTTCTCGACGTTGAACTGGTCCCAGGTGTTGCCGAGGATGGTCACCTTGCTGATGTCCATGTCGCCGGCCTGGACGTCGGGCTTGCCGTCCTGCGTCTTGGTGGGGCCGAAGACGCCCTTGACCGAGACGCCGTAGTCGTACAGCGCGGCGGCGACGCCGGTGAAGGCCACGATGTTCGCGGGCGCCTTGTCGAGCTTGACGGTCTTGCCGCGGTCGTCCTTGAAGGACCACGGGCCGGACTGGGCACCGGCCGTCGATTCCGAGCCGCCGTCCTTGGCGTCCTCGCCGCCGCACGCGGTCACGAGGGCGCCGAGTCCGAGTGCACCACCGGCGGCGAGGAGGCCGCGGCGGGAGAAGCGGGCGGTTCTGGCGTTCGACATGGGTGGGTCTGCTTTCATGCGTACGGAGCCACTGCGGGCGCGACGGAGAGCCGCTTGGCTGGAATCAGGCTTAGGTTAGCCTAACCTCAGATCTTGTCCAGAGGGGCCCTGGTACGCGTGCCCGGCGCAGACGCCGGGATGCCGCCGGAGGCGGTGATCCGGATCACGGGGCGCCGGGGCTCCCCGGCCGCCCCGCCTACGAGTTGAGACGCCGTCGCACGGCCCGGACCAGGTCGGTACGCGCGACCCGGAGCGCGAACGCCTCGCCGCCCTGCACGGTCGGCTTCGCGTACCAGGGCAGGCCGCGCCGGCGCCATCGGGCGGGGGCGAGCGAAGGGGCCGGCGGGAGCGGCACGGTCCAGGGCCCGAGCCGCAGCCGCCCCTCCCACTCTCCGGCGGCCAGCTCGGTGACCGGCACCCGCACCAGGAAGTCGCCGCCCGCACGCGAGGCCTGCCGGGCCGGGAAGACGGCGCCGCGGCCCCGGCCGTCCTCCAGGCGCACGACGAGGGCCCCGTCCGGCACGGCGGCGAGCGTGCACCGGCCGGCGAGCTCCAGTTCCGTGGACGACCCGGGAGCCCACCGCACCGTGGCGATGTTCAGCTGCGGCAGCACCGCGTGCTTCCGCTCGCCGATGTCGAGCGTGAAGTTGCCGTGCGGCTTGGTGGCGTACAGCGTCACGGCACGCAGCTCGTCGCCGGTGCCGACGAGGTGCGTCGCCGGAGAGCCGGAGACCTCGCGGTCCCGCTTGCTGCCGATCCGGGCCTCCCGGGAGACGCCCTGGGCGCCGATCGCGAGGAACACGTCCCAGAGCCCGTCGGGAAGCGGTGCGCCGTGGCCGGCGGTGCCGACGTCGACGACGGCCTCGAAACCGGCCTTGTCGTAGACGTAGTGCCCCTCGTCCTCGTCCTGGCCGAGCCCGGGGGTCGCCGTGTGCGTGACCGGGAGCCGGTACTCCGTCCCGCTCTCCCGCTCGCGCAGCACCAGTTCGGTGGACACGTCCTCGGTGGCCACCCGGTGCAGATAGCCGTGCCCGGCCAGGTGCAGCTCGGTGCCGCGCAGTTCGGCGCGGGTGACGTGGTGGCGCACGCCGAGTTGGCGGGTCACGTCGTAGCAGGCGTCGGGGATGCCGCGGGACGGGTCGCGGAGGAAGGGGTAACGGGCGTAGGCGCGGCCACCGTCGACGAGGACCGGGGTGGCGACACCGCTCCTCGCCAACTCCTTCTCGAACCGCACCAGTTCCAGTACCTCGTCCAGCATGGTGTGCCGTACCAGGTGCAGGCGCAGGCGGGCCATCGCCGACAGCCGGTCGTTCAGCCCGTCGTGCCAGAGCGGCGCGATGATCTCGGCGAGCCGGGCCAGCCCCTTCTCCTGCTCGGGTCGGGGTTCGCGCGCCAGATGGCCGAGGAGCTGCTGCACCTCCACCGTCAGGTGGCGGTGGGCCAGGTGGTCACGGCCGGGGCCGGGCGGCACCTGTTCGAGGAGCAGGTCGACCACCCGGGGCAGGAAGCGCAGACGGGGCTCGGAGCCGCCGGTCTGCAGGGTGATGTTGCCGCTGTCCTCGCGCTCGACCCAGAAGAGGCAGTCGTAGTCGGCGAGTACGGAGATGCCGTTCGCGTGGAGGTAGGCGGGGCCCACGAAGAGCTGGTCCTCGCCGATCTTCAGGTCCGTCGGGAACCGCAGGCCCAGCCGTTCCAGCAGCTCCCGGCGGAACAGCTTCATGGGGTTGAGGGTCCAGTACACGCGGGACGAGAAGACGTCGGTGCGGGGCTGGTCGCGCCGGAACATCGAGGTGGGCGCCCCGCGTCCGCCGACCCCGACCATCTTGCCGAGCACGATGTCGGTGCCGTTCTCCTCGGCCATGGCCACCATGCGCTCCAGCGCCTCGGGAGCCAGGTAGTCGTCGGCGTCCAGGAAGAAGACGAACGTGCCCCGGGCGTGGTCGAGCCCCTTGTTGCGCGGCGCCGACGGCCCACCGGAATTCTCCTGGTGGAACACGCGCAACAGCGTCGGGTATTCCTTCGCCAGCCGGTCGAGTTCCTCACCCGTGCCGTCCGTGGAACCGTCGTCGACCGCGATGATTTCCAAGGCGTCCCGGCCGATGCTCTGCTCGGCCACGGAAGTGATGCAGCGCGTGAGATAGGGCATCGCGTTGTACGCGGCGATAACCACGGAAACGACAGGGCCGGCCATCGTGAACTCCCCCAGGAAAACGAAGCACGTCCCCTCGCTCGGCTCGGCCGGAACGCGCGGAAGGTCAGTCCGCGCGGCGGAGGGGAGATGTCATATGTCCGTGAAACTACCATGAAGTAGCCGTGTACACGAATTCAGCCCGGGGAGAAGCGGCAGCTCGGAGCACCCTTCCGAGCGGGTGGCTCGATGCCGAAAGCCCCACCGGCTCGCAGCCGGTGGGGCTTTGCGCGCGGGACGGGGCCGTATCAGCCCGCCAGACCCAATTCCCGGGCGATCAGCATGCGCTGGACCTCGCTCGTGCCCTCGCCGATTTCCAGGATTTTCGAGTCCCGCCACATGCGGGCGACCGGGTACTCGTTCATGAAGCCGTACCCGCCGTGGATTTGGGTGGCGTCGCGGGCGTTGTCGACCGCGACCGTGGAGGAGTGGAGTTTGGCGAGGGCCGCTTCCTTCTTGAAGGGCTCGCCGGTGACCAGGCGGGCGGCCGCGTCGCGCCAGGCGAGGCGGGCCGTGTGGGCCTTCATCTCCATGTCCGCGATCTTGAACTGGATCGCCTGGTTCGCGGCGATCGGCCTGCCGAAGGCGTGGCGTTCCTTGGCGTACTTGACCGACTCGTCGACGCAGCCCTGCGCCAGGCCCGTCGCCAGGGCCGCGATCGCGATGCGGCCCTCGTCGAGGATGCGCAGGAACTGGGCGTAGCCGCGGCCCTCCTCGCCCAGCAGGTTCGCCGCCGGGACGCGGACGTCCGAGAAGGACAGCTCGCGGGTGTCCGAGGCGTTCCAGCCGACCTTGGAGTACGGGGCCGCGACCGTGAAGCCGGGGGTGCCCGAGGGGACGATGATCGAGGAGATCAGCGGCTTGCCGTCCGGCTTGCGGCCCGTGACCGCCGTGACCGTGACCAGGCCCGTGATGTCCGTGCCCGAGTTGGTGATGAAGCACTTCGTGCCGTTGATGACCCACTCGTTCGTCGACTCGTCCAGGCGGGCCGTCGTGCGGGTCGCGCCGGCGTCGCTGCCGCCGTCCGGTTCCGTCAGGCCGAACGCGCCGAGGAGTTCGCCCGAGCAGAGGCGGGGGAGCCACTCCCGCTTCTGGGCCTCCGTGCCGTAGAGGAAGATCGGCATCGCGCCCAGCGAGACGCCGGCTTCCAGGGTGATGGCGACCGAGGAGTCGACCCGCGCCAGTTCCTCCAGGGCCACGCCGAGGGCCAGGTAGTCGCCGCCCATGCCGCCGTACTCCTCCGGGAACGGCAGGCCGAACAGGCCCATGCGGCCCATCTCCCGGACGATCTCGTACGGGAACTCGTGCCGCTCGTAGAAGTCGCCGATCTTGGGCGCCACGACCTCGTGTGCGAACTCCTCGACCGTGCGGCGGAGTTCTTCCAGCTCGGCGGGAAGGCGGTAGTCCATGGTGGTCACTGCTCCTCGGTGTCCTCGTGGGACAGGGCTCGGACGGTGCGGGACGGGCTGGGCCGGCCCAGGTGGGCGGCCATCCACGTGCTCGTGGCGACGAGGCGGCCGAGGTCGATTCCGGTGTCGATGCCGAGGCCCCGCAGCATCCACACGAGGTCTTCCGTCGCGAGGTTGCCGGTCGCCGACTTCGCGTACGGGCAGCCGCCCAGGCCGCCCGCCGAGGCGTCGACCGTCGTGACACCCCGCTGGAGGGCGGCGAGGGTGTTGGCCAGGGCCTGGCCGTAGGTGTCGTGGAAGTGGACTCCCAGGGCGGACGGCGGGATCCCCGCCTCGTCGAGGGCCGCGAGGAGTGCCACCACGTGGCCCGGTGTCGCCACGCCGATCGTGTCGCCCAGGCTCAGTTCGTCACAGCCCATGTCCATCAGGGCCCGGCAGACCCGCACCACCTGGGGGACGGGCACCGGGCCCTCCCAGGGGTCGCCGAAGCACATGGAGAGGTAGCCGCGGACGTGGACCGACTCGGCCTTCGCCCGGCTCACCACCGGCTCGAACATCGCCAGGGCCTCGTCCACCGTGCGGTTGAGGTTGGCCTTGGCGAAGGACTCCGTGGCGCTGGCGAAGACCGCCACCCGGCGGGCCCCCAGGGCCAGGGCGCGGTCCAGGCCCCGCTCGTTCGGCACGAGGACCGGGAGGGCCACCGGGAGGTCGCCGACGAGGGGATACAGCCGCTCGGCGTCCGCCAGTTGGGGCACCCACCTGGGGTGGACGAAGCTCGTCGCCTCGATCGTGGTCAGACCGGCGTCGGCCAGGCGGCGGATGAACTCCGCCTTGACCTCCGTGGGGACCGTCGCCTTCTCGTTCTGCAGGCCGTCGCGCGCTCCCACCTCGTGGATGCGTACCCGGGTGGGCAGGTCCCGGGCCGGCACGGCCATCGGGAGTCCCGGTGCTGTCATGGCGCCGCCTCCTCGTGGGGTGCGATGACCGCCAGGACCTGGTCCATGGCGACCGTGGCGCCCGGGGCCACGTCCAGCTCGGTGACCTTGCCGGCGTGCGGGGCCGAGATGACGTGCTCCATCTTCATCGCCTCCACCACCAGCAGGCTCTGGCCGGCGCCCACCTCGTCGCCGACGGCGACCTTGACGACGGTCACCGTGCCGGGCATCGGGGCCGTGAGGGAGTCGGCGCCGCCGTGGGCCGCCCGGGTGAGGGACGCGGCGACCGGGTCGTGGTCGCGGACGTGCCAGGCGTCGCCGTCGCGGCCGAGCCAGTCGGCGGCGCGGTGGAAGGTGTGCCGGACGCCGTCCAGCGTGACGGTGACCCGGTCGCCGGAGACCGTGGCCGTGCCGCGCGGGGTGTACTCCAGCGGTTCCCGCACCCGCAGGTGGAACGCCGGTGGCTTGCGGGCGCCGCCCAGGCGCCAGCCGCTCGGCACCGAGAACGGGTCCGTCCAGCCGCCCGGCTCGGGCCGCAGGGCCTCCAGGCGTACGGCCGCCGCCGCCTCGTAGACCTCCTCGGGGACGTCCGCGGGGACCAGGTCCTCCACCGCGCGCTCGACCAGGCCGGTGTCCATGTCGCCGGAGACCACCGCCGGGTGGGCGAGCAGGCGGCGCAGGAACCCGGCGTTGGTCTGCACGCCGAGCGTGACCGTCTCCGCCAGGGCCGCGCGCAGCTTGCGCAGGGCCGTCGCCCGGTCCGGGCCGTACGCGATGACCTTGGAGAGCATCGGGTCGTAGAGGCTGCCGACCTCCGTGCCCTCGCTGAGGCCCGAGTCGGTGCGGACGCCGTCGCCCTGGGGTTCGCGCAGCCGCAGCACCGTGCCGCCGGAGGGGAGGAAGCCGCGGGCCGGGTCCTCGGCGCAGACGCGGGCCTCCACCGCGTGGCCCGTCAGCCGTACGTCCTGCTGCGTGAAGCCGAGGGGCTCCCCGGCCGCGACCCGCAGCTGCCACTCGACCAGGTCCAGGCCCGTGACCAGCTCGGTGACCGGGTGCTCCACCTGCAGCCGGGTGTTCATCTCCATGAAGTAGTACGACGACGGGTCGGTGCCCGGGACGATGAACTCCACCGTGCCCGCGCCCCGGTAGCCGCAGGAGCGGGCCGCCTGGACCGCCGCCTCGCCCATCGCCGCACGCGTCTCCTCGTCGAGGAGCACGCTGGGCGCCTCCTCGATGATCTTCTGGTGGCGGCGCTGCAGGGAGCACTCGCGCTCGCCCAGGTGGACCACGTTGCCGTGGCCGTCGGCCAGGACCTGGATCTCGATGTGGCGGGGCCGGTCGATCCAGCGCTCCACCAGCAGGGTGTCGTCGCCGAAGGAGGCGCGGGCCTCGCGGCGGGCCGAGGCGATCTCTTCCTCCAGGCGGGTCAGGTCCCGCACCAGGCGCATGCCCTTGCCGCCGCCGCCCGCGCTGGGCTTCAGCAGCACCGGCGCGCCCAGCTCGCGGGCCGCCTCCGCGAGTTCCGGGTCCCGGCCGCCGGGCACGACCGGCACTCCGGCCTCCCGGACCGTCTCCTTGGCGCGGATCTTGTCGCCCATCAGCGCGATCGCGTCCGCCGGGGGGCCGATGAAGACCAGACCGGCCTCGGCGCAGGCGCGCGCGAAGGCGGCGTTCTCCGCGAGGAAGCCGTAGCCCGGGTGGACCGCCTGCGCGCCCGTGCGGGCCGCGGCCTGAAGCAGGCGCTCCACCGACAGGTAGCTCTCGGAGGCGGGGGCAGGGCCGATCCGCACCGCCGTGTCCGCCTCGCGGACGTGCCGTGCGTCGGCGTCCGCGTCGGAGAAGACGGCCACCGAGCGCACGCCCATCGACCGCAGCGTCCGGATGACGCGCACGGCGATCTCGCCACGGTTGGCCACCAGCACTGTCTCGAACATCGTCGTCCGTCCCCTCACATCCGGAAGACGCCGAACTGGGGGTCACCCAGGGGCGCGTTGGCGCAGGCGGTCAGGGCCAGGCCCAGGACCTGACGGGTGTCCAGCGGGTCGATCACACCGTCGTCCCACAGGCGGGCCGTCGCGTAGTAGGCGTTGCCCTGGCGCTCGTACTGGGCGCGGATCGGGGCCTTGAAGGCCTCCTCGTCCTCCGCGGGCCAGGACTCGCCGCGGGCCTGAAGCTGGTCGCGCTTGACCGTGGCCAGGACCGAGGCGGCCTGCTCGCCGCCCATGACCGAGATCTTGGCGTTCGGCCACATCCACAGGAAGCGGGGGGAGTACGCCCGGCCGCACATCGAGTAGTTGCCCGCGCCGTACGAGCCGCCGACCACGACCGTGAGCTTCGGGACGCGCGTGCAGGCCACGGCCGTGACCATCTTGGCGCCGTGCTTGGCGATGCCGCCCGCCTCGTAGTCCTTGCCGACCATGAAGCCCGAGATGTTCTGCAGGAACACCAGCGGGATGCCGCGCTGGTCGCACAGCTCGATGAAGTGCGCGCCCTTCTGGGCGGACTCGGCGAACAGGATGCCGTTGTTGGCGACGATGCCCACCGGGTGGCCGTGGATCCGGGCGAAGCCGGTGACCAGCGTCTGGCCGAACTCGGACTTGAACTCGGCGAAGCGGGAGCCGTCGACGACCCGGGCGATGATCTCGCGCACGTCGTACGGGGTGCGGGAGTCGACCGGGACCGCGCCGTACAGGCCGTGCGGGTCGACCTTGGGCTCGACGGGCTCGGTGACCTCCCAGGGGAGGGGGCCCCGGGCCGGGAGGGTGGAGACGATCGTGCGGACGATGCGCAGGGCGTGCGCGTCGTTCTCCGCGAGGTGGTCCGTGACGCCCGAGACGCGGGAGTGCACCTCGCCGCCGCCGAGCTCCTCCGCCGTGACGACCTCGCCCGTGGCCGCCTTCACCAGCGGCGGGCCGCCGAGGAAGATCGTGCCCTGGTTGCGCACGATCACGGCCTCGTCGCTCATCGCCGGGACGTACGCCCCGCCGGCCGTGCACGAGCCGAGGACGGCGGCGATCTGGGGGATGCCGGCGCCGGACATGCGGGCCTGGTTGTAGAAGATCCGGCCGAAGTGGTCGCGGTCCGGGAAGACCTCGTCCTGCATGGGGAGGAACGCGCCACCGGAGTCCACCAGGTAGACACAGGGGAGGCGGTTGTCGAGGGCGACCTCCTGGGCGCGGAGGTGCTTCTTCACCGTCATCGGGTAGTACGTGCCGCCCTTGACCGTGGCGTCGTTGGCGATGATCACCGTCTCGCGGCCGCTGACCCGGCCGATGCCGGCGATGACCCCGGCGGCCGGGGCCTGCCCCTCGTACAGCCCGTCGGCCGCGAGCGGGGCGAGCTCCAGGAAGGGTGAGCCGGGGTCGAGGAGGGTGTCGACGCGGTCGCGGGGGAGCAGCTTGCCGCGGGCCGTGTGGCGGGCGCGGGCCTTCTCGCCACCGCCCCGGGCGGCCGCGGCCAGCTTGGTGCGCAGCTCCTCGACGAGGGTGCGGTGCGCCTCCTCGTTGGCCCGAAAGGCCTCCGACGCGGGGTCTGCCGCGCTCGTGAGCTCCGGTGCCTCGTGCATCCTGCGGGTCCCCTCACTTGTTAATGAGCGTTAACGCATTTCCTCCAGGTTAACGACCGCTAACGTCGCTGTCTAGAATTGTTTTCATGGCCACCAGAACCGACGCCCCCACCCGCCGTGAGCAGATCCTCAAGGAGGCCGCGCGGCTGTTCGCCGAGCGGGGCTTCCACGGGGTCGGGGTCGACGAGATAGGCGCCGCGGTGGGGATCAGCGGGCCCGGGTTGTACCGGCACTTCGCGGGCAAGGACGCGATGCTCGCTGAGCTGCTCGTGGGGATCAGTGGGCAGTTGCTGACCGGGGCGAAGCGGAGGGTGGCCGAGGCGGACGGGGGCGGGGCGGAGGGTGTGCTGGACTCGCTGATCGAGGGGCATATCGACTTCGCGCTGGACGACCGGCCTCTGATCACCCTGCACGACCGGGAGCTGGATCGCCTCCGGGACAGCGACCGGAAGATGGTGCGGCAGCTGCAGCGGCAGTACGTGGAGCTGTGGGTGGGGGTCGTGCGGGAGGTGTACCCCGGGCTGGAGGAGCCGGCGGCCCGGTCGGCCGTGCACTCGGTGTTCGGGTTGCTGAACTCGACGCCGCATCTGGGCAGGGGTGGGGTGTTGCCCGGGCGGGCGGCGACGGCGGAGTTGCTGCACCGGATGGCCCGGGGGGCGTTTGCGGCGGTGGGGGTCTGAGGGGGCTGCCCCCTTCCCGGCGCGGTGGGCCAGGAGGCCGGAGCCGGCTCGGGGCATCCGGCCCGGGCCTCGGCGGGGGCTTGACCCTGTGGGCCACCGGGTCTTTGCCCACCCGCCGGCCCGACACGGTGGGCCAGGAGGCCGGACCCGCCTCGGGGCTCCGCCCCGGACCCCGGCGGGGGCTCCGCCCCCTGCGCCCCCGGACCTTTGCCCACCCGCCCGCCCGACACGGTGGGCCAGGAGGCCGGACCCGGCTCGGGGCTCCGCCCCGGGCCCCGGCGGGGGCTCCGCCCCCTGCGCCCCCAGGGGACTTCGACCTGCCCCCCAGCAGGGCCTCACCCTGTGCCCGTCAGCAGGCCTCAGCCCCTGGCCCCTGGCCCCTGGCCCCTGGCAGAGCCTCAGCCCCTGGCCCAGGTATGGCCTCAGCCCTTGGCCCCCGGCAGGGCCTCAGTCTCTTGCCCCAAGAGGGCCCCAGCCCCTGCCCCCCCCCCAGCACGGGTCGGCCCGGCCGCCCCCCGGCCACCCCCCCCTGCCGCCTCGCAGGCCTGGCTTCGCCCACCTCGAATCACGTCACCTCATCCAGCCGCCACACCCCACCCTCCCCTCCGCCACACCCCGCCCTCCCGGCGTGACGAGCGCCACCCCACCCCCGCTTCCGACTCCCTGGACTCCCCTCGATACTCGCCGGTATCTTGGGCTGAGCAAGCGCTTAGACAGAGGTCGTGGAGGTGGCGGCGTGCGCCGTACGGTGTTCAACGAGGATCACGAGGCGTTCCGGGAGACCATCCGCGCCTTCATCGAGGCCGAGGTCGTACCCGTGTACGACGAGTGGTTCGCGGCGGGCCAGGCGCCCCGCGACTTCTACTACAAGCTCGGTGAGCTGGGCATCTTCGGCATCAACGTGCCGGAGGAGTTCGGCGGTGCCGGCCTGGAGACGCACAAGTTCGAGGCCGTGCTGTACGAGGAGACCGCTCGCGCCGGTGTCCAGTTCGGCGGCTCCGGTGTGCACGTGCTGCTCGCCCTGCCCTACATCAAGATGCTGGCCACGGACGAGCAGAAGAAGCGGTACCTGCCGAAGTTCGTCACCGGCGAGGAGATGTGGGCCATCGCGATGACGGAGCCGGGCACCGGTTCCGACCTCGCGGGCATGAAGTCCACCGCCAAGCTGAGCGAGGACGGCACGCACTACGTCCTCAACGGCGCCAAGACCTTCATCACCGGCGGCGTGCACGCCGACCGCGTGATCGTGTGCGCCCGCACCGCCGCGCCCACCGCCGAGGACCGCCGCCACGGCATCTCCCTGTTCGCCGTGGACACCAAGTCCGAGGGCTACTCCGTCGGCCGCAAGCTGGACAAGCTCGGCCTGAAGACCTCCGACACCGCCGAGCTCGCGTTCGTCGACGTCAAGGTGCCCGTCGAGGACCTCCTCGGCGAGGAGAACAAGGGCTTCTACTACCTCGGCCACAACCTGGCCTCCGAGCGCTGGGGCATCGCCTTCGGCGCCTACGCCCAGGCCAAGGCCGCGGTCCGGTTCGCCAAGCAGTACGTGCAGGAGCGCACGGTCTTCGGCAAGCCCGTCGCGCACTTCCAGAACACCAAGTTCGAACTGGCCGCGTGCCAGGCCGAGGTGGACGCCGCCGAGGCCGTCGCCGACCGCGCCACCGAGGCCCTCGACGCCGGTGAGCTCACCCCCGCCGAGGCCGCCTCCGCGAAGCTGTTCTGCACCGAGGTCGCCCACCGCGTCATCGACCGCTGCCTCCAGCTGCACGGCGGCTACGGCTACATGAACGAGTACCCGATCGCCCGTCTGTACGCGGACAACCGCGTCAACCGCATCTACGGCGGCACCAGCGAGATCATGAAGACGATCATCGCCAAGGACATGGGCCTGTAAGGGCCCCGACACCGGCACGCGATCACTGGCCGGTACAACTACCTCATGAGTCAGGCACTTCAGGCCCTCCTCGACCTGCTCGACCTGGAGCAGATCGAGGAGGACATCTTCCGCGGCCGGTCCCGGACCGCCGTCATCCCCCGGGTCTTCGGCGGCCAGGTCGCGGCCCAGGCGCTCGTCGCCGCCGGACGGACCGTCCCCGCGGACCGGCCCGCGCACTCGCTGCACGCGTACTTCCTGCGGCCGGGCGACGCCGGCGCGCCCATCGTCTACACCGTGGACCGCATCCGGGACGGGCGCTCCTTCACCACCCGACGGGTCGTCGCCGTCCAGCACGGCAAGCCGATCTTCCACCTGTCGGCGTCGTTCCAGGTGGCGGAGGACGGGCTGGACCACCAGGCGCCGATGCCCGCCTCGCCCGACCCGGTGACGCTCCCGACCGGCGAGGAGCGGCTGCGCGGCTACGGCCACCTCGACCCCGAGGTGGTCGAGCGGTTCCTGGAGGCGCGGGCCGCCGTCGACCTGCGGTACGTCGACGAGCCGCCCTACGGTCAGTTCGGCGAGCCGCGCGAGCCGCACTCGCAGGTGTGGTTCCGGACCAACGGCAAGCTCGACAGCGAGGTCGACGACCCGCTGCTGCACGTCGTCCTCGCCACGTACGTGTCCGACATGACGTTGCTCGACTCGGTGCTGCTCGCGCACGGGCGCGGCGGCTGGGCCGTCGGCGACGTCGTCGGGGCGTCCCTCGACCACGCGATGTGGTTCCACCGGCCGTTCCGCGCCGACGAGTGGCTGCTGTACGACCAGGAGTCCCCGTCCGCGCACGGCGGCCGGGGACTGGGACAGGCCCGCATCTACACGCAGGACGGGCGGCTGGCCGTCACGGTGATCCAGGAGGGCGTGGTCCGGGTCCCGCGGGAGCGCTGAGCCCGGGGCGGACGGTCAGACGTCCGCCGCGGCGGGCTCGATGTCGCCGGCGAAGACGATCATCTGGTCGATCATGCCGCGCCGCAGGTGGACGACGTCCGTGCCGGCCAGTCGCGGCCCGCCGCCGGGCGTGGTGAAGACCCACCGGTAGCGGGCCCACTCGCCGGGCATGTCCACCCCCGAGCAGCGGACCATGGTGCCGGGCCCGGCGGGGTGGCGGCGCAGTTCCAGTACGAACCGCTCGACGGCCTCCACGCCCTCACTGCGTCCCAGCGGCCCCCAGAAGACGACGTCGGAGGTGAGGGCCTGGGACAGCAGTTCGGTCACGTGCCGGTCGTCCGGGACGTTGAACGCGGACAGGAACATGTCGATCGCCGACTCGGCGGCTGCTTCCTCCATGCCGTCAGTCATACCAGCCGCCGCACCCGAGCCGGCCCCCGCCGCCGGATCCGGGCAGGTGCCGGACCGAGGGCGGCCCGGCCCGCCCGGTCACGGGTCAGGCCGGGTCAGACCGGGCAGGGCAGGGCCGCGGGGCGGTCCGGCCGCGTCGAGGGCCGGGGCTTCCCACCGCCGGTGCCCGCCCGCGTCCCGCAGGGCGCGGCCGGCCGGACGGACGGCCGGATGATCAGGGCGCGACGGGGCGCGGGTCAGGCCCCGGTCAGGCCCGCCTGGTCGAGGAGGTACGCCGTCATCGGGTCGTAGTGGCGGGGGCTGACCACGTGGTCGTCCAGGGGCACCGTGACCTGGACGGTGCCCTCCGCCTCCGCCAGGAACAGGGCCGGGTCGTTGCAGTCGGCGTAGCCCACGGAGTCCACGCCGTGCTGTCCCGCGTAGCCGGCCCAGCCGTGGTCGGCGACGACCAGGTCGGGCAGCGGGCGGCCCTCGCGCTCCAGGGCCGTCAGGATCGCCTTCATCGGTTCGCCCGAGTGGGTGTGCCAGAGGGTCGCGCCGTGTTCCAGGACCGCCACGTCCGCGAACTGCATGACGTAGCCCTCCTCCGTCGTCAGGCCGTCCGGGATGACGACGATCTCGCAGCCGGCCGCGCGCAGGGCCGCCGCCGTCGCGCGGTGCACGTCGAGCAGGCCGCCGGGGTGGCCGGTGGCGAAGAGGACCCGCTGCTGCCCGTCCGCCGCCTTGCGCAGCCGCCCGGCCATCCGCTCCAGGCCGGCCACGGTCAGCTCCGGGTCGATGGTGTCCTGGCCGTACCGGTGCTCGGGGTCGTCGTTGACGCCGACGCGTTCCGCCATCACCGCGAGGACGTCCTGCTCGTCGGTCCAGCGGTCGCCGAGGTCCAGGCCGAGCCAGTAGTGGCGGTCGCCGTTCGCCAGCTTGCGGTAGTGGGAGAGGTTGTTCTCGCGCGGGGTGGCGACGTCGCCCGCGATGCGCGTCCTGACGAGGTGCTCGACGAGTTCGGCGCGGCTGGGTGTCCCGGATATCGGCATGGCATCCATTGTGAGGCAGCCGTCCGGGGGCGTCCCTGGCGTATCGGACGCTGGGACGTGCGTCACGTACTCAGAAGGACGCCCGTCCGCGTACTCACACGTGCCGCAGCGCGAACCACAGTTCCATGCGCGTGTCCGGGTCGTCGAGATCCGTCTCCAGCAGCCTCGCGCAGCGCGTGATGCGCTGCCGGACGGTGTTGCGGTGCACGGACAGGGCGACGGCCGTGCGGTCCCAACTGCCGTGCAGGGAGAGCCAGGTGCGCAGGGTCTCGGTGAGCGCGGGATGCGCCGCGACGGGGGCGAGCAGGGCGCGGGCGTGGGCCGCCGCCGCCTCGCCGGGCACCAGGTCGGCCAGGGCGGGGCGTGCGCCGTGCCGGACCAGCGGGGCCCGGGTCGCGCGGGCCCGGGCCAGGGCGCGGGCGGCCTGGGTGTCGGCGAGGGGCCAGTCGGACGGCGCGACGGCGGCGCTGACGCCCAGGGTCCAGCCGGGCAGTTCGGCCGGTGCCCGGCCGGCCGGGAGCAGGACGCGGACGACGTCGCCGGCCGGGTCGACCAGGGCGGAGCCGAGCGCGGCACCGAGCGCGGAGGCGGCGACCGGGTCGGGGGCGCCGTCCGGTTCCGGGCGCGCGTGCACCACCACCCAGCGTTCGCCGCCGAGCAGCCCGGCGACGTCCTCGGGGGACGCGCCCAGCAGCAGCCGGACGAGCGCGGCGGAACGGGCCGTGCCCGTGCCGCTCTGCTGCTCCCCGGTGAGCAGGGACAGCAGCACGGCGGCGACGGAGGCGATGGTGTGGTCCCCGGCGGCCCGCCGCGGGGCGGCGACCCCGAGCACGAAGCCGTGCCCGGCGCCGAGCGCGTAGGAGGCCAGGTGCGTGCCGGCGACGGTGTCGGTGGCGGAGGCGGGTGCGGGGCGCTCGGACGGGGCCGCGGCCGGCCGCACCACCTCGGCCAGGCGGGCGAGCGCCTCGCGCGCCGCGCCGCCCGGCTCCCGCCCGCCGTCCGCGACCACGGCACCCTCGGCCCCGTACAGCACCGCCCAGCCGCCCACCCGCCGGGCGAGTTGCCGGAGCACGGACGGGACCGGGTCGGGACGCGCGGCGGCGGAGGCGAGGCTCTGCTGGGCCTCCGTCACGCGGCGGAGTTCCGACAGGCGGGCCTGCGACATCAGCTGCCAGACCGCGCGGGCCACGCCCGAGAAGGTGGTCCGCGGCGGGACCTCCAGCAGCGGCAGGCCGTGCGTCTCGCAGGCGTCGGCCAGCGCCCTCGGGACGGTGTCGTGCACCGGGGCCACCCCGAAGCCGAGGGCCGCGCCGCCCGCCGCGACGATCCGGGACACGTAGTCGTCGAAGTAGGTGCCGGACCCCGCGGCCTCCGGGATGTGCACGCCCGCCGTGAGCAGCAGCTCCCCGCCGAGCAGGTACGGGTACGGGTCGGCCATCTCCGAGGTGTGCACCCAGTGGACGACGGTGCCGGCGGCGGGCGGTCCGGCGAGCTGCCGCAGCGCCAGGTCCTCGCGGGCCAGCAGGGCGTCCAGCGCCACCGGCGGGGTGGGTGGGACGGCGGGCTCCGGCATGGTGTGCGTTCCCTCCATCCACGGCCACCTCGAATGGATGAAACGTACACTTCGCAGTCGCTTTCCGGCCACCTAGGGTCGTTGCTCGTCCCCCTCTCGTCCCCCAACGAGCGAGCGCGTGCGAAGGAGCCCCATGGCCGTCGACTACCTCGTGATCGTCGTCTATCTGGCCGGGATGCTGGCCATGGGCTGGTGGGGCATGCGCCGCGCCCGCTCCAAGAGCGAGTTCCTGGTGGCCGGGCGCCGCCTCGGCCCGGCGATGTACTCCGGCACCATGGCGGCGATCGTCCTCGGCGGCGCCTCCACCATCGGCGGTGTGGGCCTGGGCTACCAGTACGGCCTGTCCGGCGCCTGGATGGTCTTCACCATCGGCCTGGGTCTGCTCGCCCTGTCCGTCTTCTTCTCCGCGCGCATCGCCCGCCTGAAGGTCTACACGGTCTCCGAGATGCTCGACCTGCGCTACGGCGGCGGCCGCGCCGGGATCATCTCCGGGCTCGTCATGTGGGCGTACACGCTGATGCTCGCGGTGACCTCGACCATCGCCTACGCCACGATCTTCGACGTCCTGTTCGACATCAACCGCACCCTGGCGATCGTCCTCGGCGGCTCGATCGTCGTGGCGTACTCGACCCTCGGCGGCATGTGGTCGATCACGCTGACCGACATGGTGCAGTTCGTCGTCAAGACGATCGGCGTGCTGCTCCTGCTGCTGCCCATCGCCGTCGTCAAGGCCGGCGGCTTCGCCGAGATGAAGGCGCAGCTGCCCACCGCGTACTTCGACCCGCTGGGCATCGGCGGCGAGACGATCTTCACCTACGTGCTGATCTACACCTTCGGCATGCTCATCGGGCAGGACATCTGGCAGCGCGTCTTCACCGCCCGCAGCGACCGCACCGCCAAGTGGGGCGGCACCATCGCCGGCACGTACTGCCTCGCCTACGCCCTCGCCGGTGCCGTCATCGGCACGGCCGCCAAGGTGCTGTACCCGAAGCTGGGCAGCCCGGACGACGCCTTCGCCACCATCGTCAAGGACGAACTGCCCGTCGGTGTGCGCGGGCTGGTGCTCGCCGCCGCGCTGGCCGCCGTGATGTCGACCTCCTCCGGCGCGCTGATCGCCTGCGCCACCGTCGCCAACAACGACATCTGGTCCCGGCTGCGCGGGACCGGCCGGGGCGCACCGGCCGGCGACCACGACGAGGTGCGGGGCAACCGGGCCTTCATCCTGCTCATGGGCCTGGCGGTGATCGGCACGGCCGTCGCGATCGACAACGTCGTGGAGGCCCTGACCGTCGCCTACAACCTCCTCGTCGGCGGACTGCTCGTGCCGATCCTCGGCGGCCTGGTGTGGCGGCGCGGCACGGTGTACGGCGCCCTGGCCTCCGTCGTGGTCGGCGGAGTCGCGGTCGTCGTGCTGATGGCGACTCGCGGCATCCTCGCCAACGAGCCGGTCTACTACGGCCTGCTGGCCTCGCTCGCGGCCTACGTGATCGTCTCCCTGGCGACCCCGGCCACCGACGCGGCCGTCCTCGCGGCCTGGCGCGAACGCCTCGCCGGACGCTCCCCCGAACTCGCGTCCGAACCGGTCCCGGCTTCCCAGTAGAGTCATACGGCAAGCAGTACATACGCGATGAAGCGTAGGAAAGAAGGCATTTCTCCATGACCAGCAACGAGACTCCCCGCGGGCCCGTCGACTCCTCCCGCGTCCCCCGGTACGCCGGACCCGCCACCTTCGCCCGGCTGCCCCGGCTGGACGAGGTCGGCCGCGCCGACGTCGCCGTCGTGGGCGTGCCGTTCGACTCGGGTGTCTCGTACCGGCCGGGCGCCCGCTTCGGCGGCAACGCGATCCGCGAGGCGTCCCGGCTGCTGCGCCCGTACAACCCGGCGCAGGACGCCTCCCCGTTCGCGCTGGCGCAGGTCGCGGACGGCGGCGACATCGCCGTGAACCCGTTCAACATCAACGAGGCCGTGGAGACCGTCGAGGCCGCCGCGGACGACCTGCTCGGCACGGGCGCCCGGCTGATGACCCTCGGCGGCGACCACACCATCGCGCTGCCCCTGCTGCGCTCGGTGGCGAAGAAGCACGGCCCCGTCGCCCTGCTGCACTTCGACGCCCACCTCGACACCTGGGACACCTACTTCGGCGCCGAGTACACCCACGGCACCCCGTTCCGCCGCGCGGTGGAGGAGGGCATCCTCGACACCTCCGCCCTGTCCCACGTCGGCACCCGCGGCCCGCTCTACGGCAAGCAGGACCTCACCGACGACGAGAAGATGGGCTTCGGCATCGTCACCTCCGCCGACGTCTACCGGCGCGGCGCCGACGAGGTCGCCGACCAGCTCCGCCAGCGCATCGGCGACCGGCCGCTGTACATCTCCATCGACATCGACTGCCTCGACCCGGCCCACGCCCCCGGCACCGGCACGCCCGAGGCCGGCGGCATGACCTCGCGCGAGCTGCTGGAGATCCTGCGCGGCCTGGCCTCCTGCAACCTGGTCTCGGCCGACGTCGTCGAGGTGGCCCCCGCGTACGATCACGCCGAGATCACGTCGGTGGCCGCCTCCCACACGGCGTACGAACTGACCACGATCATGTCCCGCCAGATCGCCGCGGCCCGGAAGGACTCGGAAGCCAAGTGACCCACGACCACGACCTGGTGCTCCGCCCGACGCCCGCCCAGACGGAGGCCGCCCTCAACCCTCCCGACGGCCGCAACGGCGGGGACCTGGTCGTGGAGACGCTGGCCGGGCTCGGCGCGACGACCGTCTTCGGCCTGCCCGGCCAGCACGCCCTCGGCATGTTCGACGCGCTGCGCCGCTCCGACCTGCGCTACATCGGCCTGCGGGTGGAGAACAACGCCGGGTTCGCGGCCGACGCCTACGGCCGGATCACCGGCGAGGCCGCGCCGCTGCTGCTGTCGACCGGGCCGGGCGCGCTGACGTCCCTGGCCGCGCTCCAGGAGGCGGCCGCCGCCTCCGCGCCCGTGCTGGCGATCAGCAGCCAGGTCCCGACGGCGGGCCTCGGCGGCGGACGCCACGGCTACCTGCACGAACTGCCCGACCAGGCGGCCTCGTTCCGGGGCGTGGTGAAGTCCGTCCACACCGTGCGCACCCAGTCGCAGATCCCCTCCGCGATCGAGGCGGCCTGGAAGTCGGCGCTGACCGCCCCGCACGGGCCGGTGTGGGTGGAGATCCCGCAGGACGTGCTGCTCGCGAAGACGGCGATCCCGGTGGTGACGGGCGGTGACGCCTTCCCCGGGGAACTGCCGCCCCGCCCCGAGCTGACCGCCGTCGCCGCGCACCTGCTGTCGCACGCGTCCCGCCCGGCGATCATCGCGGGCGGGGGAGTGGTCCGCGCGGACGCCTCGGGCAAGCTGAGGCAGCTTGCGGAGCGGCTCCAGGCCCCCGTCGTCACGACCCCGGGCGGCAAGGGCGCCTTCCCCTGGAACCACCCCCTCTCCCTCCAGTCCTGGATCGAGGACCGGCACACCACCGACTTCCTGGAGGACGCCGACGTGCTGCTGGTCGTCGGCTCGGGGCTCGGCGAACTCTCCTCGAACTACCACACGTTCAAGCCGCGCGGCCGGATGATCCAGATCGAGGCCGACCTCGGCAAGCTGGAGTCCAACCACCCGGCCCTCGGCATCCACGCCGACGCCCGCCTCGCCCTCCAGGCCCTGCTGGAGACGGTGTCGCCCCGCGAGGACGCGACGGCGGCGGACCGCGTCCGTGAGGTGCTGGCGAAGGTCGCCGACCGCATCGCCGCCCAGGACCTCACCCTGGAGCAGGACGTGCTGGCCTCGGTGCGCAGGGCCCTGCCGGCCGACTCCCCGTCCTTCTGGGACATGACCATCCTGGCCTACTGGGCCTGGTCGGCCTTCGACGCCAAGGGCCCCAACCACCTGCACTCCGCCCAGGGCGCCGGTGGCCTCGGCTACGCCTTCCCGGCCGCGCTCGGCGCCGCGGCGGCCGACCCGACCCGGCCGGTCCTCGCCGTCTCCGGCGACGGCGGCGCCCTGTACTCGATCGCCGAGCTGGCGACGGCCCGCCAGTACGGCCTGGACGTCACCTGGCTGATCGTCGACGACGGCGGCTACGGCATCCTGCGCGAGTACATGACCGACGCGTTCGGCGAGGCCACCGCGACCGAACTGACCCGGCCCGACTACGTGGCCCTGGCCGAGTCCTTCGGTGTCCCCGGGATCCGCACCACCCCGGAGCACCTGGAGCAGGACCTCGCGAAAGCGCTGCGCACACCCGGGCCCGCGGTGGTCCTGCTCCCGGCCGTGCTGCGGATGTTCGCGCCGACGCACCTGGACTGAACACCGGCCGGAGGGGCTGGATGTCCTGGATGTGGCGGATGTGCCGGATGTGTTGATCGGCCGGGGTGAGTTTCCCGCTTCCCACATGGGAGGGCCTGGACGGGGCACCTGTGTATCCGCCCACCAGCGAAAGGGAGCTCACCATGGCAATCGCCGCCGTCATAGCCGTCTGTGTCGTCCTGGCCGTCCTGGCCTTCCTCGTCCCGCGCCTGTCCCGTCATCCGGAACGCGGCACCCAGCGCACGCTCGGAGCCGGGGCCCGGGCCGGCGGCAAGGCGCCCGGCTTCCTGGGCCGGATCTTCAGCAAGCCCTTCCACACCAGCTCGCGCGCGGTGAGCCGCAGCGGTTCGGCGGGCCGCCGCACCCGCGGCCGCCTGCCCTTCTGACCGGCACGCGGGCTGAGCGGGGAGCGCGGAGATGAACGCCGAAGACGCCGACAAGCTGCTCGACGGACTCACCGTCGACGACAGCAGACGCGAGCAGCCGATCGTCCTGGACGCCGACGGGCGTCCCGTCCGCACCTGGCGGGAGAACTATCCGTACGACCGCAAGGTGGGGCGCAAGGAGTACGAGCGGTCCAAGCGCATCCTGCAGATCGAGCTGCTCAAGCTGCAGCGGTGGGTCAAGGACACCGGCGCGCGCCTGGTCGTCGTGTGCGAGGGGCGCGACGCCGCGGGCAAGGGCGGCACGATCCAGCGGTTCATCGAGCGGCTCAACCCGCGCGGCGCCCGCGTGGTCGCCCTGGACAAGCCCACCGAGCGCGAGGCGGGCCAGTGGTACTTCCAGCGCTACATCGCGCACCTGCCGACGGCCGGGGAGATCGTGTTCTTCGACCGCTCCTGGTACAACCGGGCCGGGGTGGAGCGGGTGATGGGCTTCTGCACCAAGGACGAGTACGAGCTGTTCCTCGACCAGTGCCCCGCGTTCGAGCGGATGCTGGTCGACGACGGCGTCCTGCTGGTGAAGTTCTGGTTCTCCGTCTCCCGCGCGGAGCAGCGCACCCGCTTCGCGATACGGCAGGTCGACCCGGTGCGCCAGTGGAAACTCTCCCCGACCGACCTGGCCTCGCTGGACCTGTGGGACGACTACACCGAGGCGAAGGTCGACATGTTCCGCGCCACGGACACCGAACACGCCCCCTGGACCGTGGTCAAGAGCAACGACAAGCGGCGCGCCCGGCTGGAGACCATGCGCAGTCTGCTCTGGCGCATCGACTACGCCAACAAGGACCACGAGGCGGTCGGCACGCCCGACCCGCTCATCGTCGGCGCCGCCGACACCCTCCTGGAACCCGGTGAGGAGGACACCGCCCTGTCGCCCACCCCGCTGTCCGCGGGAGCCGAGGGCCCCGGGCGGCACCCGGAGACCGACTGACGCTCCACCGCACCCTCCCCCCGGGGCGCCCCCGGGGGGAGGGGCGTCACTCCGGCGAGGAGGGGCGTCACTCGGTGGCGGACTCGGCGGGGCGGAAGCACGCGGTCACCGACTTGCCGTGCCGCTGGCAGCGCATCCCCCACTCGTCGGCGAGCTTCTGCACGATGGCCACTCCACGGCCGCCGACGTCCCCCGGCTCCGACTGGCGCGGGCGGGGCAGGGTGGGGTCCTCGTCGTGGACGCTCACATGGAGGCAGTCGCCGTCCCAGGTGAGGACGAGGTGGGCGTCGCTGTGCGCGTGGACGTGCGCGTTGGTGATCAGTTCGGACACGGCCAGCACCACGGCGTCCACCGTGTCCGGTTCCGCGGCGGCCCACGGCAGGGACGCCAGACGTTCGCGCGTCCACTCCCGCCCGGCGCGCACACTCTCGGACATGGGGAAACGAATGCGCCCATCCCATCGCCTTCACCGCCACCGCCCGACCTCATCTCCCTCGGTCCTCATACCTGCCCGGACCGGGTACCCGGCGGCCGCACCACCAGACATGGGGACGACAGGACCACCCGGGAGGTCCATGTGCGGGGCCGTCCGCTCTCTCCCGTGCGTCACGGGTTCCGGCAGGGGTCAGTGGAACCAGAACAGCAGCGTGTCCGGGTTCGTCCCGCGCTCGCGCGCGCTTTCCCACTCCTCCGCCTCGAACCGCATGACGTCGGCGAACCGGCGGGCGGCGTCGCGGAATTCGGGGTCGAGCCGGTCCAGCACGGCCGTGTAGGCCTCGGCGAGCGCGGCGGCCCGCTGGGCGGGCAGCGTCCCGATGGCGGGCACCGCGTCACCGGGGTGGGGCAGCCGCACGGGCGGGCCGCTGAACAGGAAGGTGCCGGGCAGCAGGTCCGACGGGACGCCGTGCCGGGCCAGTTCGTCGTCCAGGGTGGAGAACCACGCCGGACGCCGCCAGGCGCCGAGGTCGGTCGGGTCGGCGAAGTGGGCCGCGACGACCTGGTAGAAGGCGTAGCTGTACGCGGGGCAGAGGTCGGTGCTGCAAGCGCCCTCGACCAGCTCGTCCAGGGCCCGGCCGATGGACACGTCGAGTGCGATGCCCTGCTCCTCGAACCGCGCGTCGGTGCGCTCGCACTCCGTGCGGATGCGGGCGAGCGTGCGCTCCTGCTGCTCGGTCCGCTCCACCGCGGTGAGCAGCCGCACCACCGTTCTCATGTCGCCGGTGCTCATCTCGAGGCAGTAGCCCACCCTGTGCTTCCCTTCACCCGGTCGCCGGACACCGGTGTCCATGATCGGGGACGGCGCGACGGCCCCGGGGCTCAGGGGTCGGGGCCGATCGCCGGCACCACCGCGCGGGCCGGCGAGGCGTCCGTCGACGTCGGACGGGTCCGGGCGGTGGGCCGCCGACCGGTCCGACCGCGAGGAGGCACCCGGGCCGGGGACGGAACTCGCGCCGTAGTTCGTGCTGTTGCCGTAGTCGCTCGCCCCGGCCGCGAGCAGCGCGTGCACCTGGAACCGCACGGCGCCCGGTAACGAATCGCACAAGCCTTGGGCAACGCCTACAACCCTCGCCCGGCGTCCGCGAGTCAAGACGTGCATGACTCCTGCGATATCCCGCCGCGCGAGAGTGCTGGCGGCGGCCGTGGGCACGGGTGTGCTCGTGCCGCTCGCCGCCGCCGCCACGCCCGCCGCCGCCGCCACGCCGGCCGTGACCTGCACCTCGGCCAAGGCCGGCCTGGCCGCCAAGCTGAAGAAGGACATCACCGCCGCGCTCGCCACCCGCAAGGGCACCGTCGCCGTCGGCCTCCACGACCGCAGCACCAACACCACCTGCACCCTGCGCGCGAGTTCGGCCTACGACTCGGCCAGCGTCGTCAAGGTCACCGTCCTCGCCACGCTGCTGTGGGACGCGAAGAAGACCGGCCGCTACCTCACCGACCGCGAGAACACCCTCGCGAAGGCCATGATCACCAAGTCGGACAACGCCGCGACCTCCACCCTGTGGAAGCAGCTCGGCATGACGAAGATCAAGGGATTCCTCGCCGCGGCCGGCATGACCCAGACCAAGCCCGGCGCGGACGGCTACTGGGGCCTGACCCAGATCACCGTCAACGACGAGCAGAAACTGCTGCAGCTCATCACCGGCAAGAACGCGGTCCTGAGCGACAACTCCCGGGCCTACATCCTCAAGCTGATGGGCCAGGTCGTCTCGTCCCAGCGCTGGGGCACCCCGTACGGCGTGCCCGCGGGCGTCACCGTCGCCGTCAAGAACGGCTGGCTGCAGCGCTCCACGAACGGCTGGCGGGTGCACAGCATCGGCGCCTTCAAGGGCGGTGGCCACGACTACACGATGACCGTCCTCACGCACGGCAACAGCACGATGAACTACGGCATCGCCACCATCCAGGCGGTGGCCAAGGTCATCCACCGGGACCTGGCCGCGAGCTGAGCCGACGCTTCACCGCACCGCCCACCGGGCGTCACCGGTCCGCCCTACGGTGACGCCCATGCCCTTGCGAACCCACCTCGCGCTCCTGACGGCGGGCCTGGCGGCGGCCACGTGCCTGACCGCCGCCGGCCCCGCCCAGGCGTCGGCGCCCCACGCCTGCTCGCCCTCCGTCTCCCTCGACGGCTTCTCCGACGCGCTCGACAAGACGACGTACGAGAACACCGTCGTCGGCAACCTCTCCGCGCTCGCCGTCGACCGGGACGGCTCCCTGGCCGCCCTCTCGGACCGCTCCGCCCTCTTCCGCCTGGACGCGCGCACCCCGCGGCCACGGGCCGTGCTCCCCCTCGCCGACGAGAACGGGGCCGCACTCGACTCCGAGGGCCTGGTCGTGGACCGGGACGGCACCTACCTCGTGTCCTCCGAGACCGAGCCGTCGGTACGCCGCTACTCCCGCACCGGCGCGATCCTCGACCGGCTCCCGGTCCCGGACGAGCTGCGCGTGGCCCCGCCGGGGGCGGCCGGCCCAACGGCACCTTCGAGGGCCTGACCCTGCTGCCCGGCGGCCGCACCCTCGTCGCGTCGATGGAGTACCCGCTGGCCGGCGATCCGGCCGACACCGTCCGCCTGCAGACCTGGCGGCGTCACGGCTCCGGCTTCCGGCTCGGCGCCCAGTACACCTACCGCACCGACCCCGGCCTCGGCGTCCCCGAGATCCGGGCCACCCCCGACGGCCGCCTGCTGGTCCTGGAGCGCGGCTTCACGGCCGGTGTGGGCAACACGGTCCGCCTCTACCTGGCCGACCCGCGCCACGGCCTGCGCAAGAGACTGCTCACCGACCTCGTGACCTGCCCGCCCCTGGGCGCCACGGCCAAGCAGCCCCAGCCGAACCCACTGCTGGACAACATCGAGGCCATGACGGTCACCGGCCGCGACCGGGGCCGCCTGAAGGTCGTCCTGGCCAGCGACGACAACGAGAACCCGGCCCAGACGACCCGCCTCTACGCCCTGCGGGTACGCCTCTGATCACATCTGCCAGCCCAGCACCGGCACGCGGACCCCGGTGAGCAGGGCCAGGGCCAGCACCGCCGACAGCAGCAGCACCGCGGCGAGCCGCACGACGGCGACCGCGTCCACCGCGGTGCGCAGCGGCGGCCAGGGCGGCAGGCGCAGCGACCACGTCACCGCGACCGAGGCGGCGAGCAGCAGCGCCAGGCGGGCGATCTCCGCCGCGCCGGACACCTGGCGCGGCGCGCTCGGATCCAGGTCGTAGCCCTCCGCGTACATCGCGAAGGCCAGCACGCGCCAGCACAGGGCGGCGCCCAGGCTCGCCACGGCCTCGGCCCGGGCGAAGCGCGGCCGCCGACCCGCCTGCACGAGGGAGAGAAGCATGATCGGACGACCCTAGCGCGGTCCTACGTCCTCGGACGGGTGTTCCTCGGTCGCAGGTCGGGAAAGGGCCGGCGCGGGATGAAATCCGCTGCCCGGCGCGTTGGTGCCTTCCGGCAGATCAGGACGGATGGAAGGCACCGGTGTGACAGCGAAACGGGGATGGGCACGACGACTGTGGGCGTACGCGTGGCGTCACCCGAAGGACGTCGTCCTCGCCCTCGGCTCCTCCCTCGCGGGCATGGCCCTGATGGCCCTCGTCCCGCTGATCACCAAGGTGATCATCGACGACGTCATCACCGACCACACCAGGTCCATGACCACCTGGGCCGGCCTCCTCGTCGTCGCCGCCCTGGCCGTCTACGTCCTCACCTACGTCCGCCGCTACTACGGCGGACGCCTCGCCCTCGACGTCCAGCACGACCTGCGGACGGAGATGTTCGGCACGATCACCCGGCTCGACGGCCGCCGCCAGGACGAGCTGTCCACCGGCCAGGTCGTCGGCCGCGCCACCAGCGACCTCCAGCTGATCCAGGGCCTGCTCTTCATGCTCCCGATGACCATCGGGAACTTCATGCTCTTCCTGATCTCCCTGGTGATCATGGCGTGGCTGTCGGTGCCGCTCACCCTGGTCGCCCTGGCCGTGGCCCCCGCCCTGTGGTGGATCGCCAAGCGCAGCCGCACCCGGCTGCACCCCTCCACCTGGTACGCCCAGGCCCAGGCCGCCGCCGTCGCGGGCGTGGTCGACGGCGCCGTCAGCGGCGTGCGCGTGGTGAAGGGCTTCGGGCAGGAGGAGCAGGAGACCGGCAAGCTCCGGGACGTCAGCCGCAGGCTCTTCGCGGGCCGGCTGCGCACCATCCGCCTGAACTCCGTCTACACCCCGGCCCTGCAGTCCGTCCCCGCCCTCGGCCAGGTCGCGATGCTGGCGCTGGGCGGCTGGCTGGCGGTGCGCGGGCACATCACCCTCGGCACGTTCGTCGCCTTCTCCACCTACCTCGCCCAGCTGGTCGGCCCGGTCCGCATGCTGGCCATGGTGCTCACCGTCGGCCAGCAGGCCCGCGCCGGCACCGAGCGCGTCCTGGAGCTGATCGACACCGAGCCGTCCCTGGCCGACGGCACCAAGGAGCTGCCCGACGACGCGCCCGCGACCGTCGAGTTCGACGACGTCTCCTTCGGCTACGAGGACGGCCGCCCGGTCCTGGACGGGCTCTCCTTCGAGATCCGCCCCGGCGAGACCCTCGCCGTCGTCGGCTCCTCCGGCTCCGGCAAGTCCACCGTCTCCCTGCTCCTGCCGCGCTTCTACGACGTCACCCGCGGTGCCGTCCTGGTCGGCGGGCACGACGTGCGCGAGCTGACGCTGGAGTCGCTGCGGGCCGCGATCGGACTGGTCCCGGAGGACTCCTTCCTCTTCTCCGACACCGTCCGCAACAACATCGCCTACGGCCGCCCGGACGCCACCCAGGAGGAGATCGAGAAGGCCGCCCGCGCCGCCCAGGCCGACCGGTTCATCGCCGAGCTGCCCGACGGCTACGACACCACCGTCGGCGAGCACGGCCTGACCCTCTCCGGCGGCCAGCGCCAGCGCATCGCCCTGGCCCGCGCCATCCTCAGCGACCCGCGCCTGCTGGTCCTGGACGACGCCACCTCCGCCGTGGACGCCCGGGTCGAGCACGAGATCCACGAGGCGCTCAAGGGCGTCATGCGCGGCCGGACGACCCTGCTGATCGCCCACCGCCGCTCCACCCTCAACCTCGCCGACCGGATCGCCGTCCTGGACGGCGGCCGGCTCGCCGACATCGGCACCCACGAGGAGCTCCAGGAGCGCTCGGCGCTCTACCGGCGCCTGCTCACCGACCCCGACGAGCTGGGCGCCCTCTCCCCGGGCCACACCCCGCCCGCCTGCCCGGAGGAGGACACCTCCGTCCGGGAGGAGCTGGACGCCGAGTTCGACGCCGAGCGCGGCGTCACCCCGCGGCTGTGGGGCGGTGACCGCGAGCGCAAGGACCTCGCCCTCGCCGAGAGCCCCGCCACCCCCGAGCTCCTCGCCCAGGTCGAGGCGCTGCCCCCGGCCACCGACGTGCCGGACGTCGACGAGGCACGGGCCGTGCGGCCGGAGGAGTCCTACGGCCTGCGTCGGCTGCTGCGCGGCTTCGGACTGCCCCTGCTGGTCAGCCTCGCCCTGGTCGCCACCGACGCGGGCATGGGCCTGCTGCTGCCGGTGCTGATCCGGCACGGCATCGACTCGGGCGTCACCCAGGCCTCGCTCGGAGCGGTGTGGGCGGCGTCCCTGCTCGCGCTGCTGACGGTGGCCGTGCAGTGGGCGGCCCAGGTCGGCGAGACCCGGATGACCGGACGCACCGGCGAGCGGGTGCTGTACTCCCTCCGCCTGAAGATCTTCGCCCAGCTCCAGCGCCTCGGCCTCGACTACTACGAGCGGGAGCTGACCGGCCGGATCATGACCCGGATGACGACCGACGTCGACGCGCTGTCGACGTTCCTGCAGACGGGCCTGGTCACGGCCTTCGTCTCGGTCGTCACCTTCTTCGGCATCATGGGCGCCCTGCTGGTGATCGACCTGGAGCTGGCGCTGGTCGTCTTCGCGACGCTGCCGCCGCTGATCATCGCCACGTACTTCTTCCGCCGGGCGAGCGTGAAGGCGTACGAACTGGCCCGCGAGCGCGTGTCGGCGGTCAACGCCGACCTGCAGGAGTCGGTGTCCGGGCTGCGGATCGTGCAGGCGTTCCGGCGCGAGCGCGACGGCGGGCGGCGGTTCGCCGAGCACAGCGACAGCTACCGCCGGGCGCGCATCCGGGGCCAGTGGCTGATCTCGGTGTACTTCCCGTTCGTGCAGTTCCTGTCGTCGGTGGCGGCCGCGGCCGTGCTGATCGTGGGCGGGGCCCGGGTCGAGGACGGCACCCTGGCGATCGGCTCCCTGGTGGCCTACCTGCTCTACATCGACCTGTTCTTCGCGCCCGTGCAGCAGCTCTCCCAGGTCTTCGACGGCTACCAGCAGGCGTCCGTCTCGCTGGGCCGCATCCAGGAACTGCTGCGGGAGCCGACGTCGACGAAGTCCGCCGACGAACCGCGCGAGGTCCTCTCCCTGCGCGGCGAGATCGCCTTCGAGGACGTGCACTTCGCGTACGGCGCCGCCGAAGAGGAGGACGCGGCCCTCAGCGGCGTCGACCTGCGCATCCCGGCCGGACAGACCGTCGCGTTCGTCGGCGAGACCGGCGCGGGCAAGTCGACCCTCGTCAAGCTCGTGGCCCGCTTCTACGACCCGACCCGCGGCCGGGTCACCGTCGACGGCGCCGATCTGCGCACCCTGGACCTCACCTCGTACCGGCACCGTCTGGGGGTCGTCCCGCAGGAGGCGTACCTCTTCCAGGGCACCGTCCGCGACGCCATCGCCTACGGCCGCCCCGACGCCACCGACGCCGAGGTGGAGGCGGCGGCCCGCGCGGTCGGCGCGCACGACATGATCGCCACCCTGGAGGGCGGCTACCTGCACGAGGTCGCCGAGCGGGGCCGCAACCTCTCCGCCGGGCAGCGCCAGCTGATCGCCCTGGCCCGTGCCGAGCTGGTCGACCCGGACGTGCTGCTGCTCGACGAGGCCACGGCCGCCCTCGACCTGGCCACGGAGGCCCAGGTCAACCAGGCCACCGACCGGCTCGCGGGCCGCCGCACCACCCTGGTCGTCGCCCACCGGCTCACCACCGCCGCCCGCGCCGACCGGGTCGTCGTCATGGACCACGGCCGGGTCGCCGAGGACGGCACGCACGAGGAACTGCTCGCGCGCGGCGGCCGGTACGCCGAGCTGTGGCGGACGTTCGTCGGCGCCGCCGAGCCGGAGGAGCCGGTCGGCGCGTCCCGCTGAGGCCCCGGACCGCGTTTCCGTAACGCCCGTGCAACCATCCGGCATACGTCATGCGTCCGTACTGCCGTACGCCGATGGTCGCGGACGACGCGGTACGGGAGGACGACAGTGGACAGTGGAGCGATACGCCGGCGGTTCGCGCTCGGCCTGGCCGTGCTGACCGCCTCCGGCCTGTTCGTGGTCGCGGCCCCCGGCGAGGCGCAGGCCGCCGCCTCCGCCCACTGTCCCGGCCGCAAGGTCCGCACCCTGCCCTTCTCGACCGGCACCGTGCTCGTCTACAAGCGCGGCGGCTACGTCTGCGCCGTGACCCTCGCCAAACGGCCCGGCACGAAGCGCACGATGTCGGTGAGCGTGCAGGCGCGCGGCAACCGGCCGGTCGTCGACGAGGGCAGGTACGCCCACCACGCGGGCCCGGTGACCGTGCACGCCGGACGCCGCTGCGTCTGGCTCAAGGGCCGGGTCGGGGCCGGGCGTTACAGCTCCGGCTGGATCCTGTGCTGATACAGGGTTTTCCCTATGTCCCCTGGTGCTCCGGTGAGTTGGTCCGCTAGCTTCCGGCGCACATCTGTCTCACAGGGGAGTGCGCATGCGCAAGGCGCTCAGATGGCTGCTGGCGCTCACGGTGCTCATAGGCACGTTGAGCACGGCCGGGGCGGCCACCGCCGCCGCGCCGGAGGCCGGCACCACCGACATCAAGGAGAGACTGCTCTCCGTACCGGGCATGAGCCTGGTCGAGGAGAAGCCGTACGCGGGTTACCGCTTCTTCGTCCTGAACTACACGCAGCCGATCGACCACCGCAAGCCGTCCAAGGGCACGTTCCAGCAGCGCATCACCGTGCTGCACAAGGACGTCGCGCGCCCGACGGTGTTCTTCACCAGCGGCTACAACGTCTCCACGTCGCCCCGCCGCAGCGAGCCCACGCAGATCGTGGACGGCAACCAGGTCTCCCTGGAGTACCGCTTCTTCACCCCGTCCCGGCCCCAGCCGGCCGACTGGTCGAAGCTGGACATCTGGCAGGCCGCCAGCGACCAGCACCGCGTCTTCACGGCCCTGAAGGGCATCTACACCAAGAAGTGGCTCTCCACGGGCGGCTCGAAGGGCGGCATGACCGCCACCTACTACGAGCGCTTCTACCCGCGCGACATGGACGGCGTGGTCGCCTACGTCGCCCCCAACGACGTGGTGAACAAGGAGGACTCGGCCTACGACCGCTTCTTCGCCACCGTCGGCACCAAGGAGTGCCGCGACCGGCTGAACGCCGTGCAGCGCGAGGCGCTGGTGCGCCGCGAGCCGCTGGAGAAGAAGTACGCCGCCTACGCCGGGGAGAACGGCCTCACCTTCACCACCATCGGCAGCCTGGACAAGGCCTACGAGGCGACCGTCCTGGACTACGTGTGGGGCTTCTGGCAGTACAGCGGCCTGTCCGACTGCGACCGGATCCCGGCCGACGCGAAGAACGCCACCGACGACGAGATCTGGACCTCCGTCGACACCATCTCCGGCTTCTCCGCCTACGCCGACCAGGGCCTGTCGAACTACACGCCGTACTACTACCAGGCCGGCACCCAGCTCGGCGCGCCGACGATCCGCTTCCCGCACATCGAGAAGCAGTACATCCGCTACGGCTACCAGCCGCCGCGCAACTTCGTCCCGCGCGACATCCCGATGCGGTTCCAGCCGCACGCGATGCGCGACGTCGACACCTGGGTGCGGCACAACGCCCGCCGGATGCTGTTCGTCAACGGCCAGAACGACCCCTGGAGCGCGGAACCGTTCCGCCTCGGCAAGGGCGCGAAGGACTCCTACGTCATGACCGCCCCCGGCATGAACCACGGCGCCAACGTCGCGGGCCTGGTGCCCGAGCAGAAGGCGCTCGCCACCGCCCGCATCCTCGACTGGGCCGGTGTCGCCCCGAGCGCGGTGCGGGACGACCCGCGGGCGGCGAAGCCGCTGGCGAAGTTCGACGCCAAGCTCGACAAGCGGGACGTGCGCCGGGAGATGACGCTGCGTCCGTGATCCCGCGGATCCCGTGATCCCGACCGATCGCGCGATCCCCGCGCCCGGCCGCCGCTCACAGCGGCCGGGCGCACCCCACGGGCCGGTCCCCGCCGAGCCGGACGTACAGGGCCGTCGAGCCCGGGCAGCCGGCCCGCGCGGTGACGGCCCGCGTCACCTCGAACTCCGGTTCCCGCTCGCCCTCGCCGTCGCAGGCCGTCTCGCGGACCTGCCCGTCGCCGGCGCTGTAGACGCAGTCGCCGACGATGGTGCGCGGCCCGCCCCCGCCGCCCGGGTCGCCCGGGTGCGGCGGCTGGAGGTTGCGCATACAGGCGTAGCCCTGCGGTACCGCCCCGTCGCCGTCCTCGTCGGAGGAGGGCCGCTGCTCGCTGATGTGCAGCACGAAGTCGGTGGTCGCCGGGCAGCGCGGTCCGTCCCGGACCGTGCCGTCGTGCCGTGTCACGACCCGGGCCGCCGCCCTCTCCCCCGAGCACGGCACCTCGGAGAAGCTGGTCGTGCCGAAGGAGCTGCACTCGCCGACCGCGAGGAACACCGCCCCGTACCCGGACGGCCGCGTCGGCGCCGGCGACACCGTGGAGGTCCGGCCGGACCCGGAGGCCGGCCCGCCCGGCCGGCCGTCCTCCGCCACGCCCCCCGACGGCTGCTGGCACCCGGTCAGCAGTGCCCCGAGCAGCACCAGCAGCCCGCACACCGCCCCAGCCGCACTTCTCACACGCATCGCCGACCCCCCGAGTACCTCCGCCCAGCGTGACCCGCACGGGCGGGCGCACGCCAGGCACCTGGGGCGGTTTGCGCACCTTGGGGGTGGTGCGCCCGTTCCGTGGCGTACGTCTAGTACGTCAGCCCGTGACCGATCGGGTACAGCACCTGCTCCGGATCATCCGCCCGCTGCACCGGGACCGGCAGCCGTCCGCGCGGCCTCACCCGCCCCGCGATGACCCGGGCGGCGGCCCGCAGTTCGACGTCGGTCCAGGAGTAGGCGGCCAGGACGGCCGGCACGGACGGCAGCCGGGCCACGTCGTAGGGGTTGCGCACCGCCACCGCCACCACCGGCCTGCCGGTCGCCACCAGATGCTCGACCAGCGCCTGCTGGCCGCTGGTGGCGGTGACGTTGTAGGTGGCGGCCACCACCGCGTCCGCCTCCCGCGCCGCCGCGACCGCCTTCGCGATCGTCGCCGCGGAGGGGGCGGTGCCGGTCGGCAGGGCGGTGGCCGCGAAGCCCAGTTCCGACAGCGCGCCCGCGAGCACACCCGTGGGCGGACCGGTGGTGCCCGACGGCGAGGCCGGGTCCGCGCCCACCACCAGCACCCTCGGGTACCGGCGCCGGGACAGCGGCAGCAGCCGCCCCTCGTTGACGAGCAGTGTGGTGGTCCGCTCGGCGATCCGGTCGGCCGCCGCCAGGTGCGCCCGGGTCCCGACGGCCCGGTCGACACCGGCCTGACCGACGTACGGCGTGCGGAACAGCCCCAGCTTCGCCTTCAGCCGCAGGATCCGCAGCACCGACGCGTCGAGCCGCGCCTCCGTGAGCTCGCCCTCCCGTACGGCGGTCAGTACGGCGTTCCAGGCGAGGTCCAGGTCGGGCGGGTTGAGCAGCTGGTCCACGCCGGCCCGGAGCGCGAGCACCGGCACGCGGTCGTCGCCGTACTTGGTGCGGACGCCCTCCATGCCCAGGGAGTCGGTGACCACGACGCCGTCGTAGCCGAGCCGTTCGCGCAGGATGCCGGTGAGGATCGGCCGGGAGAGGGTGGCCGGGTCGCCGGAGGGGTCCAGGGCCGGGACCATCAGGTGCGCCGTCATGATCGAGTCGATGCCGGCGGCGATGGCGGCCCGGAACGGCGGGGCGTCCAGCCTCTCCCACAGTTCACGGCTGTGCGTGATGGTGGGGAAGCCGGTGTGGCTGTCGACGTTGGTGTCCCCGTGCCCGGGGAAGTGCTTGGCGGTGGCGGCGACGCCCGACCGCTGGTACCCGGTGACCTCGGCGGCCACCAGTGCGGACACGGCCCGCGGGTCGGCGCCGAAGGACCGTACGCCGATGACCGGGTTGGCCGGGTTGACGTTGACGTCGGCGACGGGGGAGTAGTTCTGCCGGATGCCCATCGCCCGCAGTTCGGCGCCCGCGATCCGGCCGAGCGCCCGGGCGTCCGGCCGCGAGCGGCCCGCTCCCACGGCCATGGCGCCCGGGAACAGGGTGGCGGGCCTGCCCACCCGGGCCACGATGCCGTGCTCCTGGTCGGTGGAGATGAGCACGGGCAGACCGCGCGGCAGGCCGAGGGAGGCCTTCTGGATGCCGTCGGACAGGTCGGCGATCTGGTGCGGCTCGCGGGTGTTGTGCGCCCAGGCGAAGTAGATGATGCCGCCGACCCGGTACCTCTCGACCAGCTCGGCGGCCGTACGCACGCCGATCTCCTTGAGGTTGGCGTCGACGTCGGCCTGGTCGGGGGCGGTGGCGGAGTGGCCGTAGACCCGCATCACGAAGAGCTGTCCGACCTTCTCCTCCAGCGTCATGCGGGAGACGAGGGCGCGCAGTCCGCTGTCGTCCGGGGTGCGTGCCGCGGAGGCGGGCGGGGCGGCCGCGAGGGCGGCGGTGACACCGGCGCCGGCGGCCAGGAGGGTGCGTCTGGAGGGCTGTGCGGTGTTTCCCGTGCTTCCCGTGCCGGTGTCGTGCACGTGCGCTCCTTCCGGAGGTGATCCGCTGGCGGATCCGCTGAAGGAAACTTCCAGGAGATCAGCAATAACCGGGAAGTTTCTGCCGGTCAAGGGAAAGCACAGTAACCAGCGAGGGGCCGCCACCGGCGCGGTTGGAGGGGGGCGCGCCGATGGCGGTGGTGCCGCCGGCCGCGGTACGGCGGAGAGGGTGGTCAGCGATCGCAGCCAGCAGCGAGGGCCGACACCGCACCGTGGTGACTCTCCGGCGGCCTGGGGTTGGACGACCCGGGTCCGGTCCGGGTTCCCGATCCCGCCCCGATTCCCGCAAGTCGGGGCGGGGGAGGAGGCAGGGGTGGGCGGGGCGGCTGAACCGCGCGCGGGCGGCTCACGCGCCCCCGGGGGAAGTCCCGCCACCGGCCGGCAGACCAGGGCGGCTCCCACCCGTCGGCGCCCCGACCCGCCGTCCCCCCGACCCGCCCCGCCCCTGATCCCGGCCCCGCCGTCCGTCTCCCGTCTCGTTGCTCCACGGCCGGGGCCGGCTGGCCCCGGGCGGCCGTGCCCTGCCGCGACGGCCGCCGGGCCGCTCCCTCGCCACCGTACGGGCAGCCGCCGCGCCGGGATGGGAGCGAGGGTGACCGCGACCGCGCCCGGGGCAGCGGTCCGCGTCCCCGCCCCGGGGGAGGGGCGACGCGGAGCCCGGCCGCGAGGGGCCGGGCTGCCCGCGGGCGGGCCGGACGGACGGCGTGGGGGCACTTCGGACGCCCCGTCGGCGGGGTGCGAGGCCGTCAGTGGGGCGAGTGCGCCGACGCCTTGGGCCACTGCCCGCCGACCACCCGCCCGCTCCCGGCGAAGGCGGGCCGCCGGGCCACCCCCGCCCGCCCCGGTGCGTACAGCCGCCGCACCGGCATCCGGCCGAGGGCCACTCCACCCCCGGCCGCCGTGCCCGCCGGACCCGGCACGGCACCGGGTCAGGCGGCGGATCAGCGGGTGTGCTCGGTGAACCTCGCCGCCGTCTCGGCCAGCACCTCACGCCCGTCCCGCGCCCACAGCCCGTCGTTGAACAGCTCGACCTCGATCGGACCGGAGTAACCGGCGTCCTCCACGTACGCCTGCCACACGCGCATGTCGATCACGCCGTCGCCGATCTGGCCCCGGCCGGTGAGGACGCCCTCCGGCAGGGGTGTCGTCCAGTCGGCGAGCTGGAAGGTGTGGATCCGGCCGCCCCGGCCCGCGCGGGCGATCTGCGCGGGGGCCGTGTCGTCCCACCAGATGTGGTACGTGTCGACCGTGACGCCCACCTGGTGCGCCGGGAAGCGCTCCGCCAGGTCCAGGGCCTGGGAAAGCGTCGACACCACGCAGCGGTCGGAGGCGAACATCGGGTGCAGCGGCTCGATCGCCAGGCGGACGCCGTGCCGCTCCGCGTACGGGCCCAGCTCCGCCAGGGCGTCGGCGATGCGCTCACGCGCCCCGCGCAGGTCCTTCGAACCCGCCGGGAGCCCGCCGGAGACCAGGACCAGGGTGTCCGTGCCGAGCGTCGCCGCCTCGTCGACCGCGCGACGGTTGTCGGCCAGGGCCTCGGCCCGCTCCCCCGGGTCGATCGCGGTGAGGAAGCCGCCCCGGCACAACGTCGTCACCGTCAGGCCCGCGTCCCGCACCAGCTTCGCCGTGGCCTCCAGACCGTGCGCCCGCACCGGCTCGCGCCACAGGCCGACGTTGCCCACGCCCAAGTCGCCGCAGACCTCGACCAGTTCGGGCAGCGACAGCTGCTTCACCGTCATCTGGTTGATGGAGAAACGCTCCAGCCCGGATGTGCTCACTGTCCCACCCCGTACACGCCCAGCAGCGTCTTCATCCGCTCCTCCGCCAGCTTCGGGTCCGGGAACAGCCCCAGACCGTCGGCCAGTTCGTACGCCGTGGTGAAGTGCGGCAGCGACCGCGCCGACTGCAGGCCGCCGACCATCGTGAAGTGCGACTGGTGCCCGGCCAGCCAGGCCAGGAACACCACACCCGTCTTGTAGAAGCGGGTCGGAGCCCGGAAGAGGTGGCGGGACAGGCCGACCGTGGGGTCGAGCAGGGCCCGGAATCCCCGCACGTCCCCGGTGTCCAGGACCCGGACCGCCTCGGCGGCGAGCGGGCCGAGCGGGTCGAAGACGCCCAGCAGGGCGTGGCTGTAGCCCTGGTCGTCGCCCGCGATCAGCTCCGGGTAGTTGAAGTCGTCGCCGGTGTAGCAGCGCACGCCCTTCGGGAGACGGCGGCGGATGTCGATCTCCCGCTGCGCGTCCAGCAGGGAGACCTTGATGCCGTCGACCTTGTCCGGGTGCGCGGCGATGACGTCCAGGAAGGTGCGGGTGGCGGCGTCCAGGTCCGTGGCGCCCCAGTAGCCCTCCAGCGCCGGGTCGAACATCGGGCCCAGCCAGTGCAGGATCACCGGCTCGGACGCCTGCCGGAGCAGGTGCCCGTAGACCTCCAGGTAGTCCTCCGGGCCCTTGGCGACCGCGGCCAGCGCCCGCGAGGCCATCAGGATCGCCTGCGCGCCCGACTCCTCCACCAGCGCGAGCTGTTCCTCGTAGGCGGCCCGGATCTCCGCCAGGCCGTAGGGGTGGCCGAACTCGGTGACCGGCAGCTGGTCGGTGCCGACGCCGCAGGCGATCAGGCCGCCGACCGACCTCGCCTCGGCCGCCGAGCGGCGGATCAGCTCCGCCGCTCCCGCCCAGTCCAGGCCCATGCCGCGCTGGGCGGTGTCCATGGCCTCGGCGACGCCCAGCCCGTGCGACCACAGGTGGCGGCGGAAGGCGAGGGTGGCGTCCCAGTCGACGGCGGCGGGCGAGTCGGGCGTGACGTCCGCGTACGGGTCGGCCACGACGTGCGCCGCCGAGAAGACCGTGCGGGAGGTGAAGGGGGTGCCGGGGGTGACGGCGAGGGGCTCGGTGCGCGGCTCGTACGTGCGCAGCGCCCCGCCCGGGCCCGGGAGTCGGATGGTCACAGCGAGATCTCCGGGACGTCGAGACGGCGGCCCTCGGCCGAGGACTTCAGGCCCAGCTCGGCCAGCTGGACACCGCGGGCGCCGGCCAGCAGGTCCCAGTGGTAGGGCGCGTCGGCGTAGACGTGCTTGAGGAACAGCTCCCACTGGGCCTTGAAGCCGTTGTCGAACTCGGCGTTGTCCGGCACCTCCTGCCACTGGTCGCGGAAGACCTCCGTGGCGGGGATGTCCGGGTTCCACACCGGCTTGGGCGTGGCCGAGCGGTGCTGGACACGGCAGTTGCGCAGTCCGGCGACCGCGGAGCCCTCGGTGCCGTCCACCTGGAACTCCACCAGCTCGTCGCGGTTGACGCGCACGGCCCAGGAGGAGTTGATCTGGGCGATGGCGCCGCCCTCCAGCTCGAAGATGCCGTAGGCGGCGTCGTCGGCGGTGGCGTCGTACGGCTTGCCGTCCTCGTCCCAGCGCTGCGGGATGTGCGTGGTGGCGATCGCCTGGACCGACCTCACCCGGCCGAACAGCTCGTGCAGCACGTACTCCCAGTGCGGGAACATGTCGACGACGATGCCGCCGCCGTCTTCCGCCCGGTAGTTCCAGGACGGGCGCTGGGCGGCCTGCCAGTCGCCCTCGAAGACCCAGTAGCCGAACTCGCCGCGCACGGACAGGATCCGGCCGAAGAAGCCGCCGTCGATCAGGCGCTTCAGCTTCAGCAGGCCCGGCAGGAACAGCTTGTCCTGGACGACGCCGTGCTTGACGCCGGCCGCGTTCGCCAGCCGGGCGAGTTCGAGGGCGCCCTCCAGGCCGGTGGCCGTGGGCTTCTCGGTGTAGATGTGCTTGCCGGCCGCCACGGCCTTCTTGATGGCCTCCTCGCGGGCCGAGGTGACCTGGGCGTCGAAGTAGATGTCCACCGTCCCGTCGGCGAGGACCGCGTCCAGGTCGGTCGAGACGTGCTCAAGACCGTGCCGCTCGGCCAGGGCCCGCAGCGCGTGCTCGCGGCGGCCGACCAGGACCGGCTCGGGCCACAGCACGGTGCCGTCGCCGAGGTCGAGTCCGCCCTGCTCACGGAGGGCGAGGATGGAGCGGACCAGGTGCTGGCGGTAGCCCATGCGCCCGGTCACGCCGTTCATGGCGATACGCACCGTCTTGCGTGTCACGTCGTTCCCTTCGTACGCGGTCGTCGCGCCGCGTACGCCCCACCCGTCACCGGGGAGCCGGTGAACCGTCCGTGGACTGGTGAACGTGACAGCAAGCGCTTTCTATACAGGAAGAAGCTAGCCTCTGACGGCGGTCCGGACAAGACCGTGACCAGGACGAGTTGTTCGAGGGGGCGAACACCCGGGGGCCGGGGGCTTAAGGTCTGGTCGGAACCATGGCCACAGGTCCGGATGTGTACGAGGGCGGACGACGAGATGCGCGACCGGAGGACGACGAGATGACGGTGACCCTGGCGGACGTGGCGGCCCGCGCGCAGGTCTCGCCCGCGACGGTGTCGCGCGTGCTGAACGGGAACTACCCCGTGGCGGCCTCCACCCGCGAGCGGGTGCTGAAGGCCGTCGACGAGCTGGACTACGTGCTCAACGGGCCCGCGAGCGCCCTGGCCGCCGCCACCTCCGACCTGGTCGGGATCCTGGTGAACGACATCGCCGACCCCTTCTTCGGGATCATGGCCAGCGCGATCCAGGCCGAGATCGGCGGGCCGGGCGGGCGCGCGGGCGGGGAACGGCTCGCGGTGGTCTGCAACACGGGCGGCTCCCCGGAGCGGGAGCTGACCTACCTCACGCTGCTGCAGCGGCAGCGGGCCGCGGCCGTGGTGCTGACCGGCGGGGCCATCGAGGACGCGGCGCACCAGGCGGCCATGGACGCGAAGGTGCGCAAGCTGACGGACGCCGGGACGCGGGTCGTGCTGTGCGGGCGCCCGCCGGCGCCGGACACCGGGGCGATCGCGCTGACCTTCGACAACCGCGGGGGCGGGCAGGAACTCACCGAGCACCTGATCGGGCTCGGCCACCGGCGGCTCGGGTACATCGCGGGCCCGGAGGAGCGGACCACCACCCGGCACCGGCTGGAGGGCCACCGGGCCGCACTGGCCGCGCACGGCATCGAGGAGGACCCCCGCTGGACGGTCCACGGCCGCTACGACCGCCGCTCCGGCTACGAGGCGACCCTGGAACTGCTGCGCCGCGACCCGTCGCTGACGGCGGTGGTCGCGGCGAACGACTCGGTCGCGCTCGGCGCGTGCGCGGCCCTGCGGGACTCCGGGCTGCGGATCCCGGAGGACGTGTCGGTGGCGGGCTTCGACGACCTGCCGTTCAGCATCGACGCGGTGCCCTCGCTGACCACGGTGCGACTGCCGCTGGCGGAGGCCGGGGCCCGGGCCGGGCGGATCGCGATGGGGCGCGAGGAGGCGCCGCCCGGGGGGATCGCCTCGGTGCGCGGGGAGTTGATGGTGCGCGGGTCCTCCGGGGTGCCGCGGGCTTCGTGAGGTGCCGCGGCCTGTGAGGGCCGGGCGTGGCCGCCCTGCCCGTGCCGGGGCGGGGTGTGCGCGGTTGGCCGGGTAGGCATGGACGTCGGTGTCGGCATCGGCGTCGGCGTCGGTGTCCGCGGGGAACGGGTCGGAGGGGATACGACATGGCCGGGACAGGGGACGGCGGGCAGGACGGACGCCGTTCGGATACCGGCGGCCCCGCGGAAGCCGCGGGCATCCGCCGCTTCTGGGAGCGGCTCGGGATCCCCGGGCTCGTCGACGTGCACACGCACTTCATGCCCGAGCGGGTGCTGCGCAAGGTCTGGGACTACTTCGACGCCAACGGCCCGCTGATCGGCGGACTGGAGTGGCCGATCACGTACCGCGAGACCGAGTCGGAACGGGCGGCCCTGCTGCGGGAGTTCGGTGTCCGGGCCTTCACCTCGATGCTCTACCCGCACAAACCCGGCATGGCGGCGTGGCTGAACGGCTGGGCGGCCGGCTTCGCCCGCCGCACCCCCGACTGCCTGCACACCGCCACCCTCTTCCCCGAGCCGGGCGTCGGGACGTACGTGCGCGAGGCCGTCGAAGCGGGCGCGCGGGTGTTCAAGGCGCACGTGCAGGTCGGGGACTACGACCCGGCCGACGACCTGCTCCGGCCGGCCTGGGGCGTGCTGGCCGAGGCCGGCGTCCCGGTGGTGATCCACTGCGGCTCCGGGCCCGCCCCCGGCAGGCACACCGGCCCCGGGCCCGTCGCCCGGGTGCTGGCGCGGCACCCCCGGCTCCGGCTGGTCGTCGCGCACATGGGCATGCCCGAGTACGAGGAGTTCCTCGGCCTCGCCGAGCGGTACGACCAGGTCCGGCTGGACACCACCATGGCGTTCACCGACTTCACCGAGGCGTTCATGCCGTACCCGCGCCGGGCCCTGCCCCGCTTCGCCGCCCTCGGCGACCGCATCCTGTTCGGCTCCGACTTCCCCAACATCCCCTATCCCTACCTGCACCAGCTCCACGCCCTGGAACGGCTGGGCCTGGGCGAGGAGTGGCTGCGGGCGGTGTGCCACGACAACGCGGCGGACCTGTTCGGCCTGGCCGATGTGCGGGGAGGAGACGACTCACCCCACTGATCCGCACCCCCGATCCACGTGCGGCGGGCCGGCGCTGCCTGGGACGCCGGATGCGCCGCACGCGCCCCTCGTCACCGACGACGGCGGCACGAGGGACGGACGCAGCCGCGGCAGCTTCGCGATGGGGCACCGCGGCCACCGGGCCGGTACGGCACCCCGCGGGACGCCCCTCAGTCGAAGAGGGCGACGAGGCCGTTCACCCAGATCGCCACGAACGCGAGGGCGGCGATCAGGCAACCGGCGCCCGCCAGCACACTGCCGACGGTCCACGGCTCGGGCGGTGCCTCCTCACGGTCCTTCTCCAGGCTCTCCTCATAGGAAGCGGGGTCGTCCCAGTCGACGGCGTGCCCCACTTCCTCGGCGCAGGCGGCGCGCACGGCGGCCAGTTGCCTCTGGGCGAACGCGGTGCCGGCCATCGCCTCGGGGCCGCGCCAGGCGAGGGCCTTCATCCGCCACCCGGGCGCGGCGTACCGTGCCTCGAAGGCGGCCGTCTCGTCAGCGTCGCGGTCCTCTTCGAGATACGTCCAGCGCCCTGCCTCGGCCGCGTCGCCGTAGAGCCGGTACACCTCGGCCAGGCGCCGACGCAGCGCCAGGTCCTGCGGGAAGGACGAGACGAGGCCGCGCAGGCGCTGGCGCGCCATGGGGATCCGGCCGGCGGCCAGGTCCGCGTCGACCTTGGCGAGTGTCTCTCTCACGGGCATGGACCCATGATCGGATAGCGCACCGATCGCCGTCACCTGCGTTCCGGGGCGGACGGCGCGGTCCCGTGCCCGCCTCGAGGGCTGGCCCGGGCGTACCGCGCGGCCTAGGCTCGTCCCATCCGATTCTCTGACTGAGTCAAAGATCGAGGGCCGTGGCCATGACCGTCCAGGACGTCCGCTCCTTCAACCGCTTCTACACGAACGTCATCGGCGCGCTCGACTACGGCCGCCACCTCTACGCCCCCTACACGCTCACCGAGTCCCGCGTGCTCTACGAACTCGCCCGCGCGCCCCGCACGGACACCGCCGACCTGCGGACCCGGCTGCACCTGGACGCGGGCTACCTGACCCGCATCCTGAACCGGTTCGAGGAGGACGGACTGGTCGAGCGCGGCCCGTCCGACACGGACCCGCGCCGCCGCAGCGTCACGCTCACCGCCCGCGGCCGGGAGGCCGCCGCGCTGCTCGACGAGCGGGCCCGGGAAACGGTCGGGGCGCTGCTGGACACCGTGCGGGCGGAGGACCGGCCACGGCTCGCCGAGGCCATGCGGACCGTGCGCCGGATCCTCGGCGACGACACGCCCCCGCGCCCCGAGGACGTCGTCCTGCGCGAGCCCGCCCCCGGTGACCTCGGCTGGATCGTGCAGCGCAACGCCGCGCTGTACGCCGCCGAGTACGGCTGGAACGCCGACTACGAGGCCCTGGTCGCCCGGATCGTCGCCGACCAGGCCGAGGACCACGACCCGCGCCGGGAGCGGACCTGGATCGCCGAGCTGGACGGCCGGCCGGTCGGCTGCGTGATGTGCGTCCGGGACGACGCGCCCGGCGCGGCCCGCCTGCGCCTGCTGCTCGTCGAGCCGGACGCGCGGGGCCTGGGCATCGGCGACCGCCTCGTGGGCGCCGTCGTCGGCTTCGCCCGCGAGGCCGGCTACCGCGAGGTGGTGCTGTGGACCAACGACGTGCTCGGCGCGGCCCGCCGCATCTACCGGCGCCACGGCTTCGTCCTGGTCGCGGAGAAGCCGCACCGCTCCTTCGGGCAGGACCTGACCGGCCAGGACTGGCGGCTGGATCTTCACGCAACACCCGGGGGGCGGAGGGGAATCACCGGCGGGGGTGCCGGGTAGGGTCCGTCCACATGAAGCTGGCGTTCTCCACCCTCGGTGTCCCCGGCCTGCCCCTGCCCGACGTCCTGCGACTCGCGACCACCCACGGCTACCACGGTGTCGAGCTGCGCACCCACCCCGAGGAACCGGTCCACCCCGGCCTCGACGCGGCCCGGCGGGCCGAGGTGGCGGCCGAGTTCAAGGGCTCCGGCGTAGAACTCCTCGGCCTCGCGGGCTACGCGCGGGTCGCCGCACCGGGCGACGACGAGCCCGTCCTGGCCGAGATCCGCGCCCTCCTCGACCTGGCCCGCGACCTCGGCGCCCCGTACGTCCGCGTCTTCCCCGGCGGCGATCCCGGCACCCAGACCCCCGAGGAGGCCGACGCGACGGCCGCCCGCCGCCTGGGCACGGCCGCCGAGTACGCCAACGACCTCGGGGTGCGCATCCTCCTGGAGACCCACGACTCCCACCGCACGGCGGCGGACGCCATGCGCGTGCTGGGTCTGGTCGGCCACCGCCAGGTCGGCGCGCTCTGGGACGTCATGCACACCTGGCTCGGCGGCGAGCAGCCCTCAGAGTCCTACGCGGCCCTCTCCCCGCACCTCGGCTACGTCCAGGTCAAGGACATCGCCTCACCGGACGACACCGCCCCCCTGCCCCTCGGCGAGGGCGTCCTCCCCCTGGCCGAGTGCGTCGAGATCCTCTCCCGTCACGGCTGGGACGGCTGGCTGTGCTGGGAGTACGAGAAGCGCTGGTACGAGCGGGCGGCCCCGCTGCCGGACCTCCTCGGACCCGGCCGCGAGCACCTGAGCAGGCTGCTGAACGAGTCCGCGTAGAACCGGCGGTGCCGAAGCGCCCGGGCACGCAGAGGCGCCGGGCGCGGGCGCCGGCCGAGTGCGAACGCGTGCGCTTCCGTGTCCGCCTGTCCGCCCCCGAGCAGGACCGCCGCCCCGGCGGTCCCGACGACCGGCCGGGGCCGCCGGCGCGGCACGGTCGCGGAGCGCGGCACGGCGTGCGTCCTCGCTGCACCGTGCATCTGCACGGTGCACGCGGGCTGTCCGCAGTCGAGCTCATTCGTCAGTGCCGTCCTGTACGATCCCCGCCGCGTATGGGACCTACCGGTTACGCGCCGGTAGACCGGGACGATCAGGGCATCTACGCGCGGGAACCGGTGTGCGCCGCGTCACCGTCCGGTGTGTGATGTGCGCCACTTTCACATGTGCACGACTTTCTGAGCTGGCCGAACGCCCGATTCCGCGCCGCCATGCGAAAGGCCGCTTCCGTCTCAACATGCCGTCGGGTCTCGCATCCGCCTGTTGCTCAGGGCAAGATGGGCGCAGCGCCGTGTCAACAACTCTCAACACGGGGCGGATCTTGGTGAACGCGCGCTCGGCGCGCGGACAACCGAAGAGAGCCCCATCTCCGGTCGCTGGCAAGCTGCAGAGATGAGGCCCTCCGGCATCACCAGAACGGGCAGGACCCCGGCCGCGAGGCCGGGGTTCTTGCTCTAATGGCCCAGGGCCTCCCTCACGATCTTGTAGATCGTGTAGATCGGACCCAGCCAGCGGACCTTGTTGTAGACACGGTCCGCCTTGGTGTTCTGGTGCCCCTCCGGCTGTGGCGCCATCGGGCCGCCCCCTTTCCGGTCCACGTTCGTGAACCCCGCGGGGACGCCCACGACGTGTCGAGGACCCTCCGGGGAGCGGTGGTAGCCCCACACAGTACCGGGCACCACAGGCAACCACGGTCCACGCAAGTCACCCGTGCGGGCTGCCGAGGCCCGGCGGTGTTGGCACGGTGTGACGCGCTCCCGGGCTCGTCTTGCCACACTTGTGGCGATCAGTGCAACAGCCAGCGGCTTCGGCCGAGTCGAAGAGGGAACGGGGTGTCAGTTCCCGGTCCCGGCGTCGCGCAAATCACACTCGCCGGGGTGATGGAGGGTGCGACGAAATCCGTAGCCGGTGTCACGGATCGCCTCCGTTCACGCGGCTCCGGTCGCTCAACCGGCCGCGACGGCACACCTGATGCCCAACTCCGTTCACACAACGGTCCGGAGGAGTCCGAGCCGGACGTTCCCCACCCGCGGCGCCGCCGCGGGAAATCCGGCGAGAAAATCTCACCGCGCCGTGCAACCCTTCCCGCCCATCGCGGGTCGTACTCGGTGTCAGGACTTCTGGAGGGGGATCCGGGGGGATCGCGGGGGACCTGACGGGGGGAAAGGCCGAGGGGCCCGATCGACGGATCGGGCCCCTCGAAACCGTTCCGGGGCACCCCGGGCCCCGAGCCGGGCGCCGGAAGAACCGGAGCCGGGTGTCAGAAGAAGACGCCGCAGCGCAGCAGCACGTTCGCGTAGGGCCGGGCCTCGCCCGTGCGGACGACCAGCCGGGCCCCCGCCGACAGCTCCTTGAGCCGCTCGTGCGGCACGAGTTCCAGCCCGGGGAAGTGCCCGTCCAGCAGCCGCGCCGCCTCGGGGTTGGCCCGCCGCACCTCCTCGGCCGCCGTCGCGCCCTCGACGACCAGCTCGGCCAGCAGCCCGTCCAGCACCTCCGCGAACGCCGGCACCCCGGCACGGAACGCCAGGTCGACCACCCGCGGCCCGTCGGGGATCGGCATGCCCGCGTCGCACACCAGCACCCCGTCGCCGTGCCCGAGCCCGGCCAGCGCGCCGGCGAGGTGGCGGTTGAGTATTCCGGCCCTCTTCACAGCGCGGCGACCTCCGCGGCCGTCGGGAAGGACGCCTGCGCACCTTCTCGGGTGACCGTCACCGCCCCCACCCGCGCCGCGTACGCCGCCGCCTCGGCCAGGGACTCGCCCGCCCCGAGCCGCCAGGCCAGCGCCGCCGTGAAGGCGTCTCCGGCGCCGGTCGTGTCCACGGCCTCCACCGCCACCGACGGAACTCGCTCGACCCCCCGCGCCGACGCCACCAGCGCGCCCTGGCCGCCCAGCGTCACCACCACCGACCGCGGGCCCTTCGCGAGCAGGATCCGCGCCCAGTCCTCAGGGGCGTCCCCGACCGCCGAACCGCCCAGGATCACCTTCGCCTCGTGCTCGTTGACGATCAGCGGGTCGCAGGCCGCGAGCACCTCCGACGGCAGTGGCCGCGGCGGGGACGGGTTCAGCACGAAACGGCTGTCCGGCGCCAGGTTCCGTACGACCTCGACCACCGTCTCCAGCGGGATCTCCAGTTGCGCCGACACCACCTTCGACCCCTGGAACAGGCACCCGGCGGCGCTCACGTCCTGTGGGGTCAGCCGGCCGTTGGCGCCCGGCGAGACCACGATGCTGTTGTCCCCGGACGGATCGACCGTGATGAGCGCGACGCCGGTCGGGGCGCCGCCCACCAGGACGCCCACCGTGTCGACACCGGCCGCCCGCTGCGAGTCCAGCAGCAGCCGGCCGTGGTCGTCGTCGCCCACCCGGGCCAGCAGGGCCGTACGGGCGCCGAGCCGGGCGGCGGCGACCGCCTGGTTCGCGCCCTTGCCGCCCGGGTGGACGGCCAGGTCGGAGCCGAGCACGGTCTCGCCGGCACCGGGCCGGCGCTCCACTCCGATCACCAGGTCGGCGTTGGCCGACCCCACGACCAGGAGGTCGTAGTCGTACATGAGTCGTCTCCCCACGTGAGTGACATGGGCGGGCGGTCCCACCAGCCGTGCGACCGCCCGCCGTTCCCCGATGTCAGCCGCTGAAGCCGGCCACGTTCTCCTTGGTGACCACCTTCACCGGCACCTTCACCGTCTGCTCGACCTTCTCGCCCCTCAGCGCCTTGAGGGCGTTGTCCACGGCGATCCGCCCGAGCTGGGACGGCTGCTGCGCCACCGAGGCGTACAGCGTGCCGCCCTCGACCGCCTTCAGTCCGTCAGGCGTGCCGTCGAATCCCACGACCGAGACCGACGTGCCGGCCTTGGAACCCAGCGCCTTGATCGCGCCGAGGGCCATCTCGTCGTTCGCGGCGATGACGCCCTGGACGTCCGGGTGGGCCTGGAGCAGGTTCGACATCACGTCGAGGCCCTTGGTGCGGTCGAAGTCGGCGGGCTGCTGGGCGACGACCTGGATGCCCGGGTAGGCCTTCAGGCCCTGGGCGAAACCCGCGGCGCGCTCCCGGGCCGCGGACGTGCCCGCCTGGCCCTGGAGGATCACGATCTTGCCCTTGCCGCCCAGCCTGTCGGCGATGGTCTTCGCGGCGAGTTCACCGCCGGCGACGTTGTCGGAGGCGACGAGGGTGTCGGTCCTGGCGTTGTTCACCGTGCGGTCCACGGCGATGACCGGGATGTCCGCCTTGTCGGCGGCCTTCACGGAGTTGCTCGCCGCGTCCGAGTCCACCGGGTTGACGATGATCGCGCCCAGATTCGAACTGGTGAAGTTCTGCAGCTGGTTGGCCTGCTGGGAGGCGTCGTTCTGGGCGTCCGTGACGGTCAGGTCGACGCCCAGCTTCTTCGCCTCGGCCTCGGCGCCCGCCCGGATCTGCACGAAGAAGGGGTTGTTGAGGGTGGACAGCGACAGGCCCATCTTCGGGGCGGCCGTGGAGGACGAGCCGTTGTGCAGGAAGGACGTGGCGCCGACGATCGCGACGGTGACCACGGCCGCGAGCGCGTACGTCGTCGCCTGCTTGCCCTTGCCGCCGCCCGCGCCGCCGGCGACCGGGGTGACCCCGGCCTTGCGGCGGGCCGTGTCGAGCAGCACCGCCAGCGCGATGACGACACCGATGACGACCTGCTGCCAGAACGCGGAGACGTTCAGCAGGTTCAGCCCGTTGCGCAGCACCGCCAGGATGAGCGCGCCGATCAGCGTGCCGGACGCCTTGCCGGTGCCGCCCGCGAGGGAGGCGCCGCCGATGACGACCGCGGCGATCGCGTCCAGCTCGTACCCGTCGGCGGCCTGCGGCTGCGCCGAGGAGAGCCGGGCGGCCAGCACGACACCCGCCACGGCGGCGAACACACCGGAGAAGGCGTAGATGGCGAGCTTCTGCTTCTTCACGCGCAGCCCGGACAGGCGCGCGGCCTCCTCGTTGCCGCCGATCGCGTACATGGAGCGGCCGATGTACGTCCGGCCGAGCACGAACGCGGCGATCAGGCCCATCACGACCATGACCAGCACCGGCACCGGCAGCCAGCCGCCGAGGGTGTCGCCGAGGTGGGAGACGGAGTCGGGGAAGGCGATCGGGGAGCCCTCGGAGATGACCAGGGACAGGCCGCGGGCCACCGACAGCATGGCGAGCGTGGCGATGAACGGCGGCAGCTTGCCGTAGGAGATCAGGACGCCGTTGACCAGGCCGCAGACGATGCCCGTCGCTATGGCCAGGAGGACGGCGAGGAAGACCGGGACGCCCGCCGAGGTGGCGCTCCAGGCGAGCACCGTGGCCGACAGCGCGGCGACCGAGCCGACCGACAGGTCGATGCCCGCCGAGACGATCACGAACGTCACACCGAAGGCGAGGATGGCGGTCACGGCCGCCTGCACGCCGACGTTGAGCAGGTTGTCCGCCGTCAGGAAGTCGCCGGACAGCGCCGACATCGCGACGACGAGGACGATGAGCGCGGTGAGCGCGCCGTTGTCGAGCAGGAGGCGGCGCAGGCCCCCGGAGGCGCCCTGCGCGCCCGTCGTGCTCTTGAGCGTGTCAGTGGCCACGGGAGGCCTCCGTTCCGGTCGTGCTGGTGGGAGTGCTGGTGGGAGTGCTGACGGCGAGTGCCATCACGGCGTCCTGGGTCGCTTCGTCGGCGGAGAGTTCACCGGCGATCCGCCCCTGGGCCATCACCAGCACCCGGTCGCTCATGCCGAGCACCTCGGGCAGGTCGCTGGAGATCATCAGGACGGCCACGCCGGCGGCGGTGAGTTCGTTGACGAGCTGGTAGATCTCGACCTTGGCGCCGACGTCGATGCCGCGCGTCGGCTCGTCGAGGATCAGCACCCTGGTGTCGGCGAGCAGCCACTTGCCGATGACGACCTTCTGCTGGTTGCCGCCGGACAGGGTCCGCACGTGCTGGCCGAGGCCCGCCATGCGCACCCCCAGCTGCTCGGCGATCCGCGCGGCCGCCGCGCGCCGGCCCTTGAGGTCGACGAGCCCCGCGCGCGTGGCCGACCGCAGGGTCACCAGCCCGAGGTTCTCCTCCACCGACGCGTCCAGCACCAGGCCCTGGCCCTTGCGGTCCTCGGGGACGAGCCCGATGCCCGCGGTCATCGCCGCGTTGACGTCGTGCTTGGCGACCGGGCTGCCGGCGACCTTCACGCTGCCCTCGTCGTACGGGTCGGCCCCGAAGACCGCCCGGACGACCTCGGTCCGCCCGGCCCCGACCAGCCCCGCGATGCCGACGACCTCACCGGCGTGCACCTCGAAGCCGACGTCGTGGAAGACGCCGTCCCGGGTGAGCCCCTCGACGGTGAGCAACGGGGTGCCGCGGTCGGGCCGTTGACGCGGGTACTGCTGCTCGATCGAGCGCCCGACCATGAGCCGGACCAGCTCGTCCTCGGGCGTGGAGGCGGGCACCTGCCCGACGCTCTTCCCGTCCCGGATCACCGTCACCCGGTCGCCGAGCGCGGCGATCTCCTCCAGGTGGTGGGTGATGAAGACGATCCCGACGCCGTCCTCGCGCAGCGCCCGCACGATCGCGAAGAGCTTGTCGACCTCCTCCGAGGTGAGCACGGCCGTCGGCTCGTCCATGATCAGCACCCGGGCGTCCAGGCTCAGCGCCTTGGCGATCTCGACCATCTGCAGCCGCGCGATGCCGAGTTCGCGCACCCGCGCCCGCGGTGACACGCTCACGCCGACCCGCTTGAGCAGAGCCTCGGCGTCGGCCTCCATCCGCTTGCGGTCGATCATGCCGAAGCGGCGGGGCTGCCGCCCGAGGAAGATGTTCTCGGCGACCGTGAGATCGGGTACCAGGTTGAACTCCTGGTAGATGGTGGCGATCCCGAGCCGCTCGGAGTCCTGCGCGCTCTGGATGCGGGTCTCCTCACCGCCGACCAGGATCCGGCCGGCGTCGGGTGTGTAGGCGCCGGAGAGCATCTTGATGAGGGTGCTCTTGCCCGCGCCGTTCTCACCGAGCAGCACGTGCACCTCGCCCCGGCGCAGGTCGAAGTCGACGCCGTCCAGCGCGACCACGCCCGGGAAGGACTTCCGCAGGCCCTCGATGCGCAGCAACTCGTCCGCGTTGCTCACGACTGGCTCCTGTTCGTTACGGGGTTCTCGCCGCAGGAGCGGCGTACGACGAGGCGGGCGGGGAGGGTCACGGACTGGCCGGGCCGTCCCTCGATGCGGTCGACCAGGGCCCGTACGGCGGCCCGGCCCAGCTCGCCCGTGGGCTGGGCGATCGCGGTGACCGGTGGATCGGTGTGCACGAACCACCGGATGTCGTCGAACGCGGCCAGCGCGAGGTCGTCCGGCACGCGCAGGCCACGCGCCCGCACGGCGTCCAGCGCGCCGAGCGCCATCAGGTTGTCGGCCGCGAACACCACCTCGGGCGGCTCGGCCAGGTCGAGGAAGCCCTCGGTGACCCGGCGCCCGCTCTCCGCCTGGAAGTCGCCCTGCCCTGTGTAGGCGTCGGGCAGGGGGAGCCCGTACGCGCCGAGCGCCTCCCGGAAGGCCTCCACGCGCTCCCGGCCGGTCGTGGTCGCCGCCGGGCCCGCGATGATCGCGAGCCGCCGGTGCCCGAGCCGGTACAGGTGCGCCACGAGGTCGCGCACCGCCGCCCGCCCGTCCGACCGGACGACCGGCACGTCCACGCCCGGGATCCACCGGTCGACGAAGACCATGGGCGTCCCGGCCCGGGCGGCGTCCAGCATCAGCGGCGAGCCACCGTCGGTGGGGGAGACCAGCAGACCGTCGATCCGGCGGTCCAGCAGGTTGCGCACGTGGTGGTCCTGGAGGTCGGGCCGCTCGTCGGCGTTGCCGATGATCACGCTGTAGCCGAGGGCGCGGGCCTCCTCCTCGACGGAGCGGGCCAGTTCGGTGAAGTACGGGTTGAGGACGTCGCTGATGACCAGGCCGAGGGTGTGGGTCTGGTCGGTGCGCAGGGAGCGGGCGACGGCGTTCGGGCGGTAGCCCAGGGTCTCGACGGCGGCCAGCACGCGGGTGCGTGCCTCGGCGCTGACCGACGGGTGGTCGTTCAGGACGCGCGAGACCGTGGCGACGGAGACGCCCGCCTCGGCGGCTACGTCCTTGATGCTCGCCATCGCCGCTCCACCTCCTTGTGGAAACGGAACCCGACACGGGTTCGTGGAATCGATTACATCGACGGGTGGATGGAATCGATTACACGCCGGTAAATCAAGACCCCGACGACACCTCTTGACCGGATCGTGATGTCGCGGCTGGCCTCTCGGGGGGTCCAGGCTGGACGGAGAGGAGCCGTTTCCCGAGGTCCGAGGAGGGGACCGGAGGAGTCATGACGACGGCGCCGGGGAAGCCGCCGCTCCCGCACCGATGAGTTCCGGCTGCCCGGGGGGTCTTCCCCGCGTCGACCACAGGAGGAGCGCTGTGTCCCAGCTGCTGCGCGTGCAGAACTTCAACGTCTCGAGTGACGGCTACGGTGCCGGTGACGGCCAGAGCCTGGAGCGGCCCTTCGGCCACGCCGACCCCGGGGAGATGTTCGCCTGGGCCGGCGCCACGGCGAGCTGGCCCAACCGCACCGAACCCGGCGGCAGCCGCGGCCTCGACGACTATCTGACGCGCGACTTCCGCAACAACATCGGCGCCGAGATCATGGGGCGCAACAAGTTCGGCCCCCACCGCGGGCCGTGGCAGGACCACGAGTGGCGGGGCTGGTGGGGCGACGAGCCGCCGTTCCACACGCCGGTGTTCGTCATGACCCACCACGAGCGCCCCTCGTTCACGCTCTCCGACACCACGTTCCACTTCGTCGGCGGCGACCCGGCCGAGGTCCTGGAGCGGGCGCGCGAGGCGGCCGGCGGCAAGGACGTCCGGCTCGGCGGCGGGGCGGCCACCATCCGCGAGTTCCTCGACGCCGACCTGGTGGACACGCTGCACGTGGCGGTCTCGCCCGGCGTGGTCATCGGGTCCGGCTCACGGCTCTGGGAGTCCCCCGAGGAGCTGCTGGACCGTTTCCACTGCGATGTGGTGCCCAGTCCCAGCGGGGTGGTCCACCACCTGTTCTGGCGGAAGTGACGGCGGATCGGCCGCCGTCGCCCCGGGCGGGTTCTTCGCCCTTGCCCCGGGGGATCGGTCGCCCTTGCCCCGGGGGATCGGTCGCCCTTGCCCCGGGGGATCGGTCGCCCTTGCCCCGGCGGATCGGCCGCCTTTGCCCCGGCGGATCGGCCGCCTTTGCCCCGGGGTCGATCGGCCACCCTCGCTCCCGGGGCGGGCAGTCCGTCGGCGCCGCGGGCCGATCAGCCGTCCCTGCCCCAGTCCAGGCGGTCGGCGAGCCCGGCGGCGGTGAAGGCGGCCCGCAGCTCCTCGCGGCCCTCGGTGAAGTGGGCCCAGCTGTCGTAGTGGACGGGGACGACCCGGCGGGCCCCCAGGATCCGCGCGGCCTCGGCGGCCATGGCACTGTCCAGGACGATCACCTGGTTGTCGAAGAGGACGGTGAAGCGGGGCGCGCCGGCGAAGAGGACGGCCGTGTCGACGGGCCCGAAGCGGGCGGCGATCTCGCGGACCGCGTCGAGAGAGGCGTTGTCGCCGCTGACGTACACGGTGGGCAGGTCCTCGCCGGTCAGGACGAAGCCGACGACCTGGCCGGTGAAGGGCTCCACCTCCTCGCGCGGCCCCGGGCCGTGCAGCGCGGGGACGCCGGTCACGGTGACGGTTCCTCCGCCCGGCCGGTCCAGTTCGACGGACTCCCAGTCGGCCAGCCCCTTGACCCGGTCGCCGAGGCTCTCGCGCAGGCGCTTGCCGCCGCCTGGTGTGGTCAGGGTGAGGGGGACGCGGGCCAGCAGGGCCCGGCCGGAGGTGTCCAGGTTGTCGGGGTGCTCGTCGTGGGAGAGCAGGACGGCGTCGACGCGGCCGAGGTCGGCCGGGGTGACGGCGGAGGGCTCGGTCTTGGTCAGGAACCGGCCGTCGCCGCGGGGGTAGTCGCCGGGGGCGTCGAAGGTGGGGTCGGTCAGGAAGCGCAGGCCGCCGTAGTCGAAGAGGGCGGTCGGGCCGCCGAACACGCGCACGGGGACGGGCTCGGTGGTGACGGGAAGGACGGACGACATGGGACACCTCACGGATAGACGCGATCGAACCGTGAGAAGAACGTAGCCGTTTCTCACGGATGGAGGCAAGCCGTACCATGAGAACCATGGAGCACGTCGTCGATCAGCCGGTCCCGCCGCCCGTCCGGGGCGAGGAGGACCACCCCTCGCTCGCTCTCGCCAACAGCGCGATGGCACTGCCCGGCGGGCACACGATCGATCTCCTGGGCAGCCCGGCGCAGGCGAACCGGTGGCTCAACCAGCGGGGCCTCGCCCCGGCGGACGCCGGTATGCGGGAGATGTGCGCGGCCCAGCTCCGCTCGCTGCGCGAACAGATCAGGTCGCTGTTCGCCGCCCGGGCCGACGGCGTGCCCGCGCTCCCCGCGGCCGTGGCCGCCGTGAACGACGCGCTGACCCGGGTGCCGACGGCCCCGCTGCTGCGCTGGGACGACGGGACCGGTCCCTACCGCACGGCGCCGCACCCGACGACCGCGATCGTGGACCTGGCGCTGGCGACGCTCGCCGCGGACGCCGCCGATCTGCTCACCTCGCCCGACGCCGAGCGCCTGACGGCCTGCGGCTCCCCGCCCTGCAACCGCTTCCTGCTGCGGCACGGACGCCGCCAGTGGTGCTCCACGCGCTGCGGCGACCGCGCCCGCGCGGCCCGCGCGTACGCACGCCGCAGCGGCGGGCACTGACGGCTCCAGGGGGTGTGCGGCGCGCCGGGCGTGCGGCAGGGCGGGAACGCCGCTCGGGCCGGCCCCGGGACGGCCGTCGGCCCGCGCCCCCTCACCGCCGCAGGCTGTAGCTCACCAGGGAGGCTCCCACCACCGCCCCGAACGCCGGCGGCAGCAACTGCGCGAAGGCCTCCCAGCCCCAGACGATCCCGGCGCACATCGCCGTGACGTTGACGGCCAGGGACAGGATCCACAGGGCGACACTCTGGGCCTGGGGTGACATCGTTCCTCGTCGCAATTCGAGTCCGCCCCCCGACAACCCTGGAATTGTCCTACGGGAAACGCCCGCGAAAGGGACGACACGGATGCTTGAACTGTAAAGCTTCCGGTGGGGCTGTGAATTCACCGTGAAAGGTGAGCACCCCTGCACTGTCGTACCCGGGCGGTACGGTCGGATCATGACCGATCAGGCGGGGGCCGCCCAGCCGGGCGAACGACGACTGGCCACGCTGGAAGGCGTGCTGGAGCGCATCACGTACGCCAACGAGGAGAACGGCTACACGGTCGCCCGGGTCGACACCGGCCGCGGCGGCGGCGACCTGCTCACGGTCGTCGGCGCGCTGCTCGGCGCCCAGGTCGGCGAGTCCCTGCGCATGGAGGGCCGCTGGGGCTCCCACCCCCAGTACGGCAAGCAGTTCCACGTGGAGAACTACACGACGGTCCTGCCGGCCACGGTCCAGGGCATCCGCCGCTATCTCGGCTCGGGTCTGGTCAAGGGCATCGGCCCGGTCTTCGCCGACCGCATCACCCAGCACTTCGGCATGGACACCCTGAAGATCATCGAGGAGGAGCCCAAGCGCCTGATCGAGGTCCCCGGTCTCGGCCCCAAGCGCACGAAGAAGATCGCCGACGCCTGGGAGGAGCAGAAGGCCATCAAGGAGGTCATGCTCTTCCTCCAGACGGTCGAGGTCTCCACGTCCATCGCCGTGCGCATCTACAAGAAGTACGGCGACGCCTCCATCTCCGTCGTGAAGAACCAGCCCTACCGGCTCGCCGCCGACGTCTGGGGCATCGGCTTCCTCACCGCCGACAAGATCGCCCAGTCCGTCGGCATCCCGCACGACAGCCCCGAGCGCGTCAAGGCCGGTCTGCAGTACGCCCTGTCCCAGGCCACCGACCAGGGCAACTGCTACCTGCCGGAGGAGCGGCTGATCGCGGACGCCGTCAAGCTGCTCCAGGTCGACACCGGGCTCGTCATCGAGTGCCTCGCGGAACTGGCCGAGGTCCCCGAGGACGGCGGCGACCCCGGGGTCGTGCGCGAGAAGGTCCCCGGCCCCGACGGCGCCGCGGAGCCGGTCACCGCCGTCTACCTCGTCCCCTTCCACCGCGCCGAACTCGCCCTGGCCGCCCAGCTGCTGCGCCTGCTGCGCACCGGCGAGGAGCGGATGCCGGGCTTCCGGACCGTGGCCTGGGACAAGGCGCTGACCTGGCTGAAGGGCCGTACGGGCACCGAGCTCGCCCCCGAGCAGGAGGCCGCCGTCAAGCTGGCGCTGAGCGAGAAGGTCGCCGTCCTCACCGGCGGCCCCGGCTGCGGCAAGTCCTTCACCGTCCGCTCGATCGTCGAACTGGCCCGCGCCAAGAAGGCCAAGGTCGTGCTCGCCGCCCCGACCGGCCGGGCCGCCAAGCGCCTGTCCGAGCTGACCGGCGCCGAGGCGTCCACCGTCCACCGCCTGCTGGAGCTCAAGCCGGGCGGCGACGCGGCCTACGACCGGGACCGCCCGCTCGACGCCGACCTGGTCGTGGTCGACGAGGCCTCCATGCTCGACCTCCTCCTCGCCAACAAACTGGTCAAGGCCGTCCCGCCGGGGGCGCACCTGCTGTTCGTCGGGGACGTGGACCAGCTGCCCAGCGTCGGCGCGGGCGAGGTCCTGCGCGACCTGCTGGCCGACGGCAGCCCGGTCCCGGCCGTCCGCCTCACCCGGGTCTTCCGCCAGGCCCAGCAGTCCGGGGTGGTGACCAACGCCCACCGCATCAACGCCGGGCAGCACCCCGTCACCGACGGCATGAAGGACTTCTTCCTCTTCGTCGAGGAGGACACGGAGGCCGCCGGACGGCTCACGGTGGACGTGGCGGCCCGCCGCATTCCGGCCAAGTTCGGGCTCGACCCGCGACGGGACGTCCAGGTGCTCGCCCCGATGCACCGCGGCCCGGCCGGCGCGGGCACGCTGAACGGCCTGCTCCAGCAGGCGGTCACGCCCGGCCGCCCGGACCTGCCCGAGAAGAGATTCGGCGGCCGGGTCTTCCGCGTCGGCGACAAGGTCACCCAGATTCGCAACAATTACGAGAAGGGCAAGAACGGTGTCTTCAACGGCACCGTGGGCGTGGTGACCTCGCTCGACCCGGTCGACCAGCGCCTGACGGTGCTGACGGACGAGGACGAGGAGGTTCCGTACGAGTTCGACGAGCTCGACGAGCTGGCCCACGCCTACGCCGTGACGATCCACCGCTCCCAGGGCAGCGAGTACCCGGCGGTGGTCATCCCGGTCACCACGGGGGCCTGGATGATGCTCCAGCGCAACCTGCTCTACACGGCGGTCACGCGGGCCAAGCGGCTGGTCGTCCTGGTCGGCTCGCGCAAGGCGATCGGCCAGGCGGTGCGCACGGTTTCGGCGGGTCGGCGGTGCACGGCACTCGACTTCCGGCTCGGTTCCGCAAAAAATGATCGATCAAACGAGTCGTGAAGGTCACAAGCCACTTCCGGAAGGGGATCACAGGGGGCAGGATGGGCAAGTTGGCGGCACTCAGTGCCGTCAGTAGGCCCGATGGTCGACCCCGAGTGCACTCTCCTGAGCCAAGTGGGGGATGGTAGAGACAGTCAGGGCACCTCGAAGATGAGGCACAACGTCGGTGAGGGAAGACGTGAGCGACAACTCTGTAGTACTGCGGTACGGCGACGGCGAGTACACCTACCCGGTGATCGACAGCACCGTCGGTGACAAGGGCTTCGACATCGGAAAGCTCCGCGCCCAGACCGGTCTGGTGACGCTGGACAGCGGTTACGGCAACACCGCCGCGTACAAATCCGCCATCACCTATCTGGACGGCGAAGCGGGCATCCTGCGGTATCGCGGCTACCCGATCGAGCAGCTGGCCGAGCGCTCCACCTTCCTGGAGGTCGCCTACCTGCTGATCAACGGCGAGCTGCCGACGGTCGACCAGCTCTCGGCGTTCAAGAACGACATCACGCAGCACACCCTGCTGCACGAGGACGTCAAGAACTTCTACAAGGGCTTCCCGCGCGACGCCCACCCGATGGCCATGCTGTCCTCGGTCGTCTCGGCGCTGTCCACGTTCTACCAGGACAGCCACAACCCGTTCGACGAGCGCCAGCGCAACCTCTCCACCATCCGCCTGCTCGCCAAGCTCCCGACGATCGCGGCGTACGCGTACAAGAAGTCGATCGGTCACCCGTTCGTCTACCCGCGCAACGACCTCGGTTACGTCGAGAACTTCCTCCGCATGACCTTCTCGGTCCCCGCGCAGGAGTACGAGCTGGACCCGACCGTGGTCTCCGCGCTCGACAAGCTGCTGATCCTGCACGCGGACCACGAGCAGAACTGCTCGACCTCCACGGTCCGCCTGGTCGGCTCCTCGCAGGCGAACATGTTCGCCTCGATCTCCGCCGGCATCAACGCCCTGTGGGGCCCCCTGCACGGCGGCGCCAACCAGTCCGTGCTGGAGATGCTGGAGGGCATCCGCGACTCCGGCGGCGACGTCGACTCCTTCATCCGCAAGGTGAAGAACAAGGAGGACGGCGTCCGCCTGATGGGCTTCGGCCACCGGGTCTACAAGAACTTCGACCCGCGCGCCAAGATCATCAAGGCCGCCGCGCACGACGTGCTGTCCGCCCTCGGCAAGTCCGACGAGCTGCTGGACATCGCGCTGAAGCTGGAGGAGCACGCGCTCTCCGACGACTACTTCGTCTCGCGCAGCCTCTACCCGAACGTCGACTTCTACACCGGCCTGATCTACCGGGCCATGGGCTTCCCGACCGAGATGTTCACGGTCCTGTTCGCCCTCGGCCGGCTGCCGGGCTGGATCGCCCAGTGGCACGAGATGATCAAGGAGCCGGGCTCCCGCATCGGCCGCCCGCGCCAGATCTACACGGGTGTGGTCGAGCGCGACTTCGTCCCCGTCGAGGAGCGCTGAGGCGCCGTACGCCGTACCGCTTCGGGCCCCCGTATCCGCGTGCCGGGTACGGGGGCTTTCCGCGTGCGCGAGCGGGCGCCGAAGGAGAAAAGAAGCGGAAGGAGAAAAAAAGAAGGCGCCCCGGAGCGCCGGTCCCCCCACGGGCCGACGACCAGGGCGCCTTCCCAGTCCCGGTTCGGATTCCCCCCACGGGATCCGGCCGGGCGTCTGTGAGGACAGCGCCTGAACCGCTGTTGAGCAGAACGAGCAAAAATCGCCGTGCTGCCGGTGGTGCGATCTGCCGGGACAGCGCACGTCCGGAAGGGCCGCTCAAAGCTTCCCGGTGTGCGTGCCCCGGCAACGCATCTCTGGAGAAGTCCCCCAAGACATCCCCAGATGCCAGTTCGCGCCCCCCAAGACGCTCCCTGACACCGTCAACTTAGACCTTCGAACCCCTTCGATGGTTACGTTCACATCACTGTGATCTGCGTCTCTTGCGTATGTCCGTTAGGTACGCAAGAGCCCGAATATGCCTCTCGGGGCTCAGCGTAAGGATGATGCGCGAGCCTTGTGAAGAGCTTATGTGAGCCGGGCTCAGGACTCCAGAGGGGCTCATATCACGTTCGCCGTGAACTTGGTGCGAATTCGGGTGACTTCACCGGAATGTCCGCAGTCGGAGGCTGTTCGTCACGACGAAGACGGACGAGAAGGCCATAGCGGCCCCCGCGATCATGGGGTTCAGCAGTCCGGCGGCGGCCAGCGGCAGCGCGGCGACGTTGTAGCCGAAGGCCCACACGAGGTTGCCCTTGATGGTGGCGAGCGTCCGGCGGGAGAGCCGGATCGCGTCCGCGGCCACCCGCAGGTCGCCGCGGACCAGCGTCAGATCGCCCGCCTCGATCGCCGCGTCCGTGCCGGTGCCCAGGGCCAGGCCCAGGTCGGCGGTGGCGAGGGCGGCGGCGTCGTTCACGCCGTCGCCGACCATGGCCACCACCCGCCCCTCGGCCTGCAGCTCCCGCACGGCCGCGACCTTGTCCTCCGGCAGGACCTCGGCGACCACGCGGTCGATCCCCACGCGCTCGGCGACGGCTTCGGCCACCACCCGGTTGTCCCCGGTCAGCAGCACCGGCGTCAGCCCCAGCGCCCGCAGGTCCCGCACCGCCTGCGCGCTGGTGTCCTTGACCGCGTCCGCCACGGCCAGCACGGCCCGGGCCGTCCCGTCCCAGCCCGCCAGTACGGCCGTGTGCCCGGCCCGCTCGGCCTCCTCCCGCGCGCGGGCCAGCTCCGGCGGCACGTCGTCGAAGAGCCGTCCCACGGCGACCGCACGGCCCTCCACGCGGCCGCGTACGCCCCGCCCGGGGACGTTGTGGAAGTCCGCGACCTCCGGGAGCCGTCCGGCCCGCTCCTCGGCGCCCAGGGCGATCGCGCGGGCGACGGGGTGCTCGGAGGCGTGCTCGACGGCCCCCGCGAGCCGCAGCACCTCCTTCTCGTCGGCGCCCTCGGCCAGGTGGACCTCCTGGAGGGTCATCCGGCCGGTGGTGACGGTGCCCGTCTTGTCCAGGACGACCGTGTCGATCCGGCGGGTGGACTCCAGCACCTCCGGGCCCTTGATGAGGATGCCGAGCTGGGCGCCCCGGCCCGTGCCGACCATCAGCGCGGTCGGGGTGGCCAGGCCCAGCGCGCACGGGCAGGCGATGATCAGCACCGCGACGGCCGCCGTGAACGCGGCGACACCGTCCCCGGTCAGCCCCAGCCACGTCCCGGCCGTGGCGGCCGCGACGAGCAGCACGGCCGGCACGAAGATCCCCGCGACCCGGTCGGCGAGCCGCTGCACCTCGGCCTTGCCGTTCTGCGCGTCCTCCACGAGCTTCGCCATCCGGGCGAGCTGCGTGTCGGCGCCGACCCGGGTCGCCTCGACGACGAGCCGGCCGCCCGCGTTGACCGTCGCGCCGGTGACCGTGTCCCCGGCCGCCACGTCCACCGGCACGGACTCGCCGGTCAGCATCGACACGTCCACGGCGGAGGCGCCCTCGACGACCCTGCCGTCGGTGGCGATCTTCTCGCCGGGCCGTACGACGAACCGGTCGCCGACGGCCAGCCGCCGCGCCGGGATCCGCGTCTCGCGCCCGTCCCGCAGGACGGTGACGTCCTTGGCGCCCAGTTCCATCAGGGCGCGCAGGGCCGCTCCGGCGCGGCGCTTGGAGCGGGCCTCGAGATAGCGGCCCAGCAGGATGAACGCCGTGACGCCGGAGGCGACCTCCAGGTAGATCGAGGAGGCGCCGTCGCCGCGCGAGACCGTGAGTTCGAAGGGGTGCCGCATGCCGGGCATGCCCGCGTCCCCGAGGAACAGCGCCCACAGGGACCAGCCGAACGCGGCCAGTGTGCCGAGGGAGACCAGCGTGTCCATGGTGGCGGTGCCGTGCCGGGCGTTCGTCCAGGCCGCACGGTGGAACGGGGCGCCGCCCCAGACGACGACCGGCGCGGCCAGCGTGAGGGAGAGCCACTGCCAGTGGTCGAACTGCAGGGCCGGGACCATGGCCAGCAGGACGACCGGGACGGCGAGGGCGGCGCAGACCAGCAGGCGGCGGCGCAGGGCCGACAGCTCGGGGTCCGGCTCCGCCGGGCCCTGCGCGGACTCCTCCTCGCGCGGGGGCGCGGGCTGCTCGGCGGTGTAGCCGGTCTTCACCACGGTGGCGATCAGGTCGGCGACCTCGACGCCCTCGGGGTAGGTGATCCGTGCCTTCGCCGTCGCGTAGTTGACCGTGGCGGTGACGCCGTCCATGCGGTTGAGCTTCTTCTCGACGCGGGCCGCGCAGGAGGCGCAGGTCATCCCGCCGATGAGCAACTCGACCTCGGCGACCGCGGACTCGGTGCCGGTCGGCGCCTGGGCGGTGGTGCTGGTCATGTCCTCACTCCAGGAGATGCGGGGCGCCCGGGAAGCGGAATGTGCCGCTCGGGCCGCATGGGCCGCTCGGGCCGGGCGGCGGCCGTACGGCCTGTACACGGGTACGAGTGCCGGGATCGGCGTGTCTCAGACCTGATGCGACACCGGGCCGGTGGGCCGGCCGGGCCGGTGGGCCGGCGGGCCGGTGGGCCGGCGGGCCGGTGGGCCGGCGGGCCGGTGGGCCGGCGGGCCGGTGGGCCGGCTGACCGACGTGCTGGGCGTGTCGACGGTTCGCCCGGCCGGGTGGGCCGGTGTACCGACAGTGCGACCGGGGTGGGTCGGCGGTGCGGGCGCGCTCGGCCGGGCCGGTCGGCCCTGTCGCTCAGGCCCGGCCGGCCAGTTCGAAACCGGCCTCGTCGACGGCGGCGCGGACGGCCTCCTCGTCGAGCGGGGCCGCGGAGACGACGGTGACCTCACCCGTGGAGGCGACGGCCGTCACCGAACTGACGCCGGGGAGCTGGGAGAGCTCGCCGGAGACGGCGCCCTCGCAGTGTCCGCAGCTCATGCCGCTCACCTTGTAGACGGTGGTGACGGGGCCCGTGGTGTCGGTCTGGGCGGTCATGTCGTTACTCCTCGTCGAGGCGTGTGGGGCCGTGGGGGCCCTGGAGGCTCCCCACCTCACCCCACTGTACCCCTAGGGGGTATCTGTTTCACGCCGCGCCCACCAGGCGGGCCGGCCGGGCCGGTTAGCGTCTGACTCCCGGGCCGGGCCGACGCCCCGTGCCCCGGGACACGACACGAACGGAAGGCGGGTGGGCCATGCGGGCCGTGGTGTTCGAGCGGTACGGGGAGGCGGCCGAGGTCCGGGAGGTCGCCGACCCGGGGCCCGCGGAGCACGGCGTGGTCGTCCGGGTCGAGGCCACCGGCCTGTGCCGCAGCGACTGGCACGGCTGGCAGGGGCACGACCCGGACATCACACTTCCGCACGTGCCCGGGCACGAACTGGCCGGTGTCGTCGAGGCGGTCGGTGCCCGGGTCGGCCGGTGGCGGCCCGGTGACCGGGTCACCGTGCCGTTCGTCTGCGCCTGCGGCAGCTGCCCGTCCTGCGCGGCCGGCGACCACCAGGTGTGCGAGCGCCAGACGCAGCCCGGCTTCACCCACTGGGGCTCCTTCGCCCAGTACGTCGCCCTCGACCACGCCGACGTGAATCTCGTGGCGCTGCCCGAGGGGATGTCCTTCGCCACGGCGGCCTCCCTCGGCTGCCGCTTCGCGACGGCGTACCGGGCGGTGGTGCAGCGGGGCCGGGTCGCCGCGGGGGAGTGGGCCGCGGTGCACGGCTGCGGAGGGGTGGGCCTGTCGGCGGTGATGATCGCGGCCGCCGCGGGCGCCCGGGTCGTGGCGGTGGACGTGTCACCCCGGGCCCTGGACCTGGCGCGGACGTTCGGGGCGGCGCACTGCGTCGACGCGACAGCCGTCGGCGACAGCGCGGCGGCGGTCCGTGACGTCACCGGCGGCGGCGCGCACCTCTCCCTCGACGCCCTCGGCGCACCCGCCACCTGCGCCGCCTCCGTCAACGGCCTGCGCCGCCGCGGCCGGCACGTCCAGGTCGGGCTGCTGCCCTCGCCGGACGGCACGACACCGGTGCCGATGGCCCGGGCGATCGCCCTGGAGCTCGAACTGCTCGGCAGTCACGGCATGGCCGCGCACAGCTACCCGCCGATGCTGGAGCTGGTCCGCAGCGGCGTGCTGCGGCCGGACCTGCTGGTGACGTCCACGATCCGGCTCGACGAGGCCCCGGCCGCGCTGGCGGCGATGGGGGCGGCGCCGGGAGCGGGGGCGACGGTCGTCGAGCCGTGGAGCTGAAGTCCCGCCGGCCCGCTCGTGGACCGGGCGGACGACCGTGCCCCACGCGACGGTGGGGCACGGCGTCGGGGGGTGGGGGCTCAGTCGGCTCTGCGGTTGCGGTTGCCGGGCCGGGAGGCGACCCAGGTCCGGACGGTGTCGGCGTACCAGTAGGGTTTGCCGCCCTCGACGTGGTCGGGCGGGGGCAGCAGGCCGTGTTTGCGGTAGGACCGCACGGTGTCCGGCTGCACCCGGATGTGTGCCGCGATCTCCTTGTAGGACCAGAGCCTTCGGTCGGTCATGACGTGCACCTCCCCGCGCGCACCACGGCGGCGGCCGGGGACGGCCGTCCGGGGGAGCCGGGCGCTGCGCTGGCGATCAACAAGCCTGTGTCCGGTCAACGACGTTCCGTGACACCGGGCAGACCCTGTGCGCGGGTGTGACGGAAGACCCGCGTACGCGCGACATGTGTGACAGGAAGGGGGTGTTTGTGACACAGCCGGGGCAAAGGCGTACGCCGGGGCGTCGGCGGGGCGCCTTGACGCGGCACCCGGGGACCGGGGGTTCAGTCGTCCAGCAGTCGCCAGGCCGTCAGCGCGAGACCGGCGCGCAGCGAACCGGCGGGCTCGGTGAGCTCGAAGCCCAGGGCCCTGCCGATCAGCTCCAGCCGCCGGGCCACGCTGCTGTGGTGCAGATGGAGCTCTTCGGCGGCCCGGCGCAGGGAGCCGGTGGCGCAGTAGGCCTCCAGGGTGCGGAGATCGTCGGGGGCGTCGGCGAGCCGGTCGAGGGCGGCCACGTCGGCGTTGGCCCGCACGGTGTCCCGGGGGACCTCGGCGAGCAGGGCCAGCGCCCCCAGGTCGGTGTGGGAGACCACCGGCCGGCGTGCGGTGGTGAAGCGCAGGGCGGTGCGGGCCTGCCGCCAGGAGACCTCGGGGCTCTCCGCGGTGCCGATGCCCGCGCGCACGCCGTCCGGGAGCGCGGTCCGGTCGACGGCCGCGGCCAGGACGACACCCACGTCGCCGAGCGGCGCGGCCTTCACCGGCCGGGCCGGGCAGAGCAGGCCACCGAGCCGGTCGAGCGGCATCCGCGACCGTACGGCGACGACCCGGACCGGCAGCTCCGGGGCGAAGCCCAGCAGCCGCAGCGCCCGGGCCCTGGCCGCCTCCTCGGTGCCGCGGCTGACGACGAGTTCGACGAGGGCGGGGTCGGCCATGGTGGTGCGGGCCGGGCCGTACCGTTCGACCACCGCCGCGGCGGCGATGGCGAACCGGTCCAGCAGCACCTCGTCGAGCGGGAGGGGCGGGCCGGGCCGCTCCAGCCAGACCGTGCCGATCTCCTCGTCGTCGAGGGTGATCGTCACGGTGCTGGAGGCGGGCGCGGGCGGTGCGGGCGGCTGCCCGCCGCCGGGGGAGCAGCGGATCGACCGCCCCGTGCCGTGCAGGCGGATCCCGGACACGCACTCCGCCAGACCCGCCGACGCCCGGGCCAGGGCCGGCAGGTCGACCCGGCGGCGCATCAGCGTGTCGTAGAACATCACGACGCGGATCGCGCCCTCGACCTGGGCGTCCAGCTGCGACAGTCGTACGGCCAGTGCCTCCATGGCGCGAGGATATGCGCCGTTCGGTGCTCAACGGAGCCTGTATGCCCGACGGTTGGCGGATGCTGCGGGGATCGGCCGACGGTGAGGATGGCCGCATGGACCCTGAACTCGAGGCATTCGTACCGCTGTTCCCCCGTGCCGATCTGACCGATCCGGTCGTCGAGCGCGAGAACTTCGCCGCGCTGGCCGCCGCGGTGCCGGCACCGGACACCTCCTCCATGGAGGTCGAGGACCACACCGTGCCCGGCGAGCCGGACGTGCCGGTCCGCGTCTACCGCCCGCACCGGGCAACGGGCGCCGTCGTCTGGCTGCACGGCGGGGGATTCGTGATGGGCGATTTGGACACCGAACACCCCTGGGCCGCCCGGCTCGCCGCCGCCTCGGACGCGGTGGTGATCTCGGTGGGCTACCGCGTGGCTCCCGAGCACCCCTTCCCGGCCGCGCTCGACGACGCGTACACCGTGCTGGCCTGGGCCGCCGGCCACGCGGACCGACTCGGGGCCGGCCCCGGGCGGATCGCCGTCGGCGGGCACAGCGCCGGCGGCGGCCTGGCGGCGGCCCTGGCACTGCGGGCGCGCGACCGGCAGGGGCCGCCGATCCGCCTCCAGCTGCTCAACCAGCCCCAGCTCGACGACCGGCAGGAGACCTGGTCGCAGCGGAACTTCACCGACACGCCCTGGATGAACCGCGACAAGGTCGCCGCGTCCTGGCGGCACTACCTGGGCGGGTCGCCCGCCACCGCCGAAGCGGCCCCGGCCCGGGCCGCCGACCTCGCCGGACTGCCGCCCGCCTACGTGGCCACCGCGGAGCTGTGCCCGAACCGCGACGAGGACATCGCCTACGGCGTGCGGCTGCTCCAGGCCGGCGTGCCGGTGGAGCTGCACCAGTGGCCCGGCACCTTCCACGGCTCCCAGGCGATCCTCTCCGCCGAGGTCTCACAGCGGCAGATCGCCGAACTCGCCGCGGCCCTGCGCCGCGCCCTGGCCGAGTGAACGCGGCCGTACCCGTGTCCCGGAACACCGGAAAGGACCTCACGACCATGACGCTCGCGCCCTTCGGCCTCTTCACCTCGTTCCTCCGCCTCGGCGACGGCGGCGAGGTGCGCGTGGAGGAACCCGCGTTCGACCCCGAGCAGGACTCCTGGCAGGTGATGACCTTCCACGTGGAGACCGACGAAGACGTCCACGGCGACCACTGGGAGATCCACACCGAGGCCGACGAGGTCGTCTCCTGCCTCACCGGCGGCATCCGCCTCTGCCTGCGCCCCGAGCGGCCGGGGGAGAAGGAGGAGGAGGCCGGCCTGGCCCCGGGGACCGCCGTGGTCGTGCCGCGCGGCCGCTGGCACCGCATCGCGCTGGACGCGCCCAGCGACATCATGTCCATCACCCTGCCCCGCGGCAGCCGCCTGGAGAGGCGGACGGAGGCGTAGTTCTGGTCAGTATGTCCGGACAAAACATTGACAGGGCTTCGGGAAGGGGGCTACAAAGCCGGGAGAGCCGAGTACCGAGGGGACACCGATGGCGTACGACCTGATCACCATGGGGCGGATCGGAGTGGATCTGTATCCGCTGCAGACGGGCGTCCCGCTGCCGCAGGTCACCTCCTTCGGCAAGTTCCTCGGCGGCTCGGCCGCCAACGTCGCGGTCGCCGCGGCCCGCCTCGGACGGCGGACCGCGGTGATCACCCGCACCGGCGACGACCCCTTCGGCACCTACCTGCACGAGGCCCTGAAGGGCTTCGGCGTGGACGACCGGTGGGTCACCGCCGTCCCCGGCCCGCCCACCCCGGTCACCTTCTGCGAGATCTTCCCGCCGGACGACTTCCCCCTGTACTTCTACCGGCAGCCCAAGGCCCCCGACCTGGAGATCGACGCCCACGAGCTGGATCTCGACGCCATCCGCGACGCCCGCGTCTTCTGGATCACCGGCACCGGCCTGAGCGAGGAGCCCAGCCGCACGGCGACCCTCGCCGCCCTCGCCCACCGCGCCAAGGCCGGCCCGACGGTCTTCGACCTCGACTGGCGCCCCATGTTCTGGACCGCCCCGGAGGCCGCCCGCCCCTTCTACGAGGAGGCCCTGCGCCACACCACCGTCGCGGTCGGCAACCTCGACGAGGTGGAGGTCGCCACCGGCGTGCGCGAACCGCACGCCGCCGCCCGCGCCCTGCTGGACGCCGGTGTCGAACTGGCCGTGGTCAAGCAGGGCCCCAAGGGTGTCCTGGCGGTGAACCGCGCCGGGGAGAGCGCCGAGGTCCCGCCGCTGCCCGTGGACGTCCTCAACGGCCTGGGCGCCGGCGACGCCTTCGGCGGGTCCCTGGTCCACGGCCTGCTGGCCGGCTGGGACCTGGAGAAGACCATGCGGCACGCCAACGCCGCCGGAGCCATCGTGGCCTCCCGCCTGGAGTGCTCCTCCGCGATGCCCACCCCGGACGAGATCGAGGCGGCCGTCACCGCGGGGGCCGTCACGTGAGCGTCGACGTCTCCGAACTCGTCCGCCTGCGCAGCCGCCACCCGGAGGCGATCGCCGAGGCCGCCGCCCGCCGCACCCGCCGGCCGCTGCTGAACGACACCGGCCGGCTGATGATCGTCGCCGCCGACCACCCGGCCCGCGGCGCCCTCGGCGCCGGCGGCCGCGGCCTCGCCATGGCCAACCGCGCCGACCTCCTCGCACGCCTGTGCCTGGCCCTCTCGCGCCCGGGCGTGGACGGCGTCCTCGCCACCGCCGACATCCTCGACGACCTGCTGCTGCTCGGCGCGCTGGACGGCAAGGTCGTCATGGGCTCGATGAACCGCGGCGGCCTGCAGGGCGCCCGCTTCGAACTCGACGACCGCTTCACCGGCCACCGGCCCGAGGACATCGAGCGCCTCGGCTTCGACGCGGGCAAGCTGCTGCTGCGCATCGACTACGACGACCCGGGCTCACTCACCACACTGGAGTCCGCCGCCCGGGCCGTGGACGCCATGGCCGCCCGCGGGCTGCCCGTGTTCGTCGAGCCGTTCATCAGCCGCCGCGACGCGTCGGGCCGGCTGCGCAACGACCTGTCCGCCGAGGCCGTCACCCGGTCGATCGCCATCGCCTCGGGCCTGGGCGGCAGCTCCGCCTACACCTGGCTGAAGGTTCCGGTCACCGACAACCCCGACGACATGGCCGAGGTCATGGCGACCTCCACGCTGCCCGCCGTACTGCTCGGCGGCGAGGTCGGGGGCTCCGCCGAGGAGCAGGCCGGGGCGTACGAGAAGTGGCGCGGCGCCCTCCAACTGCCCACCGTGTGCGGGTTGGTGGTGGGCCGCTCGTTGCTGTACCCGGCGGACGGCGACGTGGCCGCCGCCGTGGACACCGCCGTAGGACTGCTGTGAGGGCCGCTTGATGACCAGTGAGCTGTACGTCCCCAAGGGCACCACCACCGACGTGAACTACGTCCTGGACATCGACCCCAAGCGGGCCGGCTGGACGCACAGCAGCCTGCGGATCGTGGAGCTCCCACCGGACGGCACGCACACCTTCACCACCGGCGACAGCGAGTGGATCGTCCTGCCGTTGCGGGGCGGTTGCACGGTGCGCGTGGAAGACGAGGAGTTCCCCCTCTCGGGCCGCCGGGACGTGTTCGCGTCGGTCACCGACTTCGCGTACGCGCCCCGGGACGCCCGGGTCCAGATCGCCTCCGGCGCGGGAGGCCGCTTTGCTTTGGCAGGAGCGAAGTGCGAGCGACAACTCCCCGCCCGCTACGGCCCCGCGCCGGAGGTCCCCGTCGAGGAACGCGGCAGCGGCACCTGCCTGCGCCGCGTCCGCAACTTCGCCTCCGCCGACGCCTTCGAGTGCGACAAGCTCATCGCCGTCGAGGTGATCACGCCCGGCGGCAACTGGTCCTCCTACCCGCCGCACAAGCACGACGAGCACCGGCCCGGCGAGGAGTCGGAGCTGGAGGAGATCTACTACTTCGAGATCGACGGCCCGAACGGTTTCGGCTACCAGCGCGTATTCCCCTCGCGTGAGGGCGGATCCGACGTCCTCACCGAGGTCCGCTCCGGCGACGCCGTCCTCGTCCCCGACGGCTGGCACGGCCCGTCGATCGCCCAGCCCGGCCACGACATGTACTACCTGAACGTCATGGCCGGTCCGGGGGAGACGCGGGAGTGGCGGATCTGCTTCCACCCGGACCACGTAACGGAGGGGTACCGATGACCGTCCGCCTGACCGTCGCGCAAGCGCTGGTCCGCTTCCTCGCCGCGCAGCACACCGAACGCGACGGCGTACGGCAGCGGCTCATCGGCGCCACCTGGGGCATCTTCGGCCACGGCAACGTCGCCGGACTCGGCCAGGCGCTGCTGGAGCACGCCGAGCGGATGCCGTTCCACCAGGGCCGCAACGAACAGGCCATGGTGCACGCGGCGGTCGGCTACGCCCGCCAGTCGAACCGCCTCTCCACCCACGCGGTGACGACCTCCATCGGCCCGGGCGCCACCAACCTGGTCACCGGCGCCGCCCTCGCCACCATCAACCACCTGCCGGTGCTGCTCCTGCCCGGCGACGTCTTCGCCACCCGCCCCGCCGACCCGGTCCTGCAGCAGCTCGAAGTGCCGTACGCCGGTGACGTGTCGGTCAACGACTGCCTGCGCCCGGTGTCGAGGTACTTCGACCGGATCACCCGCCCCGAGGCCCTGGTCCCCTCGGCGCTGCACGCGATGCGCGTGCTGACCGACCCCGTCGAGACCGGCGCCGTCACGCTCGCCCTGCCGCAGGACGTGCAGGCCGAGGCGTACGACTGGCCGGAGGACTTCTTCGCCGAGCGCGTCTGGACCGTCCGGCGCCCCGGCGCCGACCCGACGGAGCTCGTGGACGCCGTGCGCACCGTCCGGGCGGCCAAGCGGCCCCTGGTCGTCGCGGGCGGCGGTGTCCACCACAGCCGCGCCGAGGAGGCGCTCGCCGAGTTCGCCGAGACCACCGGCATCCCGGTCGCCTCCACGCAGGCCGGCAAGGGCTCGCTGCGCCACGACCACCCCCAGGACGTCGGCGGCATCGGCCACACCGGCACGGCCACGGCGGACGAACTGGCCCGCACCGCCGATCTGGTGATCGGCGTCGGCACCCGCTACACCGACTTCACCACCGCCTCCGGCACCCTCTTCGCGAACCCGGACGTGCGGTTCCTGAACCTCAACATCGCCCCCTTCGACGGCCACAAGCTCGCCGGGCAGCCCCTGGTCGCGGACGCCCGCAGCGGCCTTCAGGAGCTCACCGAAGCCCTGCGCCTGCACGCGTACCGGGTCGCCGGCGCCTACGCCACCGAGTACACCGAGGACAAGGAGCGCTGGGAGCAGCGCGTCGACGCCTGCTACGAGGTGGACGAACCGGACACCCGCCCCACCCAGCCCCAGGTCCTCGGCGCCCTGGACGCCCTCGTCGACGGGTCGGACATCCTGATCAACGCGGCCGGCTCCCTCCCCGGCGACCTGCACAAGCTCTGGCGGACCCGGTCCCGCGACCAGTACCACCTGGAGTACGGCTACTCCTGCATGGGCTACGAGATCCCGGCCGCCATCGGCGTGAAGCTGGCCGCGCCGGACCGGCCGGTGTGGGCGCTGGTGGGCGACGGCACGTACCTGATGATGCCGACGGAGATCGTCACGGCCGTCCAGGAGGGCGTCGCGATCAAGGTCCTGATCATCCAGAACCACGGCTACGCCTCCATCGGCGGCCTGTCCGAGTCCGTGGGCGGCGAGCGCTTCGGCACCGCCTACCGCTACCCGGCCGAGGACGGCTCGTACACCGGCCCGCCGCTGCCCGTCGACCTCGCCGCCAACGCGGCCAGCCTCGGCATGCGCGTGCTGCGCGCCAAGACCGTGCGGGACCTGCGCGAGGCCCTCGCCGAGGCCCGGGCCGCCGACACTCCCACATGTGTCTACGTGGAGACCCAAACGGCAGACACAGTGTCGGGCGCGCCTCCCGCCCAGGCCTGGTGGGATGTACCCGTGGCCGAGACCGCGACACGGCCGTCCGCGGTCAAGGCACGCGAGCTGTACGAACGGCACGTCTCCACCCGACGCCGCCATCTGTGAAGGAGTTCCCGGCCATGACGAAGATCGTCAACCACTGGATCGGCGGCAAGACCGTCGAAGGCGCCTCGGGCACGCACGGGCCGGTGACCAACCCGGCGACCGGCGAGGTCACGACGAAGGTCGCGTTCGCCTCGGTCGACGAGGTGGACGCGGCGGTCGCGGCCGCGAAGGAGGCCTTCGCCACCTGGGGCCAGTCCTCCCTGGCCCAGCGCACGTCCATCCTCTTCAGGTTCCGGGCGCTGCTCGACGCCCACCGCGACGAGATCGCCGGGCTGATCACCGCCGAGCACGGCAAGGTCCACTCCGACGCCCTCGGCGAGGTCGCCCGCGGCCTGGAGATCGTGGACCTGGCCTGCGGCATCAGCGTGCAGCTGAAGGGCGAGCTGTCCACGCAGGTGGCGAGCCGTGTCGACGTCTCCTCGATCCGCCAGCCGCTCGGCGTGGTCGCGGGCATCACGCCGTTCAACTTCCCGGCGATGGTGCCGATGTGGATGTTCCCCATCGCCATCGCCTGCGGCAACACGTTCGTGCTGAAGCCGTCCGAGAAGGACCCGTCGGCCTCGGTCCGCCTGGCCGAACTGCTGGCGGAAGCCGGTCTGCCCGACGGCGTCTTCAACGTCGTCCACGGCGACAAGGTGGCCGTGGACCGCCTGCTGGAGCACCCGGACGTCAAGGCCGTCTCCTTCGTCGGCTCGACCCCCATCGCCCGCTACATCCACACCACCGCCTCCGCCAACGGCAAGCGCGTCCAGGCGCTCGGCGGCGCCAAGAACCACATGCTGGTCCTGCCGGACGCCGACCTCGACGCGGCCGCCGACGCCGCCGTCTCGGCCGCCTACGGCTCCGCCGGCGAGCGCTGCATGGCCATCTCCGCGGTCGTCGCGGTCGGCGCCATCGGCGACGAACTGGTGGAGAAGATCCGCGAGCGCGCCGAGAAGATCAAGATCGGCCCCGGCGACGACCCGGCCTCCGAGATGGGCCCGCTCATCACCAAGGTCCACCGCGACAAGGTCGCCTCCTACGTCGAGGGCGCGGCCGCCGAGGGCTGCGAGGTCGTCCTGGACGGCACCGGCTACACCGTCGACGGCTTCGAGGACGGCCACTGGATCGGCATCTCGCTGCTGGACAAGGTGCCCACGTCCGCCAAGGCCTACCAGGACGAGATCTTCGGCCCGGTCCTGTGCGTGCTGCGCACGGAGACCTACGAGGAGGCCCTGGACCTGATCAACGCCTCGCCGTTCGGCAACGGCACCGCGATCTTCACGCGGGACGGCGGCGCGGCCCGCCGCTTCCAGCTGGAGGTCGAGGCAGGCATGGTCGGCGTGAACGTGCCGATCCCGGTCCCCGTGGGCTACCACTCCTTCGGCGGCTGGAAGGACTCGCTCTTCGGCGACCACCACATCTACGGCAACGACGGCACGCACTTCTACACCCGCGGCAAGGTCGTCACCACCCGCTGGCCGGACCCGGCCGACGCCCCGGCGGGCGTGGACCTGGGCTTCCCGCGCAACCACTGACACCCGGCACCCGGGGCCGTCCGCATCGCGGACGGCCCCATTTTTTTGCGCGGCCGCCCTGCGGTTCCCGCACCCGCCAGGCCCGTGGCGCAGAAGCCCTGATGCAACGCTAACGCGCGAATGAACTCTCATGTGCTGCGGATTTCGTAGGTGAACAGCCATTGACGTGATGGTTTCCGTCGATGTTGCATCCCTCACGTGACCGACACCCTCACCCCTGTCGAGGCCGCCGTCGCGCAGGCGGCGGGCGGCCCCAAGAAGCTGAAGCGCTCCATCGGAGTCGTCGGCGGCACCCTCCTCACCCTCTCCTGCGTGACCCCGGCCTCCACGCTGTTCGTGGTCGTCCCCGACCTGTTCGGCTCGCTCGGCACGGCCACCGCCCTGACGATCGCCATCGGCTCCCTGCTCTGCGTCGCCGTGGCGTTCTGCTACTCGGAGCTGGGCACCCTCGTCCCCAGCGCCGGCGGCGAGTACGCCATGGTCTCGACCCTGGCCGGACGCCTCGCCGGCTGGCTGGTCTTCGTGCTGTCCCTGCTGGTCGTGATGATCGTCCCGCCGGTCATCGCGATGGGCACGGCCGACTACCTCGCCCCGTTGGTCCACCTCGACCCGTCCTGGACCGGCGCCTCGGTGATGCTCCTCGCGACCCTCGCCGGCCTGCTCGACCTGCGGGCCAACGCCTGGATCACCGGCGTCTTCCTGGTCCTGGAGGTCATCGCGGCGGCGGTCGTGGCGGTCCTGGGCTTCGCGCACGCCGAGCGCGGCGCCGGCAGCCTGGTCTCGATGCGGGTGGCGGGCCCGGACGGCGGCCCCGACACGGTGACGGCCCTCCTGGTCGTCTCCGGCCTCGCGATCGCCCTGTTCGTCACGCAGGGCTTCTCGACGGCGGTCTACCTCTCCGAGGAACTGGAGAACCCCCGCCGCTCGGTGGCCCGAACCGTCCTGGCCACCCTCGCCATCTCGGCCGTGATCATCCTGGTCCCGGTGGCGGCCATCACCCTCGGCGCCCCCGACCTGGCCGCCCTCACCGGCGGGGACATCTCCACCATGGTCACCGCCTGGTCCAACTCGGCCGTGGGCACGTTCGTCAGCCTCTGCGTGGCCCTGGCGATCATCAACGCCGGGATCGTCATGGTCATCCAGAACTCCCGCGTCCTGTTCGCCTCGGCCCGCGACAAGGCCTGGCCCACCCCGGTCAACACCCTCTTCTCCCGCCTCGGCCGCTTCGGCTCGCCCTGGGTCTCCACCCTCGCGGTCGGCGTCCCCGGCGCGGCCCTGTGCTTCGTGAACCTGGACACCCTGTACGGCGTCACGGGCGTCTCGGTGACCGGCATGTACCTGCTGGTCGCCGTCGCCGCCCTGCTCTCCCGCCGCGGAGCACACCGCCACACCCCGGCCTGGCGCATGCCCCTGTGGCCCGCGGCCCCGCTCCTGCTGATCGTGGTCCTGGTCTACATCCTGACGCAGCAGGAGCCGGCGTACCTGCTCTGGACCGGCGGCATGACGGCGGCGGCCACCCTGTACTGGGCCCTGTACCTCCGCCCGCGCCCGGAGACCCGCTGGCTGGTGTCGGTACCGGAGGAGTGAGGAGACGCCCCCAAGGGGCGCGGGGAACTGTGCGAACACCCCCACGCACCCGCACCCGGCGGATCACCGCACCCCCCGAGCCCGCCCCCGTACACCACCCGCAGTACGCCGAACACCCCGTGTACACCCCTGGAAGGCCCCGCACTTCGGTCTCCGGTCGACAACTCATCGACAGGTTCACCCCGTACCGTTGACGCATGGATCTTCGACTGCCCGGACTGAACGGGCTGCTTCGGAGGCCCCGGAGGCTCCTGGCCGCCGGGGCCGCCGTCGTCGTGCTCGCGGGCGCGGGCACGTACACGGCCGTCGCCGGCGACGAAGCGCCCCCGGTGCACCGCACGGACCGCCTCCTGGACACCCGGGACGGCGTCCGCGTCGACACCTCCTTCTTCACCTCCACAGGGGACGGCCGCCGCCCCGCGGTCCTGCTCGGGCACGGCTTCGGCGGCAGCAAGAAGGACGTCCGGCAGCAGGCCGAGGACCTCGCCCGGGACGGCTACGCGGTCCTGACCTGGTCCGCGCGCGGGTTCGGCAGGTCGACCGGGAAGATCGGCCTGAACGACCCCGAGGGCGAGGTCGCCGACGTCTCGAAGCTGATCGACTGGCTCGCCACGCAGCCCCAGGTCGAGCTCGACGAGAAGGGCGACCCCCGCGTCGGCATGGCCGGCGGCTCCTACGGCGGCGCCATCGCCCTGCTCACCGCGGGCCACGACCGGCGCGTGGACGCGATAGCCCCGGCGATCACGTACTGGAACCTCGCCGACGCCCTCTTCCCGAACGGCGTGTTCAAGAAGCTGTGGGCGGGCATCTTCGTCAACTCCGGCGGCGGCTGCGAGAAGTTCGAGCCCGCGCTGTGCCGGATGTACAAGCGGGTCGCCGAGTCGGGCACGCCCGACGCCGAGGCCCGCGCGCTGCTGGAGCAGCGCTCGCCGTCCGCGGTCGGCAAGGACATCAAGGTGCCGACGCTGTTGCTGCAGGGCCAGTCCGACTCGCTCTTCCCGCTCGGCCAGGCCGACCAGGCGGCGAGGACCATCAGTGCCAACGGCGCCCCCGTCGACGTCGACTGGATAGCCGGCGGCCACGACGGCGGTGACCTGGAGACCGGCCGGGTCCAGGACCGCGTGAAGACCTGGTTCGACCGCTACCTGAAGGACGACGAGGGCGTCGACACCGGCCCCGCCTTCCGCGTCACCCGCACCCTCGGCACGGGCTCCGGCGACGGCGAACCCCGCCTGGCCGGCGTCACCTCGGACCGCTACCCGGGCCTGGGGAGCAAGCAGACCTCCCTCCCCCTGACCGGCCGCGAGCAGAGCTTCGCCAACCCGCCCGGCGCCAGCCCGCCCGGCGTCTCCGCCCTGCCCGGCCTCGGCGGCGCGGGCGGCCTGAGCCAGCTCTCCAGCCTCGGCATCGGCGTCTCCCTCGACTTCCCCGGCCAGTTCGCCGCGTTCGAGTCGGCGCCGCGGCGCGAGGACCTCCAGATCACCGGCTCGCCCACCGCGACCGTCCACGTGAAGTCCACCAGCGACGACGCCGTGCTCTTCGCGAAGCTCTACGACGTCGGACCCGGCGGCGGCGCCCGGCAGGTGCTGCCCTCCCAGCTCGTCACACCCGTCCGCGTCGAGGGCGCCAAGGCGGGCAAGGACGTCCGCATCACCCTCCCGGCGATCGACCACGAGATCGACGACGGCCACCGCCTGCGCCTGGTCCTCGCCTCCACCGACCTCGGCTACGCCTCCCCGGCCGCCCCGGCGACCTACACCGTCTCCCTCAAGGGCGACCTCAAGGTGCCCTCCGCCCTCGGACAGCGCGACAGCCGGGGCGCGCTGCCCGCGTGGGTGTGGTGGCTGCCCCTGGCCGGCGCCGCGACCGCCCTGGCCCTGATCGTCACGGGACGCCGCCGCACGGCCGCCCCCGCCCCGCCGGACCCGGCCCTCGCCGAGGTCCCCCTCCAGATCACCGGCCTGACCAAGCGCTACGCGAAGGCATCGGACCGGTACGCGGTCAAGGACCTCTCCTTCCGCGTGGAGAAGGGCCAGGTGCTCGGCCTGCTCGGCCCCAACGGCGCCGGCAAGACCACCACCCTGCGCATGCTGATGGGCCTCATCACGCCCGACGGCGGCGAGATCCGCGTCTTCGGCCACGCCATCGCCCCCGGCGCCCCGGTGCTCTCCCGCGTCGGCGCCTTCGTCGAGGGCGCCGGATTCCTGCCGCACCTGTCCGGCCGCGAGAACCTGGAGCTGTACTGGCGCGCCACCGGCCGCCCCGCCGAGGACGCGCACCTGGCGGAGGCCCTGGAGATCGCGGGCCTGGGCGACGCCCTCGCCCGCGCCGTGCGCACCTACTCCCAGGGCATGCGCCAGCGCCTCGCCATCGCCCAGGCCATGCTCGGCCTGCCGGACCTGCTCATCCTCGACGAACCGACCAACGGCCTCGACCCGCCCCAGATCCGCGAGATGCGCGAGGTGATGATCCGCTACGCCGCCGCCGGCCGCACGGTCATCGTCTCCAGCCACCTCCTGTCCGAGGTGGAGCAGACCTGCACCCACCTGGTCGTGATGGACCACGGGCAGCTCGTCCAGGCGGGCCCGGTCGCCGAGATCGTCGGCTCGGGCGACACGCTCCTGGTGGGCACGGCCGCGCCCGTGGACGAGCCGGTCGCGGAGAAGGTCGCCGCCCTGCCGGGCGTCGCCTCGGCCGTGCGCGCCGACGAGGGCCTGCTGGTCCGGCTCGACGCCGACGGCACCCCGCAGCGCCTGGTCGCCGACCTCGTGCGGCTGGACGTGGCCGTCACGTCGGTCGGCCCGCACCGCCGCCTGGAGGACGCCTTCCTCACCCTGATCGGAGCCGAAGCATGAGCACGCTCGCCGAGCCGCCCGCCGAGGTCGCCGACGGCTACCGCGCGGGCCGCACCCTGCCCTTCCGCGTCGAGCTGGCCCGGCAGCTGAAGCGGCGCCGCACGATGGTCATGGGCGGCGTCCTGTTCGCCCTGCCGGTCATCCTGCTGATCGCCTTCCAGGTCGGCGGCGACCCGGGCGGCGGCAACACCCGCGTCAACCTCATGGACACGGCGACCGCGTCCGGGGCGAACTTCGCCGCGGTCAACCTCTTCTCCGCCGCCGGCTTCCTGCTCGTCATCCCCGTCGCCCTGTTCTGCGGCGACACGGTCGCCTCGGAGGCCGGCTGGTCGTCCCTGCGCTACCTGCTCGCGGCCCCCGTGCCCCGGGCCCGGCTGCTGTGGTCCAAGCTCGCCGTCGGACTCACCCTGAGCTTCGCCGCGATGGTCCTGCTCCCGGTCGTCGCCCTCGCCGTCGGCACGGCCGCCTACGGCTGGGGCCCGCTCCAGCTCCCCACCGGCGGCAGCCTGTCCACCGGCACGGCGGCCCAGCGCATCCTGATCGTCATCGCGTACATCATGGTGTCCCAACTGGTCACCGCCGCCCTCGCGTTCTGGCTGTCCACCCGCACGGACGCCCCGCTCGGCGCGGTCGGGGGCGCGGTGTTCCTCACCATCATCGGCAGCGTCCTGGACGAGGTGACGGCCCTCGGCGACTGGCGCGACTTCCTGCCCGCGCACTGGCAGTACGCCTGGCTCGACGCCGTCCGGCCGCAACTGGAGTGGTCGGACATGATCCAGGGCGCCTCCATCTCGGTAACGTACGCGCTGGTGCTGTTCGCCCTGGCCTTCCGGGGTTTCGCCCGCAAGGACATCGTCTCCTAGGTCACCGGAGGATCACCCACCGGTCTCGGCGGGCCGTCCCCGTGGCCGCTTCGAGACGCTTCCGCAACGCCCCGTGCCGCACGTTCGGGCCCCCTGCCCCGTCACAGTCGCAAGAAGCCGACGTCAACGGACGCAGGGGGTAAGGACGATGGACCGTTTCCGGACACGACGACTGCTGCTCGCCCTCACGGCGGCGAGCGGACTGCTGCTCACCGCGTGCAGCGGGAGCGGAGACGCCGGCGACGTCGGCAAGGCAGCCGACCGCCCCGGGTACGGCGCGGGCGAACCGGCACCCGCCCACGGCGACGAGGACGGCACGAGCGAGCGGGACGACGTCCGCGAAGACCCCGGCCACCTCTCCACCTTCGCCCTCGACGTGGACACCGCCTCCTACGACTACGCCCGCCGCGCCCTCGCCGACGGCCGGCTGCCCGACCCCTCGACCGTCCGCCCCGAGGAGTTCGTCAACAGCTTCCGCCAGGACTACGAACGGCCCGGCGGCGACGGCTTCTCGGTGACCGTCGACGGCGCCCGCACCGACGACGGGGACTGGTCCCTGGTCCGCGTCGGCCTCGCCACCCGTGCCACCGGACGCACCGGCGAACGCCCGCCCGCCGCCCTCACCTTCGTGCTCGACGTCTCCGGCTCCATGGCCGAACCGGGCCGCCTGGACCTCGCGAAGAAGTCCCTGTCCGTGATGACGGACCGGCTGCGCGACGACGACTCGGTCGCGCTGGTCACCTTCAGCGACGAGGCCGAGACCGTCCTGCCCATGACCCGCCTGGGCGGCGACCGCGACGAGGTGAAGGACGCCATCGACGACCTGGACGTCCAGAACTCCACCAACCTCGGCGCCGGCGTCGAGACCGGCTACGAGACGGCCGTGGAGGGCCTGCGCGAGGGCGCCACCAACCGGGTCGTGCTGGTCTCCGACGCCCTCGCCAACACCGGCGACACCGACGCCGGCACGATCCTGGAGAAGATCGAGGGCGAACGCCGCGAGCACGGCATCACCCTCTTCGGCGTCGGCGTCGGCAGCGACTACGGCGACGCCCTCATGGAACGCCTCGCCGACCAGGGCGACGGACACACCGTCTACGTGTCCGACGAGGACGAGGCCCGCGAGGTCTTCTGCGAGGAACTCCCGCGCCACGTCGACCTCACCGCCCGCGACGCCAAGGCCCAGGTGGCCTTCGACCCGGAGACGGTCGAGGAGTTCCGGCTGATCGGCTACGACAACCGCCGGGTCGCCGACGAGGACTTCCGCGACGACCGCGTCGACGGCGGCGAGGTCGGCCCCGGCCACACCGTCACCGCGCTGTACGCCGTGCGCACCGGACCCGGCGCCGAGGGCCACCTCGCCACCGCCACGGTCCGCTGGCTCGACCCCGCCACCCGCGCCCCGCACGAGGAGACCGGCGACCTGGAGACCGGCGCCCTGGACGACTCCGTCTGGAGCGCGAACCGGGGTCTGAGGACCGCCGCCACGGCCGCCTACTTCGCCGGCGCCCTCGGCTACGACGGGCCCTCCGTGCCGGGTGCCCCACGTCTCGGCGAACTGGCCGAGCGCGCCGACGACTTGGCGGACCGCACGGAGGACGAGGAGCTCCGCCGTCTGGCCGAGGCGATCGACACCGCACGCCGCCTGACCTGACCCCGGCCCATTGACCTATCCTTACGCGCGAGTAAGTTTACTACGCAGTAAGTAAGTACGGCAGCACGTCAGCCCCATCCGCGACCGGGAGCCGTCATGGGCGTACGCAAGGATCTGAAACGGGCGAAGCAGCGCACCGACCTGGCGCTCCGCACGAGGGCCGAGACCGTGCGGGACGAACGCGGCGTCGTCCGCGAGGCCCGTGTGGCGCCCCTCGTCCCCAGCCCGGCGACCGGCAGCATCGCCGACATCCCGTACACCAACGCGGCCGAGGCCCCCGAGGCCGTGGTGCTGCGCCGCGAACGCCACGGCAGCTGGCAGCCCGTCACGGCGGCGGCCTTCGCCCGGGAGGTCACCGCCGTGGCCAAGGGCCTGATCGCGGCCGGCGTCGAACCGGGCGGCCGTGTCGCGGTGATGTCCCGCACCCGCTACGAGTGGACGGTCCTGGACTTCGCGATCTGGTCCGCCGGCGGCCAGAGCGTCCCGGTCTACCCCACGTCCTCGGCCGACCAGGCCGAGTGGATCGTCCGCGACTCGGGCGCCCGCCACGTGGTCACCGAGACCGCCGCCAACGCCGGGACGGTCCTGACCGCCACGGCCGCCCACCCCGAGCCCCCGCGCGTCTGGCAGCTCGACGGCGGCGCCCTCGACGACCTCACCGCCCTCGGCCGGGACGTGTCGGACGAAGAGGTCACCAAGCGCCGCGCCGCCCTGACCCCCGACACGACCGCGACCCTGTGCTACACCTCCGGCACCACCGGCCGCCCCAAGGGCTGCGTCCTCACCCACGCCAACCTGCACGCCGAGGCCGCCAGCACCGTCGAGTTGCTGCACCCCATGTTCAAGGAGGTCACCGGCGAGACGGCCTCGACGCTCCTCTTCCTGCCGCTCGCCCACATCCTCGGCCGGACCCTGCAGATCGCCTGCCTGATGGGCCGCATCGAGGTGGGCCACTGCCCGAGCATCAAGCCGGACGAACTCCGCCCGGCCCTGCGCGCGTTCCGCCCGACCTTCCTGGTCGGCGTGCCGTACCTCTTCGAGAAGATCCACGACACCGGCCGCGCCACCGCCGAGAAGCTCGGGCGCGGTGCCTCCTTCGACCGCGCGCACCGCGTCGCCGTCCGCTTCGGCGAGGCCCACATGAACGAGTTCCTGGGCCGCGGCAAGGGACCGGGCCCGGGCCTGCGCGCCGCCCACGCCCTGTACGACCTGCTGGTCTACCGCCGCATCCGCAAGGAACTCGGCGGCCGCCTGCGCTACGCCATCAGCGGCGGCAGCCCCCTGGACCGCGAACTCAACCTCTTCTTCTACGCGGCCGGCATCCTGATCTACGAGGGGTACGGCCTCACCGAGACGACCGCCGCCGCCACCATCGTCCCGCCCCTGGCGCCCCGCCCCGGCACGGTCGGCCTGCCGGTCCCGGGCACCGCCGTCCGCATCGCCGACGACGGCGAGGTCCTCATCAGGGGCGGCATCGTCTTCACCGCCTACTGGAACAACCCGGCCGCGACCGGCGAGGTCCTGGACGACGGCTGGTTCGCCACCGGCGACCTCGGCTCCCTCGACGAGGACGGCTACCTCACCATCACCGGCCGCAAGAAGGACATCCTCGTCACCACCGGCGGCAAGAACGTCTCCCCGGCCGTCCTGGAGGACCGCCTGCGCAGCCGCCCGCCCGTCGGCCAGTGCCTCGTCGTCGGCGACAACCGCCCCTACGTCGCCGCCCTGATCACCCTCGACCCCGACGCCCTCGCCCACTGGCTCGCGGTCCGCAAACGGCCCGCCGGCACCCCGCTGTCCGAGCTCGTCCACGACGAGGACCTGCGCGCCGACGTCCAGAAGGCCGTGGACCACGCCAACGAGGCCGTCTCACGCGCCGAGTCGATCCGCGCCTTCGCCCTCGTCGAGGGGGACTTCACCGAGGAGAACGGACTGCTCACTCCGTCCCTGAAGGTAAAACGGCAGGCGGCGACGGCCGCGTACGCGAAGGAGATCGAGGCGCTGTACGGCACCGGCCGGTAACTCGGAATTCCCTTCCGGTGAAACAGACGGTGCATTCGGGTGAATTACCCGAAGTCGCCCGTCCCGTAGTTTCCCGGGCCGTCATCTTCTCGTTTGCAGGCCGCGGGTCATGGTGCGAGCCGTCGAACTGTGCTCGCTCGGCTTCGGCCGTCACCCGGGCATGACCGCAGAAGGGACACCACATGAAGAAGAGTGCTGCTCTCGTCACGGGCGCGATCATGGCCCTGGGCATGGGCACGCCGGCCTTCGCCGACGCGGGCACCAAGGCGGCGGCCGTCGACGCGGAGGGTGACTTCTCCGGCAACGTCGTCCAGATTCCGGTGTCCGTTCCGGTCAGCGTGTGTGGCAACACCGTGGACATCATCGGCGCTGCGAACCCGGCGTCCGGCAACGAGTGCGAGAACGGCTGACGCCGTCCGGCTGTGTCACAGCCGGTCTTGGGCGACCCGGTTGGCGCCAAGGCCGGCTTTCCCCATCTACCCACAGGAAGATCACGGAATTGCGACAGACCTTGAGCAGGGGAATGGTCGCGGCAGCCGCCGCGACGGGTGTCCTGTCCTTGTGCGGCAACCCGGCTCTGGCCGGCACGCAGGCGGACGCAGTCACCAAGAGCTCCGCGGGTGCCGTGTCAGGCAACGTAGTCCAGGTGCCGGTCAACGCACCGGTGCAGGCCTGCGGCAACACCGTCGACGTGGGCGCCGCGCTCAACCCGTCCTTCGGTAACAAGTGCGGGCCCGACTCGGATGAGCACGGGCACGACCGGGACTCGTACGGTGGCGGATACGGCGCGGACGAGGACGGGGGATACGGCGCGCAGGACGACTCCGGGTACGGCGAGGACGACCGCTCCGGCTCCGCATCGGACGGCCGGACCGAGGGCTCGTACGGGATCGGCTCCGGCAACGTCGTCCAGATGCCGGTCAACGCACCGGTGCAGGCCTGCGGCAACACCGTCAACGTCGTCGGCGCGCTCAACCCGGTGGCCGGCAACCGCTGCGAGCAGGGCGGCTATGGTGACGACGGGGCGCCCGGCCACACACCGCCGCCGAAGGGCGGGGAGAAGCCTGCGCCGGCGGGCGGGAAGAAGCCTGCGCCGGCGGACGAGACCAAGCCTGCGCCGGCGGACGAGACCAAGCCCGCGCCGGCGGGCGAGAAGGAGACCTCGCCGCCCGCCGATGACAGGAGCGCACCGCCCGCTGAGGCCGGGAACCAGCCGTCCCTGCCGCGGACCGGCAGTGACGGCATGCTGGCCGCCGCCGCCGCGGGTGCCACGCTGATCGGCGGTGGCGCGCTGCTGTACCGCCGCAGCCGCGCCGCCCACCGGTAGCGTCACCACCTTCCCCCGCCCCCGACCGGCGATGTCAGCCCGACCGGGGGCGGAGCCGTGTTCCGGCGCCGCTGCTCAACGACTGACCGCGTGTTCACCGTTGCCGAGGCCGACCGGGTCCGCCGGGTCGGCCTGGTGCGGCAGCCGCCCGGCCGCCGCCCGCCGCACCGCATGGGCGTCCTCCGTGTCGTTTCCCGCCGTGCCCTGTCGCCGTAGCCGTTGCACCAGCCGTCCGGTCGCATGGCGGCCCCACAGTCCCCACAGCACCTGGCCGGGGCCCCGGTCGTCCCGGGCGTGCCAGGCCCTCTCCCGGCCTGCGGGTGCCGGGCGCAGCGCGGTCAGCGGGGCGTAGTTCTCCACCACGAACATCCGCCCCGGCACGGCCGCCCCCGTCGGCACGGGACGGCGGGTCAGATCGAGGTGCAGAGCCCGTACGACGTCCAGCCCGGCGGTGTCGGTGAACAGCCGGAACTGGGCGCCGGGGCGCGGGTTGAAGTCGAGCAGGTGATAACGGCCGGTGCTGCCGCAGCGGCGGAAGTCGAGGTCGAGGACACCGCGGTAGCCCAGCTCGTCCACGACCCGTTCGGCGAGTGCCCGCACCCCCGGGTCCGGTGCCCAGCGGCCGACCGCGGTCAGGCCGGCACCGCGCGGCCGGGCGTGCGTCTTCCGGCCGGTGCCGCCCGCGCGCAGAACGCCGTGGCGGTCGGCGTACGCGTGGAAGAACCAGTCCCCGTCCGGCCCCGGGGGCAGGAACGCCTGCAACAGCAGTCGGCCCCCCGCCTCCCCGGTCCGCGCGTACAGTTCCCGGGCCTGCTGCGCGGAGCGCACGAGCCGGGTGCTGCGCAGTCCGCTGCCGGGAGGCAGCAGCCAGGGGCGGCTCCACTTCGCGACCACCGGCGATCCCAGCACTTCCACGGCGCGTACGGCCTCGGCCGCGCTGTCCGGGACCACCGTCACCGGATGCGGCACGCCGAGGGCCGCGCACACCGCGGCCAGTCCGGCCTTGTCGGCCACGCTCTCGGGCAGCGGACCGGGCAGCTCCGGCAGGAGGTAACGCGAGGACAGCTCCGCACGGGTCCGGCTCACCGCGATCGCGCTCGCGTCGTCCATCGGCACCAGGACGGCGGGCCGCGCGATCCGGTCCGCGACGCGGCGGAGCACCCTCGCGATGTCTCGTGGGGATGCGCCGGGCTGCGGCGGGGTGTGCAGCAGACGGATGTAGCGGGAGGCACCGACCGGGCTGTTCGCGCAGTCGGCGACGACGTGCACCTCCACACCCGCCCGGCCGAGGGAGCGCACGGCGCCCAGGGTGCCGTGGTGGAAGGGGTTGGGGTCGATCCGCAGGACGACGGCGGGGACGCGGGTGTCGAAAGACGGCACGGAATTGCTTCTTTCAGTTCGGCGGAATACTCGGAAGCCGTAGCACCGGTGGCGTACCGGATTTCCATGTGACTGACTGTCAAAAGGGAGTGCGAAGAAGTGAGAAAAACAAACAAACGGACAACAGGAAGAGAGTCCGCATGTCACCACAGCAGCCGTGGGCGCGGATGCGGCGGCCGGGGCTCGTGACGACGGCGGTCGCGGTGTCGGTCGCGCTGGCGGCGGGCCCCGTACGAGCCGCCGGGCCGGTCGACCCACCAGCACCGCTACCCCCACCAGTACCCTCAGTCTCCTCATCGCCGGCCGCCCCTGAAGCGCCGTCAGCTCCGACGTCACCGCCGGCCTCGGAAGCACCGGCCGATTCGACCCGGCCGTCTCTCCCCGAAGCACCGGCTTTCGGTGCCTACCTGGACTACGGCCCCCGCGGCGTGACCCGGATGGCCGAGCTGAGCCGATGGCTGGGCGGGGCCGAGCTGCGCGTCGGCCACACCTACCTGCCCGGCGACCGCTGGAGCAACATCGCGGGCGCGCCTGGATTCCTCGAGGCGTGGGCCCGCTGGCGGACCCGCGAGGCCGACCGGCTGTTCGTCCTCAACGTGCCCATGCTGGAACGCAACGAGGAGGGCGTCCCGGACCACGAGGTGCGCGAGCTGCTGCGGGCGGGCGCGACCGGACGGTTCGACCACCACTTCCGGGCCCTGGCCGAGCGGCTGGTCGGGCTGGGAGTGCCGGACACCGTGCTGGTGCTGGGCTGGGAGATGAACGGCACCACGTACACCCACCGCTGCGCCCCCGACCCGGGGGCGTGGAAGGCATACTGGAACCGGATCGTCACCACCATGCGCGCGGTGCCGGGGCAGAGGTTCAGGTTCGACTTCACACCCAGCCGCGGCCGGGACGCCGTTCCCTGGACGGAGTGCTATCCGGGCGACGACACGGTCGACATCATCGGAATGGACTCCTACGACCAGCCGCGCGGCATGCCCTTCGACGAGCAGGTGACGGAGCCCTACGGACTTCAGGCGCACGTCGACTTCGCCCGGGCACACGGCAAGCCCCTCGCCTACCCCGAATGGGGACTGTTCCGCAATGGTGACAACGCCGAGTACATGCGGCGCATGCTCGCGTGGATGGACGAGCACAAGCCGCTGTACAACACGTTGACCGACTACTGCCCGCACGGAGTGTGGCAGTGTTCCGACAATCCCCGCTCGTCCCAGGTGTACCGGTCCGTGCTCTTCGGCCGCACCGACCAGCCCGGCACCCCGCCCGTACCGGTGCCGACGCCGCATCCGACCGTGCCCGAGCCGCCGGTCGGCTGCAGGCGGCTGGACCTCGGCGACTGGATCGAGCAGTGGCTGGGCGACAGGCTGTGTCTGCGCCTGGGCCGGCTGCCGGGTATCCGCTAGTGGCGCACGGTGGTGGCCGGCCCGCTCAGGTCCCGCCGTCACCGTCGCGCTCCTTCAGCCGCCGCAGCAGCTCCTTGCCCCGGCGGCGCGCGGTGACGTCACCGATCGCCGTCGCCAGCAGCGGGAGGGTGCGCCGCCGGGCCAGCAGCAGACGCTGGTTGACCACCCTGCGGGGCCGCCAGTGGTGTTTGTACGGTTCGTCACCGCGCAGCAGGCTCAGCGTGTCGCGCCCGGGTGCCAGGCTGTGCCCGGTGCAGGCTTCGAGCACCATCGCCGCGACATCCGCCTTGTGGTCGCGCAGCCGGGGATGGACGCCGTACAGGTAACCGCCCGCCAGCAGCGGCGACAGCAGCGTCAGATCGACGGCCAGCACCTCGTCGTCCAGCCGGAACTCGGTGACGACCGCCTCCCCGGAGCACACCATCGCACTCGCCGACCGGATCAGGTGCTCACGGAACGGCGTCCGGAGGTGCTCACCGGTCACCTTCCGTCCCTGCCACTGCAACCGGTGCAGCTCCAGCAACCGCCTCACCGCCGCCTCGGCCTCGCCGGGCAGGACAGGGCGGCTCTTGATGCCGAGCGCGTGCAGCCGGCGCAGCTTGGCGCGGGCCCGCTGCTGGGACTTGGCGGCGGGCAGCCGGGCGACCAGGTCGTCCATGGGGACGGCGGGCAGCTCCAGGCACGGGGAGTCCTCCACCCGGCACCGGGGGCCGCGCCAGCGGACGTACACGCGCTCGGCGGCGCCGCCCGGCCGTACCTCACGCAGGTCGATGAGGGCGGTGCGGGCGGCGGCGGACAGCGCGTCGGTGAGCGCGGTCACCGCGGCCTCGCCGCGCTCGTCGTCCACCAGGACGTCCCCGTAGTCGGAGATCGTCCCGCCGAGCGGTACCAGCGCCGGCACCGGCCGCCGTACCCGCATCAGCGGGGCAGCGGCGACCAGGGCGGGCCCGTCGCGGACCACGAGCAACCGCAACCGGCCGGGCCTGCCGTACGACAGCCACCACGAGTGCAGCCAGGCGTGGCTCTGGAACGGGGTCGCCGCCCCGCACCGACGGTGCAGCCGTCCCCACTCGGTACCCAGCGCGGCGAAGTCCCGCTCGTCGGTGACGAGTTCGGCCTGGTACGTCATAGCTGTCCGCGGACGTCGGCGGCGGGCACGGAAGGAGAGGGCGGGGCGGTAGGCGGGGCGGAGGACGGGCCGGGTACGGCGGCCGGGCGGCCGGAGCCGTCCGCGGCCCGGCGCGGCCGGACCAGCAGGCCGAGCGCGCCCAGCAGACCGCCGGCGCTCGCCCCGATCAGGCCGGTCAGCCCGGCGGACAGTGATGACGGCTCTGCGGGCTCGGTGGCGCGGGCGAACTGCCGGAGCCCGACCCGGGTGGCGTCCGTCGTGTCGGCGGCGTGCCGGGTCAGTGCCCGGGAGACGGCGTTGGCCATGTCGGCGGCGACGTCCGGGCGGGCGGAGGTGGCGGTGACCGCAACCATCGGCGCGTCCGGCGAGGTGGCCGTTCGCACGCTCTCCTTCAGTGTCGCGGCCGGCACCCCGGCCCACACCTGGGCATCACCGAGCACCGCGAGCTGTGAGGCGACCCGGCCGTAGGCCTGGGCGAAACCCAGCGCGGACGCCGGGTCACTGCCCTTGGCCGGTACGGCGACGACGTAGCTCGTGGCCGTGTACTGCGGCGTGCGGACCAAGCCGTAGCCACCCCCGGCCAGGGCACCGGCGAGGACGCCCACGACCAGCACCGACGAGGCCGGACGGGACCGGGCCCGGTCCCTGACGCGGGCTCCGGCCCGGGCCAGCGCCGCGGCCGGGCCGCGGAGAGCGGGCGCCCGTCCGTCGGCCCGGTCACCGGTCACTGTCTCGGTCCGGCTGCCGGACCTGTGCTGTGTCCTGCTCTCTGTCATGCGGAACTGACTCCCTGGGGTACGGATGACGGGGCCGGCACGGGGGGTGAGGACGGCGGCGTACACGTCCATCAGCTGCGCGGCGCTGCGGGTGATGCAGTAGTGGCGGGCGGCGTCCGGCGGGTGGTCGCGCGGGGCGGGGCCGGCGGCACGGACCTCGGCCAGGGCACGCGCGAACTCCCCCTCTTCTCCCTGGACGCGCCGGGCGGACGGCGCGGTGTGCGGGGGCAGGTCCTCGATCGCCGGGCAGGAGGCGTACAGCACGGGCAGCCCGGACGCGAGCCCTTCCACGGCCGCCAGCCCGAACGCCTCCTCGGGCGACGGGGAGGCGAGCACGTCCATCGCGGACGTCAGTGACGGCAGGTCGGGACCGGGGGTGCCGCCCGGGAGGTAGGGGCGTTCCCCGGTGAGCAGCACCCGGTCGGCGACCCCCGCCTCACGGGCGATGCCTCGAAGGGAATGTTCCTCGGGGCCTCCACCGACCAACAGCAGCCAGTAGTCCTGGGGAAGCCGGGCCAGGGCGCGGACCAGCACGTCGAACCGCTTGCCGGGCACGAGCCGGCCGATGCCGCCGACGACGTACGCCTCGTCGGGCAGCCCCAGCCGGTGCCGGGTGCGCCGCCGCCGTACCGGGTCGAAGCGGAAGCGGTCCAGGTCGATGCCGTTGGGGACGACCTCGATGCGCGGCGCGGGCACGCCCCAGCGCCGCAGCCGGCCGGCGACGGTGGGGGAGACGGCCACGGTGATGCTGCCCAGGCGCTCCCCGGCCAGGTAGAGGGCGCGTACGCCCGCGGTCAGCGGGCGTCCCTCCATCCGGGTGTCGCCGAGGGAGTGCTCGGTGGCGACGACCGCGCGGACGCCGGCCAGCCGTGCGGCGACCCGGCCGTACAAGCAAGCCCGGTACAGGTGGGTATGGACCAGGTCGTAGCCGCCGTCGCGGATCAGGCGCACCAGACGGGGCAGGGCGGACAGGTCCCGGTTGCCGGTCATGCCGAGATGGACCACGCGCACCCCGTCGCTCGTCAGTCCTGCGGCGACCGCCCCTGGCTCGGTGAGCGTGACGACGTCGCAGTCGACCGGCAGAGACCGCAGCAGCAACCGCAGTTGCTGCTCGGCTCCGCCGGTGCCGAGCCCGGTGATGACGTGCAGGACCCGCATCTCACACCCCCTCGGCCGCATGCCGCCGCCACCGGTGCAGCCCTCGTTTCAGCCACAGCCGCACGGCCGTGTCGGCCTCCCCGACGTGCACTCTGGGCAGCGCGTACGGCCCCGAAAGCTCACCGGGGTCGATGGCACAGCCGTAGCCGTACCCGGCCTGCCGTACGGCATCGGCGACGCGCCGGTCGACGGTGCCGTACGGGTAGCAGAACCCGGTGACCGCAGTGCCCGTCAGCTCAGCGAGCCGAGCCCTGCTCCCGGCGACCTCTGCCCGCAGCACGGAGTCGTCCGCCTCGGTCAGGTCGACGTGGGTCAGGCCGTGAGAGCCGATTTCCACGCCCTCGGCGGCGGCGTGCCGGATGCCGTCCGCGGTCAGGAGCGGCTTGCTGGGGCCCGGCCGGTCCCAGACGTTGTCACCGCCCAGCCGGCCCGGCAGCACGAACAGGGTCGCTGTGCAGCCCCACTTGTTCAGCAGTGGCAGGGCGTGCGTGACGAAGTCGGCGTACCCGTCATCGAACGTCAGGCCGACGAGACCGCGGCCCTCACCGCGCGCCCGCGCGGCCAGCAACTCGGCCACGGACACTCCGCGCAACCCGCGCCGGTGCAGCCAGCCCAGCTGCGCGCTCAGGCGGCCGGGCGTGACCGTGACGCGATAGGGGTCGTCGGAGCGGTCACCCACGGAGTGGTACATCGCGATCCACGGGACGCGGGGCGGGCGGACGCCGGTGTCGGCCCGCCCGTCAACGGGGCCTGCGAGACCGGGGGGATTCGCTGCACCTGCGGAAACGGCCATACGGGAGCCTTCGTGAGACGGAACGGAGGAAACACGGGGCCACCGCGGCCCCGTGGACGCCCGGGGCAGGACCGGCCAGGGCGAGGACGGCGGTGACCGTCGCGGCGCCTGCGGCCAGACCGACGCGGGGGTCGGTGCACCGGGCGGCGACCGCGGCGCCCGCCGCCGTCGCCACTGTCGCCACGGCCACCGTCCGGCCCAGTCCGGCCAGGACACGGCCGGTGCGCACCGGGACGCTCCGCGGCCCCATCCCGGCGAGCAGCAGCGCCGCCGTGACGGTGATGCCGGCGGCGTTGGCGGCGGCGATGCCACGCACGCCCCAGGCGTCCACGGCGCAGGCGCCGATGACGGCGGTGGCGGTGACGCCGACGGCCATCGCGCCCAGCGGGTACCAACTGGCGCGGCCCGCCGAGAAGTAGCAGCGGGCCAGCGCACCGACGACGGTCTGGGCGAGCAGCCCCACGGCGTAGACACGCATGACACCCGCGGTCGCGGCCGTGTCCGCGGCGGTGAACGCACCGCGCTGGAAGAGGAGCCCGACGAGCTGCGGCGCACAGGCGACGACCGTGGCCGCGCCCAGCAGCACCAGCCAAGCGGCCAGCGCCAGGTCTCGCTCCACCCTGGTGCGGGCCCGCTCGGTGTCACCGTCGGCCAGGGCCCGCGCCACCACCGGGAAGGTGACCGTGCACAGCATCAGCGACAGGGTCATCGGGATCTGGGCGACCTTCTGCGCGTAGTTCAGGTGCGAGATGGCGCCGGCGGGCAGGGCGGAGGCGAGGAACCGTTCGATGAGGACCTGGGACTGCCGGCACAGCGCGAACAGCAGGACGGTGCCGAACAGGGCGAGGGTGAGGGGCCGCGCGTCGCCGCCTCCCCCGGTGCCCTTCGTCGCCGCTCGCGTCGTTCCCCGCCGTCGCAGTTGCCCGAGCAGGGACGGAAGCTGGGCCGCCACCATCAGGCAGCCGCCCACCGCGACCCCGGCCGCCGCCGAGCGCACCCCCCAGTCCCCGCCGAACAGGAACATCGTGGTGATGATGCCGGTGTTGTACGCGACGTAGATCGCCGCCGGAGCCAGGAAGCGACGGTGGGCGCGCAGCACCGCGCTGGCGTACCCGGCGAGCCCGAAGGTCAGCACGCACGTCGCGGTGAGCCGCGTACAGTCCACGGCGAGCGCATGGTCGGGCAGCCCGGGCGCCAGCACCCGGACCAGGAAGGGGGCCGTGAGCGCGGTGACCGCGGCGACCGCGGCGAACGCCAGCGCCAGCCGGGGCAGGGTTACGGTGACCAGGGTGCGGACCGGATCGCCGGGGGCGCCCCGCGCGTGGCGCGCCAGGGCCAGGCTGAACATCGGGACCAGCGCGAACGCCAGGCCGTCCTCGATGAGGAGAGTCGCCGCGAACTCCGGCACGGTCCAGGCCACCAGGAACGCGTCCGTCCCGCTGCCCGCCCCGAACAGCCGGGCCAGCGCCTGGTCCCGCACGAGCCCCAGTACCGAGGCGGCCACCGACAGCGCGGCGGTGAGCAGGGCCGCCCACGCCAGCCCCGGCGACGGCCCGGGCCGCGCGCCCGCCTCGTCCGGCGAGACGGGCCCGGCCGCCGGTACACCGTCCTCGGTGGCCCCGGCGCACTCGACGCGCGGCGCGGTGCCGATGCCCGGCCCGCCGCCCGTCACCACCGGCGCGCCCGCGCCCTCGGCCGGGAGAGGTGTCACCGCCATCGTGCCGCGACCTCCTCCTCGTCGTCACCGGTCGCCCACCGGGCGGCGAGCCCCAAGGACACGGCCGTCAGCACCGTCGAGGGACCGCCGATGTCGGCGTACGCGAAGTTCGTGAGCTGCCACGTCAGCAGTCCGCACGCGATCAGGCCGCTGTCGGGCCGGGCCGCGCGGCGCAGCAGCCGGCGGACCCCGCACACCAGCAGCGCCAGCCAGCCCCCCGCGAGGGTGAGCAGCCCGAGCAGGCCCTGTTCGGCGAGGACGAGCAGATACATGTTGTGCGGTGACAGCAGCGGCTGCCGGCGGAACGCCGCACCCGCTCCGGCCGTGTCGCTGCCCGAGGACAGCGCCGGCGACGCGTGCGCGTCCCGGTGCTCAGGGAAACCCTTGAGGCCGACGCCGGTCAACGGACGCTCGCGCCACATGGCGACCGCCGCCGCCCACAACGCGTAACGGTCCGTCACGGACTGGTCGGGCGCGTCAGCGACCCGCGCGATGCTGTCGACACGCTCCTGCAGCATCGCCGTGCCCAGCCCCAGCCCGCCCACCAGGACCACACCCGCCGCTACCACGGCCGCCCCCACCGCCAGCGCCCGCCGCACCCCCGTGAGCAGCAGCAGCGCCGCGCATGTCACAGCCGTCGCGATCCACGCTCCCCGGCTGAAGGACAGGGCGAGGGGCACCGAGAGCACCAGCGCGCACCCGGCCGCGACGACCCGCTCCCGCAGCGAGTCCCTCCCCAGGGCGAGTCCGGCGGCACACACCAGCCCGAGGGAGGTGACGGTCGCCATCCCCATCACGTCCTGCGGGCCGAACGTGCCCACGGCCCGCACCGGTTCACCCTGGTAGGACGCCCCGGTCCCGGTGACGTACTGGTGCACGCCGATCGCCCCCTGCCACAGCGCCAGCCCGACCAGCGACCAGGCCAGCAGCCGTACGTCGCGCCGGTCGCGGACCAGCAGCAGCACAGCGGCCGGGACGAGCACGAAGACCTGCAGGTAGCGGCCGAACCCGGTGAGCGCGGCTTCCGCGGACGGCGCCCCCATGGCGGCGATCGCAAGCCCCACCACCGGCAGCCCCAGCAGCAGCGCCGCCCGCCGGGCCGACAGGCGCCGCCGCTCCCGCACCAGACGCACCGCACACCACAGCACCAGCACCGCCGACACCGCGTCCGCCGGGTGCGCGCCGCCACCCTCGCCCGGCGTACTTGGCAGGGCGAGCACGATCACCACACCGATCACCGGCACGACGGCCGACAGCGCCGGGGCGCGCGGCGGCGACAGGATCAAGGCGTGGCCCGCCACGGTCAGCTCCCCGTGGGGTGCACGAGCGTGGCGGCCGTCCGCAGCAGGATGCACACGTCCTGCCACAGCGACCAGGTGTCGATGTAGGCGTTGTCGAACCGGGCCCGGTCCTCGATGGAGGTGTCCCCGCGCAGTCCGTGGATCTGCGCCAGCCCGGTGATCCCGGCCGGCATCCGGTGGCGGGCGGCGTAACCGGGGTGGCTCTGGTTGAACTTGTCCACGAAGTAAGGACGTTCGGGGCGCGGTCCGACCAGACTCATGTCCCCCCGGAAGACGTTCCACAGCTGGAGCAGCTCGTCCAGCGAGGTGCGGCGCAGGAAACGGCAGAACCAGGACATGTGGTGCTCGTCCGCCACGCTCCACCGGGTCGCCGACTCGTGGGCGTCGGCCGGGCGGTGGGTGCGGAACTTCAGCAGTGTGAACGGTTTCCCGCCCTGCCCGATCCGCTCCTGGCGGAAGACCACCCCGGGGCCGTCGCTGACCCGCAGTACCACTGCGCAGGCCAGCAGCAGCGGGCTGACCAGCAGCAGCAACAGACCCGACACCACCAGGTCCAGCATGCGCTTGCCCCGGCCCGGCACTGGCCCTGCCGGTGCCAGCCGCCGGCAGGGGAAGCCGGCCAGCCGTTCCTGGTTCGCACCCGACGGGAAGTCGCCGTCCACCTCCCAGACCGCGCACCCCGACTCGGCCAGCGCCCGCAGCAGCGGCGCCCTGTGCACCCGCGCCGAAGGGTGCACGGCCAGCACGTGGCGGACCCCGTTCTGCACGACGGCCCGCTGCACCTCCTGGTCCGTGACCAGTACGGGCAACGGCTGGGTGCCGTCCGCGTCGCCGGCGACGATCCCCACCGGCCGCACCCCGCACTGCGGGTGGCGCAGCAGGGCGGCGGCCACGCGCCGCGCGGTCGCGGCCGGTCCGACGACGAGGGCGGCGTGCGGACGGTTCAGCAGGGCCGTACGGCGTCGCCGGTGCACGGCACCGCGGCCCGTGCAGGCCATCGCGGCCTGCGCCGCGAAGCCGGTCACCAGGGCCGTCGCCGGAAGCGCGTACCGCGTACCACAGGCCGCCGCCAGCGCGGCCAGCGCCAGCCAGACCACCGCGATCCGGCCGCACACCACGGGCAGTTCCTCCAGCACACCGGGCACCCACCCCGTCCGGTGCGGCGACAACAACAGCGTGGCGGCCACCAGAACAGCCGCGAACAGCGGCGGGTGGGGCACGCCGGGCACCACCAGGGCGGCCGGCAGGGCGGCAGCGGCGTCCACGACGAGCAGCGGCACCGCGGAGGCGGAATGGGCGGCCGGACGTCCGGCGGGGAACGCCGGCCCGGACGCGGCGCGCGGCGGCAGGACCGAGACCGGGGGGTGCCCGAGGTCGCGTGCCTGCCCGGTGGTGCTGGAGACGGTGCTTTCCGCGGTCACGAGTGGATGGCCTCCCTGTACTCGATGGGCGTGGCGGAGTGCCCCGAGGCGTCGGATCCGCCGCCGAGGAGGTCCCTGTACACCGCCGCGACGGCCCCGGCCGTCAGCCGCACGTCCCGTGCGGCCCGGACGTGTGCCAGCCCCTGACGGCCCAGCGACGACCGCAGCGGCGGGTCGAGCAGCAGAGCGGTGACGGCTTCGGCCAGCGCCGCCGGATCCTGCGCCGGCACCACACAGTGCGCCACGAGTGTCGTCGGCAGGGCCTCACGGGCCCCGGCCACGTCCGTCACCACCACCGGCCGGCCGCAGGCCATCGCCTCCAGCGGGGCCAGGGCCATGCCCTCCCAGCGCGAGGGCAGGACGACCAGGTCGGCGGCCCGGTACCAGGGAGCGGGGTCCGCGACGGCTCCAGCGAACCGTACGGACCGGGGCGCGAGGGACCGCAGCCGGGCATGGTCCGGCCCGTCGCCGACCAGCACCAGCCGCGCCCCGGGCACTCGCCCGAGGACCCGTTCCCAGGCCGCCAGCAGGACGTCCTGGCCCTTCTGCCGGCACAGTCGTCCGACGCAGACCACGAGCGGTGTCCGAAGGCCGGCCGAGGTTGCGGGAGACGCGGGGGGACGGAAGCGGTCGGGGTCGATGCCGTTCGGGATCACCGTCCACCGGCCGCGGATTCCGGCCCGTACGCCGGTGCGACGCTCCGCCTCGCTCACGCACACCACCCGTGCCGCCCACCGGGCGCCCCACCGCTCCCAGGCCCGCACGAACGCCGCGGTGGTGCCGCCCACCGCCTCGAACGACCAGGCGTGCGGCTGGAACACCGTGGGGATGCGCCCCCGGACCGTCAGGCGCCCGACGAGCCCGGCCTTGGCGCTGTGCGCGTGCACCAGATCGGGCTGTACCGCGGCGACGACGCGCGCGAGCCGCACCACCTCCACGGCGAGCGACGGCCCCGGTGAGCGCGTGGCCGGCCACAGCCGTACGTCGGCGCCGAGCGCACGAAGCGCGACCGCCAGTGCGCTGTCCGGGCAGGCGACGGCGACGTCCAGTCCGGCGGCGAGCTGCGCTCGCGTCAAGTCGGTCACCACCCGGGCGACTCCGCCGTCGACCGGTTGGGTGATGTGCAGGATGCGTGGGGGAGGGGCGGTTGCTGGCACATGCATCGCGCGACTTCCTCGCTCACGGTCGGCGCTGGAAACAGGCGGGAACGCGCCTCACTGCGGTGGCACCAGGGGTGCGTCGATCGGCCTGAACTCTAATCACAAACGTGACCAATGGCGTGAATCCGGATAAGTGTGTCGGATGGGTCAAGGCGATGGATCCGGCCGATCACTCCATTGGCGCACAACCCCTGTGCTTCGCTCGCGTTCACACTGCGCCGGGCATTCCGCCCGGGTGTTCGTGTCAACCCCCGAGGAGCACCTCTTCATGTCGCGTATCGCCAAGGGCCTCGTCCTGACCTCCGTCGCCGCCGCCGCGGTGACGGGCTCCGCCGGCGCCGCCGTTGCCCACGGCGGCGGCGCCAACACTCAGGCGGTCACCGCCGACTCCGGCGGCACGCTGTCGGGCAACATCCTGCAGGCCCCGGTCAGCGTCCCGGTCCAGGTCTGTGGCAACACCATCAACGTCGTCGGTCTGCTGAACCCGGCGTTCGGCAACAAGTGCAAGGCCGGCTGACCCCGGCCACGACGCCGACCCGGCCGGCCGCCTCGCGGTTCCCGCGGGGCGGCCGGCGCGCTGCGGCCCTGCGCCCCCCGAAGGGGTGTGGGCGACGATCCGACGAGCAACCCCTGACACACCGCTCCCACCTGCGGCGATGTGATGGCCGCGCGGGGAGTCCCCGCCACACGGCGTGACGGAACGGTTGCAGGGAGCGAAGGCGGGTCCCACGGTGAACGCAGGAGCCCCCGCGCCACCGAAAGGACCTCCCCATGCTTCTGTCCGCACGGCGAACCGCCGCTTCCGCACTCTGTGCCACCTTCCTGCTCGGGGTCACCGGACCGGTGGCGACGGCGGCCGACGGTGCCCCGGCCGACGAGCGCGCCCACACGGCGGCGCACGGGCTCGCATCCGATCTCGACGAACTCGACGCCCAGGCGCAGGCTGCGGGGGTGGGCGGCTTCGTGAAGCCCGTGACCGAGCTGCTCGGCACCCTGCTGGAGACGGACGGCGGGCGGCTCACGCCCCGGGAGACGGACCAGCTCACCGTGGCCATCGAGCAAGCGCTCGCCAAGGCCGGGGCGTCCGGGGGGTACGTCGCCACCGACCCGGACGACGAAGACGACGAGGACAGGGAGGACGCGGAGGACGCGGAGGACGCGGAGGACGCGGAGGACGCGGAGGACGCGATCGACGACTGGGACTGGGCGAACGCGGGCGTCTGGTCACAGCCCCCGGCCGTCACGGCGCCGAACGCCACAACGCCCGTCACCGCCTTGCCCGCGTGGTTGTCTCCGGCGCAGGCCCAGGCGACCGCCGCGACAGCCGAGTTGCAGGCGAAGATGGATGCTCTGGGGAAGACCGGCGCCTCGAACCCGGTGGGGCAGTTGGGCTCGGCCATCGCCGACGTGGTGGACAGCCTCGGCGATGCTGTCGCCGCCATCCTGGGCGTGGGCGCACCGTATGCCCCGGCGCGCGGTGACTCCTGACACCGGTCCCGTCTCCCGTGGCCGTCGCGCCCTGCCCCGGCAGGCGCGACGGCCCGATTTCACGCCCCCTTGCTGCCATCTCCTGTAAGGAGGAAAAGGGCGAGATTTTCCCGGACGCGGAGTTTCCGCTTGGCACCGATGTCGTTAGGCACGGCAACAGATGTCCCTCGCGACATTAGTCGCCGAGAAAGGAGACACGATGAACAAGAAGGCCGCCGTCCTCATCGCCGGGTCTGTAGTCCTCGCCGGCGCAGCCGCGCCCGCGTTCGCCGCCCAGTACCCCACCGGCGCCCGCACGTCCCCCGGTTTGGCCGACGCCGTCGACACGTTCTCCAAGGGCCCGGTCCACGTGGTGCCGCTCCACCACCAGCCCAACGTCCTCGGTGCCGTGAAGCCGGGCAGCAAGGACTCCGTGCTGGACACCGTGACGGGCGCCGCCACTCAGTCGAAGTCGGGCAACGGGCTGCTCGGCGGCCTCCCCCTGCAGGGCTGACGTCCGCGGCCTCGGCGAGCCGGTGGTGGACTGTCCTGCCCCGAACCACCGCGGCAGGTGCCGCAGTCCCGGGCGGTGACGGCCACGGGGACCACCTCGCCATCCGGCGGGACGCGATGCGCGTACTGCTTGTCCCCGCCCGGGCCGCCGCGTCTCCGCCGGGAGCGAGCGCTACCGCGGGCACCGCGTACGGGAGCCGCGGCCCCCTTCGAAAGGCCGGCGCGTCACTGCCGACGGCCTACCGCTGCACCTGACGCGCTGCGCCGACGGCACCTGGCTGAGTGCGGCCGCGCACTACCGGTCGTATCCCCGCCCGCTCGAAGCGGTCGGCCCGCTCGTCGGTGAACCGGCCGCGACCAGTACTGATGGCGAACACGACCCCGGCGGGCGCGGGCACCCGGGGGACGTCATGGCGTACGCGCGCGCGATCGCCCGCACCCTCACCCGCGCCGAGCGGCGCCGCGTACGCTGCGCCGGGGGACCCGTTGGTGGGCCCGAGCACGGCAGCGTCTCCTGACGCAACCACAACCAGGTGCGCCGCTGGGGCGACGGCGTCATGGAGGGCGGCGCGTCCGTCGGCGTCCGGTGCCCGGCTGGCGCACGCCGTCCTCAGCTCTGCGATGGTCCCGCTGGCAGCCGAGGCAGCGCTGCCCGGCACGGACGGACCGCCACGCAGGACGACGTGACACCGGACGAACTGGAGGATCGCAGCCCGGCCTATCGGTACGGCGTGACGTACGGCCGGGGCCGGGACGACGATGCGCGGGCTCGACCGTGCGTGCGAGCCAGGCGGGCTGCGTCTGACACGGAGAGGTGAATGACAAGCGCGCTTGCGGGCCAAATGGGTGGAATGGTGCCGGAAGGACCCGGGACGGGTCACTAGCATCCGACACCATGACTTTCTCGACTACCGCTCCCGCAAAGGCGAGCGGCTCTCGTCTGGGGACTCTTACGGTCGTGCCCTGGTCCGGCGAGCCTTCCACCGACACTCCCCGACTGCCGTTTCTCACGGTGTACTCGCTCGGTGACGGGATCGAGGGCCCGGAGGCCGGTGAGGCGGCCATTCGCGCGCACCTGGAGGAAATCGGCCTGCCGGTCTCCGGCCAGTTGGTCGAACTGACCGGCGAGGCCAGGACCGCCATTTCTCTGCTGGTAGAAGCGGAACAGGCCGTATTGACCATGCCGTTTCTTCGTGTGCAATGCCCCGTGCCGTCGTCGTGGCAGGAAGCCGCGCACAGGAACCGGAACGTCCGTCTCATCTGCCTGACTCGCCCGTGGCCGCATGCCGCTCCGGGGCAAGATGTGAGTCCCGAACAGTTGCGGAGTTTTCTCACCGATGAAGAACTCCGGTCCTCCAGTGCCTACTGCCTCGTCCCCGTCACCCGTCTGCGGCGCTGAAACAGCGTTTCCCCAGGGCGTGAATGCGTGGTCTGCGCCCCGGGGCGCGACCGGCCGTGAAGGTACTTCTCTAAGGAATTCTCATGGGGCGATCCCTGAAGGTGGGCGTGATGGCGATGGCGGCTCTGGCGTGGGGAGGAACGGGAACCGCCCAAGCGGTGGACGTGGCCGACGCCTCCACCCTGCGAAGCGTGCCGGCCGTTTCTCCCGACGGCCTGAGCGACGCTGTCGACGGAACGGCCAGGCAACCGGCGGGCCTGGTGGCGGACGCCGGTGGTGAAGGAGCCCGGACTGTACTCCCGGAAGCGGGAAAGCTGGCGCGGCTGCTCTGACCGACCGTGCTCGGACGGGCTGCCCTCGCCGGTGCTCACGATGACACCGGCGCGGGCGGCCCGCCCGTCGTTGAACCGGAGATCTCCGTCCGTACCCGACCGACGGGCCGCCTCACTCGCCACCGTTCTTCGCCAAATCGCATGAATCCGGTGTTCGGGTGATGGACGGAATCCTAGAGAAACGTCCGTTCCGGAACCACGGTTAGCGGTGGTGCTGCGGTCTTCGTCGGAAGACGTCGCCATACGTGAGGAAGGTAAACATCATGGATGTGAAGAAGATTGTCGCGGGGTCGATGCTGACCTTGACCGCCACCGGACTCGCCGCCACGCCGGCCATGGCCGACGAAGAGGTGCACGGCCACTACTCGCAGAGCATCCAGATCATCCGTGACATCTGCCCCACCATCCAGGACATCGACGTCCTGACCGTCGAGGTCCTGGACCAGGCTCGGACGTTCCAGTGCAACCACATCCGCCAGGGCTCCAAGGTCACCGACGACTCGGCCGCCCCCGCCCTCCCCATCCTCGGACGTGTCGTTGACTGAGCCCCGGGCGCCGTTCATCCGGTGCCGTGGGCGCAGCCGCTCGTAGAGAAGACTCCGGCCCCGGTGCCGCGCGGACAGCCGCGCGGCACCGGGGCCTCCCCTTGTGGTCGGCGGGCCGGCAGCATCGCGGCACCGGTCCGGAGTATTGGTGCGCTTCCGACACGGTTATTGCTGCAAGTGGATGAATGGCGGCGGGAGCACGGAACCCCGAAGGTACGTATCCGGTTAGTGGGCTGTCGGCACTTACCACTAGGTGTCGCGGTATCAAGCACAAGGAAGGCAACACGAATGAACGCCAAGAAGGTCCTCGCCGGTTCGATGCTGACGCTGGCTGCTACCGGCGTGGCGGTCTCGCCGGCCATGGCCGACGAAGAGGTGCACGGCCACTACTCGCAGAACATCGAGATCATCCGTGACATCTGCCCCACCATCCAGGACATTGACGTCCTGACCGTCGAGGTCCTGGACGAGGCGCGGACGTTCCAGTGCAACGAGATCCGCCAGAAGTCCAAGGTGCACGACAGCTCGTCCGCCCCCGCCCTGCCGATCCTCGGTCAGGTTCTCAACTAAATCTCGGGACGCCGTTCGATCGGTGTCCTGTCGCAAACTTTCTCTCGTCGTCCGGGGCTTCGGAAAATACCCGCGTCGAGGGAACGCGCCCCGGACCGTGTGGCTCACCGCACGGTCCGGGGCGTTTTTTTGGGTTTCTCTCCGGCTATCGACGGCGTTGCTGCAACTGGATGAATCAAGTCGCGGTACGTAACTCAAAGGGTATGGGGTCGGTTAGTAGGCTGTCGGCACTCACCATTACGTGCCGTGGCTATCCCGCTCAAGGAAGGCAACACGAATGAACGCCAAGAAGGTCCTCGCCGGTTCGATGCTGACGCTGGCTGCCACCGGCGTGGCGGTCTCGCCGGCCGCGGCCGACGAAGAGGTGCACGGCCACTACTCGCAGAACATCGAGATCATCCGTGACATCTGCCCCACCATCCAGGACATTGACGTCCTGACCGTCGAGGTCCTGGACCAGGCTCGGACGTTCCAGTGCAACGAGATCCGTCAGGGCTCGAAGGTCTATGACGACTCCGCTGCGCCGGCCCTCCCCATCCTCGGGGCTGTCATCGACTGAATGCAGTAGGCGAGACTCACTGCGCTGTGACGTCGGGGCCGTCGTCTCGGGGACGGTCCCGGCGTAATGCGTTCGACTTCCTGGGCGAATTCCGGGCGCATACGCTGAAAAGCCTGAGACTCCTGGTCTTTTGATCAAGGAGTCTCAGGCTTTTCTGTGTCACCCGACTTGAGCTTTTCCGTCTGTTAGTCCGTGACGCTCACAAACGCGCCGCGCTCCAGGGACCCGCTGTAGATGCCGGCGCCGCAGGAGGTCCTGAGAATGTCGAAGCTTCCCCCCATCTTCTCGGCGGCGACGAGACGGTCGTAGTCCTCCCTCTCGTCCGCGGCGGCGGTGCCGGCTCCCAGTGCGACGGCCGCAGCAGTGATAGCCGCGCACGTCAGAAACTTCCTGATCATATTTCCTCCGGGATGTGCGTCGTCGTCCCATGAATGGGACAGGCCTTGCGCGGCGATGCTAGCCCTGAAGAAGGGGCAATAATGAGCAAAAGGTGCATACCTCACTCTTACGAAGTGCGCCTTGGGGCCGTTCGGCTGGCAAGGAAACTCGTGATGTCCGGTCCGAGTCCCGGCAGCCGGACGGCAGCGGCACTCAGCGGCTCGGGGCAGCGGCCAGATCAGTTCATCAGGCCGGCCCTTCACGCCTTGCCCGCGTCCCACGCGGGATCGAGTCCTGCCGGGGACCGCTGCCGGCCCTCAAATCTCCGGCCAGCGCCCCTCCGGTGGACCCTCTCGGGAGGGCGGCCGGTGCGCGTTGCCCCGAACGGGGGCGGGCCGGGCGTCCGGTGGGCGGATCGGGTGCACGCCGCCTCACCAGGCGGGACAACCGCCGACTCGCCCGCGCGCCGCTGACCTGGCGCGTTCGCTCGGTTGCGGAGTGTTGCCTCCGCTCGCACGGTGGGTGGGCACAAGATCCGACGCACCACCGAAAGGAACCCCCATGCGTCTGCCCGCACGGCGAATCGCTGCCCCTGCGCTCTGCGCCACGCTGCTGTTCGGAGTCGTCGGGCCCGCGGCCGCCGATACCGTCCCGGACCGGGAGTACACCCACACGGCGACCCGCGCCCCCGACCCGGACGCACTGCTGGGCCAGGTCGAGACACTCGGCGACCTGGGCGGTGTGCTCACCCCGGTCGCCGATCTGCTGACCGCCGTGCTCCAGGCGGAAGGCGGGCAACTGCCGCCCTCGCGGGCCGCCGAGCTGAGCACCCGAGTGAAGGACGCCATCGCCCGGGCGACGGCCGGGTCCGGGCAGGCCGCCGGTGCGACGGGCAACGCGACCCCGGGCATCCCCCTGCCCCAGGCCAGCACCCTGCCCGCTCCGGTTGAGGAGCGGACCGATCTGCCGGAGGGCCTGGCGGCCGAGGCACTGGCTGCGCTGGAGAAGGCCACCGATGGTCTGGTCACGGCCGTGACCTCCGGCGACACCGCCAAGGTCCCCCCGGCCGTCGACCGGGTCGTCACCGGGCTCGTCAACACCGTCGCCGCCACCCTGGTCGGCAGCGAGCTCCCCGCTCCCGACCTGGCGGGCCTGACCTCCCTGCCGAAGGCCCCCTGAAGGCCCGACTGCGACCTCCAGACCATCGTGCCGGCCGCCTCCGGCCGGCACGACTCCCTGCTGCTCCAGCCACTCTTACGAGGTTCTGGTCACGGGGGCTGTCCGCGCCGGACGGCCCCCGTTGGGCACGGCGCCGGACCTTCACCCCACACGGTGACAACAATCGCTCAGGAAGGGCCCCGATGAAGTGACTGAAGGCCGCCGCCGTCCTTGCCGGTTCCCTCGCCGCCGCCGCACCCGCGCATGCTGCCCACGACCCCGCCAGCGTCCCGCCCAGCAGCCGCATCGCAACCTGGATCACCGTTCCGTGAGAGGGACGGCACCCCGGATGCGGACGATCGCCGAGGAACCCTCGCCGCAGGGATGACCTGTGTGGCGGTCGAGGCCGGCGGCTCCGCCGCGACCCCGCGCCGCGGTCGGCGCGTCCTCGTCCTCCTGCCGCTGGGCGGTGCCGAGAGGCGCTCGACAGAGCTGCCCGAGGTCACTGGGCAGCCCCCGTGCCCGTGCCGGGCCGGCCCGACGGCCCTTGCCACGTCGAGGGCCGGCTCCTGCCCGACCGGAGCCGTCCACGGGCCGGAGCTGGCCCCGGCCTGAAGTCTGCGCCCGTGACGGGAGTGCTCGTGTGGCCCCTGCAGTGGTGACCGCAGGGGCCTTCGGGCTGTTAGCGCCACGGAGACCGAGAACGAGCCACGAGGAGTACGGGATGGTCGTAGGGACCGGCGGAGTACCGGTGGGAACCGAGCGTGAGGCGGCGGGAGGCGAAACCGCTGTGCGGACGCGGCGCGGCCTCGTGCGCGGGCTGATGGCCGTGGCGCTGGGCGCCGCCGCCGTGCCCGTCGTCGCGGCCACCCGGTTCGGGGAGCCCGACTCCACGAGCGGCAGGAACTCGGACACATGGGCGGGCGACGGCGGGTTCGAGGAGACCTACCGGGGCCGCCGCATCCAGGGCGTGCCGGTCCCCGCGCCCGAGCAGGCACTCGGTGACGAGCAGTGGCACGTCACCGTGGACGGCCGGCCGCTGCACCTGATGCGCCGCGCCGACGGCACCTGGCTGAGCATGGTCGATCACTACCGCTCCTACCCCACGCCCCTGGCGGCGACCCGGGCGGCCGTCGATGAACTCGGCCCGAGGCAGCACCTGCGTGAGCTGCCCGGCCACGGCCCGGCACAGCCGGAGGGGGGAACGCATGGCGTACACGCGTAAGGACGTCAGCACGCTCACCACCAGCGAGAAGCGCCGGTTCGTGAAGGCGCTGCTGGAGGTGAAGCGGCGCGGTGAGTACGACGAGTTCGTGCGGACGCACATCCAGCACTTCGCCTCCGACGGCGAGGACGGACTGCGCACGGCCCACATGGCGCCCTCCTTCCTGCCCTGGCACCGGCATTTCCTGCTGGAGCTGGAGACGGCTCTGCGGCGGGTCGACGCGTCGGTGTCGGTGCCGTACTGGGACTGGACGCGCGATCGGTCGGCCACCTCCACGCCCTGGACCGACGACCTCCTCGGCGGCACCGGACGGCGCTCCGACCGCCAGGTGATGACCGGGCCGTTCGCCTATGCGGAGGGCAACTGGACCATCACGGAGGGCGTGACGGACGAGGAGTTCCTCACCCGGGACCTCGGCCGTACCCGCGACCCGATCCAGCTGCCCACGAAGAGCGAACTGGAGCAGGCCCTCAAGGACCCGGTCTACGACGTCTCGCCCTGGGACTCCACGGTTCGCGAGGGCTTCCGCAACAAGCTGGAGGGGTGGGGCAGCGGGCGGGGCAGCGCCTCCTGGCTCAACCACAACAGGGTGCACCGCTGGGTCGGCGGAGCCATGGTCGGCGGGGCCTCCGTCAACGACCCGGTCTTCTGGATGCACCACGCCTTCGTCGACCTGGTGTGGTCCCGCTGGCAGCAACGGCACCGCGAGCACCGCTATCTTCCGGCGAAGCCGCCCGGGCGCGGCAGTGCGCAGTACCGGCGGGTCGTGGCGCGGCACGAGAGGCTGCCGCCGTGGGACGTGACACCGGACCAGCTGGAGGACCACGGGCGGATCTACCGGTACGCGTGACGCGGCCGGGTGGGACGAGAGGAGCCCGGCGCGGCAAGTGCCCGCCTCCTCGCTGTGCACAGGGTGTGCGCAGGATTGTCCAGCGCATCAGTAGCCGTAGCCGTAGCCGTAGCTGCGACGCCGGCTGCCTGAGCGATGCGAGACATCACGTTCTCCTCTTGCTCGGTGAGACGGCGGCAGGGGCGCCGCCGTCTCACCGAGCAACGCGCCCGCTGTCGGGATTCACGGTGATCGCGGCCGGACCACCCGTCCTGAAGGCGGAGAAGGTCGTGGAAAGGTGCTGTGTTCATGGCAGCTCACGGAAGTCGCCGCACCGGGGCGCCGTCGAGAAAGGCGCGGATGTTCTCTACGGCGTGGCCGTAGTACGTGGCGTAGTTGGCGCGGGAGACATACCCCAAATGCGGGGTGGCGAGCAGGCGTGGTGCCGTGCGCATCGGGTGGTCGGTGGGCAGCGGCTCGACGTCGAACACGTCGACGCCGGCGCCCGCGATCCGCCCGGCGCGCAGCGCGTCGAGGAGCGCCTCCTGGTCGACGATCGCCGCGCGGGAGGTGTTGACCAGGTAGGCGGTCGGCTTGAGCAGGGCGAGTTCGGCGGGGCCGAGCAGGCCGCGAGTGCGGTCGCTCAGCGCCAGGTGGACCGACACGAAGTCGCTCTCGGCGAGCAGCCGCTCCTTGGAGGGAGCGAGTTCCACGCCCACCTCCTCGGCCCGCTCCCGGGTGAGGTTCTGGCTCCAGGCACCGACCCGCATGCCGAAGGCGAGACCCACCCGGGCGACCCGGCTGCCGATCTTCCCCAGGCCGAGGAGCCCGAGCCGGCGGCCGTGCAGGTCCGCGCCGACGGTGCTCTGCCAGGGGCCGCCAAATCGCAGGGCGTTGCTCTCCTCGGGGATGCCGCGGGCGAGGCTGAGCAGCAGCGCCCAGGTCAGCTCGACCGGCGGGGTGGAGGAACTGGCCGTGCCGCACACCGTGACGCCGTGCGCCTCGGCGGCCGCGTAGTCGATGACGGAGTTGCGCATGCCGGACGCGACGAGCAGTTTCAGCCGGGGCAGCCGGGCCAGCAGCGAGCCGGGGAACGGCACGCGTTCGCGCAGGGTCACGACGATGTCGAACCCGGCCAGGGCGGCGGCCAGGGCGTCCTCGCCGTCGAGATGCCGGTCGAAGGAGACGACCTCCACGTCGTCCGCGACGACCGACCAGTCGGCGACCTCGGTCGCCACCTTCTGGAAGTCGTCCAGGACAGCACAGCGCAACCGCACGGCATGCCCCTTCCCTGGGCCGTGATCAGAGCTCCCATGATCGCGCCCGGACCCGACCGCGGGAAGCCTCCCTTCGACCGGCGTATCGCTTGCGGGTGCGGCGACTGAAACATCCTGTCTGCTTTGTCTCTGCGCTTGTGAATGCGTTGGGGAGAGAAAAACGAAGGGCAAAGCGAGGCCACTTGGAGAATCACGTGCCGACCGCTGCTGCGGGCTGAGCGCGGGCGGCCGCGCACCACGCGGGAGAGCCACCCTGGACCGCTCAGCGCCGCCACGAGCCGTGCGGAGGCCAAGATCACTCCCGAGCGCCGGAATTCCGGGGTGAGGTGAATCGAACCTGACCCAGCACCAGTGGGTTTTTCGATGTCGCAAGGCCGGTCGGGCCATTGCGGGCTGGACCTCTATTGCGGCAACGGCTGAAACTGCGCCATCACCACCTCGCGCACTCCCGGAGTCAAGCTGCTGATGAAGGCCTGGGTCGCGGTGAACGGGGGGACCAAGGTCTCGGACTCCGGTTACTGCACCCAGTACGCCGGCCCCGTGACCGTGTACGCCGACAAGTCGTGTGTGCGCTGCGGCGGGCAGGTCGGCACCACCGGGGGACGTCTCCGACTGGGGCGACTGCGGCTGACCCCCTGACGCCGCGCCGCCCGGAGCCCGGCGCGCGCAGTCCGGCGCCCGGGCCTCGTGAGTTGCTCGATGGGCACCCGCGAGACAACGGTGGCAGCCGTACAGCCCCGGGGTCCACCCTTCGATCATCGGGGGCGGACTCCGGGGCTTCGTCGTACGGGTTCGACTGGCAGCCGCACTGACCAGCAAAAAGCCCTCCCAGAAGGGAGGGCGGAGACTTGCGCCCCCGGCAGGACTCGAACCTGCGGCCAAGCGCTTAGAAGGCGCCTGCTCTATCCACTGAGCTACGGGGGCCGGGTGTGGTGGCCTCTGTCTGGGTGCCCGGGTGTGGGCCTGTCCGTGACGTTGCCGGGGACAAGGATAGGGCTCCCGCATCCTTGTCCCTGTTGCTTCGCCTCCGTGGCTCAATGTGGAGGTTCGGTGAAGCGGTCCTGATAATCGCAGGCAGGTACGAATCGTGCACCGCTTTTGGCGTCTGGCGCATCGGGTGTTGTGCACTCGTTATCCCTCGGCTGTGCCCGTGTCCCAGTCGCCCCTTCTGCCCCTTCTGTTCCGTCGGCGCGCAGACATGCTCATATGCTTCAGAATTCCCCTAATATTGGGCATTCTTCACATGTGGTGACCTTGGACGTACGGCCTCAGCTGCTCGACGCACTCTCCGCCCTGCGCGACCGTGTCGCCGCCGCACGCTTCCCGCTGCCCCTGGCGGGGGCCGCACGCGCGCGTGCCAACCGCGACGAACTGCTCGCGCAGCTCGACGACTACTTGGTGCCCCGGCTCAGGGACCCCGAAGCGCCACTTCTGGCCGTCGTCGGCGGCTCCACCGGCGCCGGGAAGTCCACCCTCGTGAACTCCCTCGTGGGGCGTCGCGTCAGCGAGGCGGGCGTGCTGCGGCCGACGACCCGGACCCCCGTGCTGGTCTGCCATCCGGAGGACCACCACTGGTTCAGCGGGATGCGGGTGCTGCCCGACCTCACCCGCGTGTGGGTGCCCCAGCAGGACGCCACGGACGACCTGCTGCTGCCCGGCGAGAACCCCGCGCGGGTACTCCGTGTCGAGACCGCCGAGACCCTGCCCCCCGGCCTCGCCCTGCTCGACGCGCCCGACATCGACTCCCTGGTCGCCGACAACCGCGTGCTGGCCGCCGAGCTCATCTGCGCCGCCGACATCTGGGTGATGGTCACCACGGCCGCCCGTTACGCCGACGCCGTCCCCTGGCACATGCTGCGCACGGCCAAGGAGTACGACGTCACCCTCGTGACCGTGCTCGACCGGGTGCCCCACCAGGTGGTCAACGAGGTGTCGCGGCAGTACGGGGCGCTGCTCACCAAGGCGGGGCTCGGCGAGGTGCCGCGCTTCACCGTGCCCGAACTGCCCGAGTCCGCCTGGGGCGGCGGACTGCTGCCGGCCACCGCCGTCGCCCAGTTGCGCAACTGGCTCGTCCACCACGCGCAGGACCCCGCCGCCCGGCAGCAGGTGCTGGCCCGTACGGCCTACGGCGTGCTCGACTCCCTCAAGTCCCGGATGCCCGAGCTGGCCGGTGCCGCCGCCGCGCAGTACGCCGCCGCCCTGCGCCTCACCTCGGCCGTCGAGGGGGCGTACGACAACGAGCACGCGCGCGTGCGGGGCCGGTTGCAGTCCGGGGCCGTGCTCGCCGGGGACGCGCTCAAGCGGTGGCGCGCCTTCCCCCTGGACTGCACCGCCGCCGAACTCCTCGACGCGCTCGTGGAAAGCCTGTGCGCGCTGCTGCTGTGCGCCGTCACCGCCGCCGACGAGCGCGTGGACGACGCCTGGCGGCGCGAACCGGCCTCCGCCGCTCCCGAACTCGTCCCGCGCGAACCCGTGGCGGACAGTGCCGAACACCGGATCGGTCTCGCCGTCCGGCGCTGGCGGCGCGAGCTGGAGGAACACGCCGAGGACGAGGTGCGCGAGCTGGACCGCGCCGTCGCGCCGGACCCCGAGCTGGTCGCCGCCCTGGTCGCCACCTCCCTGCTCGGCGGGCGCCGGGGCCGGATGGCCGGGGAGGGGCTCGCCGAGCGGATCGGTGCCCACGGCGCGCTGCGGCTGCGCGACCGGGCCGGACGGCTGCTCACCGAGCACGTCGGCCGGGTCCTGCACGCCGAACGCGAGCGCAGGCTCGCGCCCCTCGACGCCCTGGGCGTCCACCCCGAGCCGCAGGCCGAACTCATCGCCGCGCTGTCCGTACTGCAGAAGGAGAGGTGACCGGTGACCGCCGTCACTGACCAGGACCCCACCGAGCACGCCGATCAGCCGGACGACGGGGCGAACCGGTCACGCGCCGCCGGAAGCCCGTCGTCGGGTGCTTCCGCAGGTGTCTCGTCGAATGCTTCCGCAGGTGTTTCGCCGGGTGCTTCGGCCGGCGCTTCGCAGAGCGGGCGCGCGGCCCGTAGTGACGCCCCGGAGTCCTGGGACGACGGACTCATCGCGCGCCGGGTCACCGAGACCACCGGCGGCACCGCTGGGGCGTTCCCCGCGCTCGACAGTCGCTCCGCCGCCCCGGCGACGGTGACCCCGCTCGTCTACGACGGGCCGCTGCGCTCGCGGCTCGAAGCCCTGCGCGAACTCGTCGGCCTTTCCCGCACCCGGCTCGACAGCCGCACCCTGTCCGAGGCCGGCCGGGTGCTCGACGAGGCGTCAGCACGGCGCAGGCTCTCCGGCCGGCACACCGTCGTCGCCATCGCGGGCGCCACCGGCAGCGGCAAGTCGCAGCTGTTCAACGCGCTCGCCGGCGTGACCATCTCGGAGACGGGGGTGCGCCGCCCCACCACCGCCGCGCCCATCGCCTGCAGTTGGAGCGACGGGGCCGCGAGCCTCATCGAACGGCTCGGCATCCCGCCCCGGCTGCGCCGCCGGCCGCTGCCCAGCGCGGACGGCGAGTCGCCGCTGCGCGGACTCGTCCTGGTCGACCTGCCCGACCACGACTCCGCGGCCGTACAGCACCGCGAGCACGTCGACCGCATCCTGGCGCTCGTCGACGCGGTCATCTGGGTGGTCGACCCCGAGAAGTACGCCGACGCCCTCCTCCACGAACGCTATCTGCGGCCGATGGCGGCCCACGCCGAGGTCATGTTCGTCGTCCTCAACCAGATCGACCGGCTGCCCGGGGAGGCCGCCGAGCAGGTCCTCGACGACCTGCGGCGACTCCTCGACGAGGACGGCATCGCCCTCGGGGAGTACGGCGAGCCCGGTACGACCGTCCTGGCGCTGTCCGCCCTCACCGGCGACGGCGTCGGGGAACTGCGCGAGGCACTCGGTCAGTTCGTCTCCGAGCGCGGCGCGCCGGCCCGGCGCATCTCGGCCGACGTCGACATCGCCGCGGCCCGGCTCAGGCCCGTCTACGCCACCCGGCGGCGGACCGGGCTCAGCGAACAGGCCCGGGAGGAGTTCGCCGACCGGCTCGCGGACGCGGTCGGGGCCACGGCGGCGGGCGAGGCGGCCGAACGCGCCTGGCTGCGCAACGCCAACCGCGCCTGCGGCACGCCCTGGCTGCGGCTGTGGCGCTGGTACCAGGACCGGGGCGAGCCCACCACCGGCCGGATCCCCTCCCGTGCCCAGGCCGACGAGGAGGCCACCGCGCGGCAGCGGGTCGAACAGGCGGTGCGCACGGTGGCCGACCGGGCCTCGGCCGGACTGCCCGCGCCGTGGGCCCAGGCGGTGCGCGAGGCGGCCGTCCGCGGCGCGCAGGGGCTGCCCGAGGCGCTGGACGAACTGTCCGTGCGCGCGGGGGTGCCGGCCGGACGGCCGCCCCGGCCGGGGTGGTGGCCGGTGGCTGTGCTGGCCCAGGCGTCGATGACGATCCTGCAGTTCCTCGGCGGGCTGTGGCTGCTGGGCCAGATCATCGGGTTCATGGCGCCGAACCTGGGCGTGCCGGTGCTGCTGATGGTGATCGGCATCGTCGGCGGCCCGCTCATCGAGTGGAGCTGCCGGATGGCGGCCCGCGGCCCCGGCCGGCGCTACGGCCTGGAGGCGGAGCGGCGCCTGCGCGAGGCGGCGGCCGGATGCGGCAGGGCGCGGGTGCTGGATCCGGTGGCGGCGGAACTGCTGCGGTACCGGGAGGTCCGGGAGCAGTACGGGCGGGTGGTGGGGGCTTAGGCGGACGTGCCCGTCCCTGCCTTCCCTTGCCGGAGGAGAGCTTGGGAACAACTCGTCACCGGCACGGGTGACGGAGTTCTCCACAGGCGGAGGGTGGTCCACAGCGCTCAGCGGGTCCGGCCCGGCGGCGGCAGTCTGGCAGACACAGCCGTACGGGGCGGGCCCGTACGCGTGTCGGCCCGGGTGCCGAGTCCGGGCGAGGGAGGGCTACGCGATGAACGAGACGATGGTGTGCGCGGTCGGCAGGGTGGCGACGCAGCCGGTGTACCGGGAGATGGCGTCCGGGCCGTCGGCGAGGTTCCGGCTCGCGGTCACCGCGCGCTACTGGGACCGTGAGAAGAACACGTGGACGGACGGGCACACGAACTTCTTCACGGTGTGGGCCAACCGCCAGCTCGCCACGAACACGGCGGCGTCCCTGACGGTGGGCGAGCCCGTGATCGTGCAGGGCAGGCTCAAGGTGCGCACCGATGTGCGCGAGGGACAGAGCTGGACCTCGGCGGACATCGACGCGATCGCGATCGGTCACGACCTGGCCTGGGGCACGTCCGCCTTCCGGCGGGGGAGCAGGCAGGACACGGCGGGGGCGCCGACGCAACCCGAACCCAACTGGGAGACACCGCCGGAGGGTTCGGCCGAACGGCGGGAGGTCGTTTCTCAACAGGCTCCGGACCGCGTTGTCTTGACGTGACGTCAATCACCGTTTTCCTGTCCGGACTGCGGCTTATCGGCGGGTGTGCATCGGAACGACCAAGGCGGACTTGTCGATAAGCCCTGCTCACAAGGGGTCCCGGCGATAACGATTCCGAGTCGGAATACTCATCCGACCGTCTGACCGGCGGGCGGGCTCCGCCGTCTCCCTAGGATGCCGGACATGGCTCTCGAGGCTCTTGGGGCCAGGGAGGCTTCTGATTCTGCTGGTGGGACCGTCCCCCCACGACACGGGTCCTGCTCGAAGGAGATGTGGTGTTTGCTTCGTTGTCGGCGGTGTTCGCACGCAGGCGAGGGGCGGCCCGCTTCGCCGCCACGACGCTGGTGACCGGGCTCGTCTCCGCGGGCGCGCTGACCGGTGCCGACCGGGCGGCCGCCGCCGAGACGACACGGAGCCAGGGCGGAGCGACCGCGACGATAGCCGGGCTCAAGACCTACGGCACCGCCGTCATACGCGGCGCCACCGGCGAGCAGCAGGTGTCGGCGGGCCTGTTCGAGATGTCCGTCGAGGGTGGCGGCACCCTGCAGACGTACTGCGTCGACCTCCACAACCCCACACAGCGGGACGCCAAGTACCACGAGACGCCCTGGAGCGGTACGTCCCTGGGCGTGAACAAGGACGCCGGCAAGATCCGCTGGATCCTGCAGAACTCCTATCCGCAGGTCAACGACCTCGCGGCGCTCGCCCGGAAGGCGGGGGTCCGCGGTGCGCTGACCGAGCAGGACGCCGCGGCCGGCACTCAGGTGGCGATCTGGCGCTACTCGGACGACGTGGCCGTGGACGCGCTCGACCCGCAGGCCGAGCAGCTCGCGGACTACCTGCAGAAGAGCGCCCGCGCCCTGCCCGAGCCCCAGGCCTCGCTGACCCTCGACCCGCCGGCCGTCTCCGGTCGGCCGGGTGAGCGGATCGGCCCGGTGACGGTGCGCACCAACGCCGGTGGCGCGACGCTCACACCGCCCGCGGACGCCACCACGACCGGGGTGCGCATCGTCGACCGGCGCGGCAAGGAGGTCACCTCGGCGTCCGACGGCGGGCAGGTGTTCTTCGAGGTGCCCGAGGACGCTGCGGCCGGTTCGGCGGAGCTGACCGTGCAGGCCTCGACGACCGTGCCGGTCGGCCGGGCGTTCGCCTCCGAGAGTCGCAGCCAGACGCAGATCCTGGCCGGTTCCAGCGAGTCGACCGTGTCGGCGACGGCCGGGGTCACCTGGGCCGAAGAAGGCCCCGCCCCGGCCCTGTCGGCGGCGAAGAACTGCGCCGAGGGCGGCGTCGACGTCATCGCGGCGAACAAGGGTGACGAGCCGTTCACGTTCGACCTGGTCGGTCTGGAGCACACGATCGCCCCCGGCGAGACCAGGACGATCACGGTCCCCCTCCAGGAGGACCAGGCCTACGACTTCACCGTCCACGGTCCCGGCGGCCTCACCCAGCGCTTCACCGGCATGCTGGACTGCCGGACGCAGGGCGCCGAGCCGGCCACCAGCACGCAGACCCTGGTCGAGCCGAGCCCGGCCGTACTGGGCTCCGCCTCGGGCACCAACCTGGCCGAAACGGGCAGCTCGGGCCTGACGCCACTGATCGCGGGCACCGCCATCGGCCTGGTCCTGATCGGCGGGGCGACCCTGGTCGTGCTGCGGCGCAGGGAGACGACCGCCGGGGACTGACCGGGCTTCGCGAGGCGCTTCCGGGTAACCGGTCCTTCCCTGGCATCGCTGTCCCGTCCCCTGGCTCCAGGGGGCGGGCACGCGCGGCTCTGGATGTGACCCCGGGGCGGCGTCCGTCCACGCGAGGGAGCCTGGCGGCCTTGCTGTCCTCTTGGGCCGGCGAGCAGGGCCAGCGTGAAGCCTCCGAAGGCAGCAGGGGGAGGTTGCTGGTCACGGTGGCACCACGGCCCGGCGCGCTGCAGGCGCCGCGTCGTGGGCTTGGCGTCCCCGGAACGCCGGGGAGCGGTTCCAGACAGCCACCCATCCGGCGCCAATCATGAACCCCCAGGTCACAGCCCCCCACCCATACGCGTTTCCGCCCAGCCCTGGCGGTACGGCAAGATGGGGTGTTACTTACCGCGAGAGGGCACGAAAAGGCCCCTCACCAGCGGTTTTCTCGCCGATGGGGGCCGTGTCAGGCAGCCTGGGCCGTTTCTGGGCCGTCGGGCGTCTCTGGGCCGTCATGAGCGTGACCGGCTGCCCGGTACATCGCGGAGATGGCTTTCCGGGTGCGGGTCTCGCTGGACGGCATGAGGTGGGTGTAGACGCGGAGTGTGAAGCCCGGGTCGCTGTGACCGAGGTAGAGACTCAGGGCCTTGATGCTCTCCCCGGCGTCCAGGAGGACCGAGGCGTAGAAGTGCCGGAGCGCGTGCATGCCGTGCTCGCGGGCCGGTGCGTAGCGCTCACCCTTTTCGGGGGCCGGGATAATACCGGCGGATGCGAGGGCGGGTTTCCACGCCTGGTCGTTGAAGGCCTGGCTCCAGATGGCTGCGCCGATGCCGCTCGTGAAGACGAGCCGGTGCGTGACCTTGGGGCCGGTCGGGGTCAGCCAGGGCAACGTCACGTCGACGGGCGGGAAGCACTCCATGTGCTCGCGGAGCGCGACCGACACCTCCGGGTCGAGCGGGACGTCTCGTAACTTGCCGCGCTTGGGCGGAGCGAAGACCAGCGTGCCGCGAACCTTCTTGACCTGCTGGCGAACGTAGAGCCAGCCGAGATCTCCGATGTTGTCGACGGCCAAGCCGAAGATCTCACCCTGTCGCAGACCGCACCCGGCGCCGAGGTCGACCATGGCCCGGTAGCGCTCGGGCAGTCCGGCGCGTACGCCGAAGACCTGATCAGCGGACCACGGATGCACGCGTGACGGCACGGGGCGAGGTGCCTTGACCGATCGGGCCCGGCAGGGGTTCGAGGCCAGGAGACGGTCATCCACGGCCGCGTTGAGCACCGAGGAGACCGCGTCGAAAATGAGGCGTCGATACTGGGCGGATGCCACGGCGTCTTCGAGCTGGCGGTTCCAGTCGCGGATGTGCTCGGGCTGGAAGGAGCCGATGGGGCGCGTTCCGAGGTAGGGCAGGGCATGAAAGCGGAGCCTGCCTTCGACGGCGGCCCGGCTGGTGAGATCGGTCGTGAGGGCTGCCAGCCAACGGTCGGTGTACTCACGGAAGGTGATGCGGGCGGCTCTTGGGTCGATGTACTGCCCACGGGCCATATCGGCCTCTACGTTGGTCAGCCAGGCATCAGCCAAGCGCTTCTGTTTGTCCGGGAAGCTCTTCGACTTCTCCGTGCCGTCCGGGCCGATGTAGCGGGCGCGGTAACGCATGCCTGTGCCGTGGCGGTCGGTCTTGACCTTGCGTGTCTTGCCGTCCGGGCCGACCTCGTTCCGATACCAGCGGTCTTGGATGTGCCCCGCCATCAGGCAGCCTCCCCAAGCTGGGAGTCCACCCAGGCCCGTACGTCGTCCGGGTCGAAGCGGAGATGTCGGCCGACTCGGAAGCCGCGGGGACCGGTGCGCTTGCGGCGCCACTGGTAGACCGTCTCGACGCTGGGCAGCTCGAACATCTCGACCAGGTCCTCAGGCGTCAGGAACCGGGTTGGCAGCTCTGAGGCCATGGTCAGTACTCCCCTTCGGTGAGTTGGTCGCGTAGGGCTTCGCGGGCGGTTTCGCGGTTGAGCTGGAGGTCGCGGGCGATGGTGGCGGCGAGTGCGGATTCGCCTGGGGTATGGCCGTGTCCGGCGTACTGCCAGTCGGCCAGGACCAGGACGGTTTCCGGCTCCCGTTCCTCCAGACCGAGGGCGGCGTGTTCCTGGGCGGCGCGGTAGTCGGCGCGGGCCTGGCGGAGGGCGCCGAGGGTGGTGGAATAGCGGCGCGACTTGGAGGAGAAGTGGCCGCGGAAGCCGAGCATGTGAGCCCAGGCCCACAGGCGCCGGTCGGGGTAGAGCGGGTCGAGTTCCTTGCAGGCCTTGATGAGGCGGCGGGTGTGGTCCGGGACGTGGTGGCGGTCGAGCTCGGAGAGTTCGCCGATGCGGCGGTCCAGGGTGCCGGTGTTCTCAGCGGCTTTGGTGGCGTACTTGGCCACGTAGGAGGCCACGGCCTGTTCGGTGAGCTGGGAGCAGTCGCCGAAGGCCTTGACGGGGCGTACGTCGAGCTGGGTGCCCCAGCGGAAGGTACGGGCGGGCTGGTCCTCGGAGGCCGGGACGGAAGCCGAGGTGTAGGAGTGCGCGGCAGCTGCACGGATGGAGTCGGCGAGGACATCAATCGTGGCCCAGGAGGGCGGGGCGGTCTCGGGTCCGTCGGGGCCATCGATGCGGATCACCGCGTGGAAGTGCACGGCGCCGCGCTTCTGGAACTCGGCGACCTTGCCGTAGGACAGGCGGGCGCACTCCTTCAGCTCCCGCTGAGTGATGCCGGCGCGGGCGGCGATCTCGCGGCGGAGCCGGTTGGTGAAGCGCTGCCAGAGCTGACCGGCGTGGTTGTTGAACAGCACGGCGCCCGTGTAGTCGTACGTCTCCGGGTCCAGTGCCGTACCCAGGTTTGGGTCATCGGCGCGGTGACGGACACCGCAGCGGCAGACGCCGTGGTCGGGCCGGTTGTGCACGGGCCCGAACGAGGGCGCGGTGAGGGTGGCGAAAACCCGGGGGTGGTCTCGGACGGTTGAGGGGACGTCGCGGCGATCGTCGCCAGCGAGGCCCGCGCGGATGAGGTGGTAGGTGTCGCCCGCGTAGGTCCAGGCGCAGGAGGGGCAGCGGGAGGCGCGGCGGTTGCCGCAGGCGATGCGGAGGCGTCCGCCCGGCTCGTTGGCGGTGGTGTAGTGGTGCAGGGTCTCGCCGGTGGTCTTGTCCTTGTGGAGGGTCCAGCCGGTGAGGTGGATGGGGTCGGCGCAGCCGCCGGTGCGGCGGATCTGCTCGTGCCAGCGGTGGTAGTCAGGGGCCGAAGCCACCCTCAGCAGGTCGCCGAGGGTGGTCGGGTCGAGCAGGTCAGGCACGCGCAACCTCCGGGATGCGGCGGGCGGGGACGGTGCCGAGGCCGTTGCAGGCCGGGCAGCTGGGGGTGATGGTCCGCAGGTGGCCGTGCCGGTCGCGGCTGCCGGTGGTGATGGCGGCGGTGGCGAAGCCGTCGCAGTTGGGGCAGATGCGGGGCGTCGGCGTGGTGGTGGGGTGCGTCATGCTGGGGGTTCCTTCCGGTTCAGTGGATCGGACAGGGACGGCGCCCGGGCGGCGGATGCTTGGCGGTATCGGAGCCGCCCGGGGGCCGGTCAGCGGCGCTTCGTCTCCGAGGCGAGCAGGGAGCGCAGGACGACGGCGGAGACGGCGACCGAGGCACCGGTGATGGCGACCGCCAGGAGCATGGAGACCAGGACGGCGCCGACGACCAGGACCACGGCGGTACCGCCGCCGACGAGGGCGAGGGCAGTGCCGGGGGTGAGCTGCACCGTCGGCCGGGACGGCGCGGGGGCCGGGGCCACCGGGCCGGGCTGCGGGGTCTGAGCGGGCGGGACGATGGTGGTCGGCTCGACCACGGCAGGCGGGCTGACCTGACCGTTCGGCGTGGGCATGGTGGGGATCTTCGGGCGGAACATCGGCGGTTCTCCCTTCCGGGGGGGGCGGGCGGTTACTTGACGAAGGTGTCGATGGCGGGAGCAAGGACGCTGTCGGCGAGGAGGAAGCCGCCGAGCAGCAGGACGGCGATGAGCCAGGCGGGCGGGCGGATGAGCTTGACGCCGAGGTAGCCGACGACGAGCAGGGCGAGCCAGAGCGGTACTTCCATGCGGAGGGCCTCCTAGCGGACGCGGCAGCGGTGGGTGCGGGCGGCGAGCTGGGCGGCGGACTGGCTGGAGTAGTCGGAGGACCAGCCGCAGCGGTCGGCGGTGCACACGGCGGCGTACTTGGTCTGGCCGTGGCGGTCGCGGTGGGTGCCGATCTGCACGGGGCCGATCCGCATCACGGAGTGGAAGTGGTCACGAGCGGGCATGATGGTGGGTCTCCCTTCGGGTCAGGCGAGTTGGGCGGCGATGGCGTTGGCGAGCTGGGGCGGGACGCCGAGGCGGGCACGCAGGGTGTCGGTGTCGATCGGCGAACCGGTACGGGTGCGGTGGTCGTCGGCGACCTTGCGGGCGTGGTCGACCAGCGCGGCCGGGACCGGCACAGCCGGGGCGGGCTCGGCAAAGGCAGGCTCGGCGGCGGGAAGGGTCGGGGTGTCGTCGACCGCCGGGACCGGCTCAGGCACAGGCTCGGGTTCGTTCTCGGTAACCGGCCCAGGGTTCGATTCGGTGACCGGGGCTGCGGGTGCCGGCGGTTCCGGCACTCGTTCTGTGGCGGAGTGCGCGAGGAGGGTGCCGCCCATGAAGGCCAGGGCGGGCCAGGCGGCGACGAGGATGCGTAGCCAGGCCGGAACGTCGGTCAGGTCGAGGAGTCCGGCGGTGGCGACGTTGGCGCCGAGGGAGGCGAACAGAGCGACGATGAACCAGCACCAGGCCAGCCGGGACGGCCCGTCGATGCGGAGTCGGCGCCAGGAGGCGACCAGGAGCAGGTCCACGCTGATCGGGTAGGCCCAGGCTTTCCAGCCGTCCTGCCCGGCGGCGGCCGCAAGGTCGTGGAGGTGGGCGAAGGACAGCGCCCCGGCGATGACGGCCTGGACCAGGACGGCATCTATGCGGAGAGCGGGGCGGGCCATCACGGCTCCTTCCGGTGTTGTGGCATGGCGGGGGTAGGGACCTGGCGCGAAGCGGTCGCGCCGACCGGTGGAGCGGGGAAGGTCAGGCGGTGGCGGGGGTTGTCTTGGACAGCGGCACCCGGGCCGAGGGCAGCGCGGCGACCGCGGGCCGGTAGGCCGCAAGCGCGGGCACGTCGGGAGTGCGGTCGGCGTACTTGTTGCAAAGGTTCACGGCCTGGCGCAGCGAGGTGTGCGGGGCGCGGATGCGGTGCCAGCCACCGGTCGAGTCACCGGCGATCGCGATGCCGCGTGTCTCGGCGGGGATCTGGATGGCGGCCAGGACGGCGTCCGGGGAGATGTCGCCGAAGGCCATGTTGGCGCTGGTTTCGTCGTTGACGCGGTGGGCGGTGCGGCCGGTGAGCTGGGCGCGGAGCATGGTGATGCCTTTGCCGAGTTCGGAGCCGAAACGCTGTCCGCAGATTTCGAGGTAGATGCCGGCGGCGCGGCCGAGCTGGGCGAGACGCACGAGGGCGGTGATGATCCGGTCGCGGCGCTTCTCCTCGTCCTTGCTGGCGAACAGGGCGAGTTCGGCGACCTCGTCGACCAGGACCACGACCGGGACGGGGCGGATGTCGTCGGGCAGGTCCCAGATGTCGGCGGCGATCTCCGCATCCGGCACCGCGACACTGATGCGCTGCTCAGCCCGGATCAGTTGATAGACCTCCTCCATGTGGGACACCAGGGCTTCCAGTAGTTCTAGGGCGGTGTCGGGGTTGTCGGCGAGGGCGGAGAAGCGCCGGGCCAGCGGGAACAGCTCGACGCCTTGCTTGCAGTCGATGCCGACCAGGGCGACGTCCATCGGGGCGAGCCCCGCGACCAGGTTGCGCTGGTAGACGGACTTGCCGGACTCCGTTGCCCCGAGGGTCAGGCCGTGCGGGACGGCACGGTAGTCGCGGTAGTGCACCGAGCCGTCCTCCCGCAGCGCGACCGGAACCCGCATCGGACGCGTCTCGGTCTTCGCGGGCATCTGAACCTGCTTGAGCACGTCGTAGCCGGTCATCCGCACCTCAACGACACCGGAGCGGACCTCGCGGGAGGTGACGCCGTACATCCCGAAGGAGTGGCGCAGCCGGTCCGTGGCCGCCGACACGTCGAAGGCGTCCTGTCCCGGTCGGAGCTTGAGTCGCAGGACCAGACCGGTCCGGGTCGGCCGTAACCGCAGGATGCGCGGCACCCGGGACTCCGGCACCGGCCGGTTGGCCACCCGGGCCAAGGCCAGCCGCCAGCGTGAAGGCGGGACCGTCAGGCCGCAGGCGTCCATGACCGAGGCGTAGCGCACCAGAACCCGCACCATGGCGACGATGACCCCGAAGGTCAGCCAGTACCAGGCGGGGCGCCGCCACCGCAGGAGCCCCGCAGCGGCGCCGACCACAACCACAGCGACCATGAACCAGGTCATGATCAGGCCGCCTCGGATGCCGAACCGGTGGCAGCCAGCGAGGTGACCGCGACCGCACGGAAGGCGATGCCGTGCCGCTTCTGGCCGTTGAACTCGTTCTCCCACGGCCGAGCGATCAGCCCCGTCAGGGCGACCGGGGTGCCCATGGCCAAGTCGCTGGAGATACCGGGCTCCGGAACGGTGACGGACAGGATCTCGACCTCGTCGTTGGCCGCGAACATCACGTCCACGGTCATCAGCTTGACGCCGTCGGCGTCGGTGGCGATCTCGCCGGTACGGCGGTCACGGACCTTGGGCTGCGGGGCCTTGGCGACCATCACAGTCGCGGCGGACGTGTCTACGGGAATCTGACGCATGATGGAACTCCCTTGAGAGGGGCGGGAGCGGCGTACTTGCTTGGCGGTGGGTCGCCGCTCCTGTGATCGCGGATGGAATGCCGCAGCAAAGCCACGGAGTGCTACGCGCCACCATCTGGTGCGCACCAGAAGGTTGCATCTGGTGCGCACCAGATGTCAAGCGCTGTCGCGGGCCCGGCACCTCAACTCGCCTGACTGTGACGGTTCCAGGAAAGCGCGCCAGACAACGCCCCGGTAGGCAACAGGGGTTAACACGAGGCTGGTTAACCCCTCCCGACCTGCGTCGATGTGAGGCATCCTGCTGTTACGGCTCAACAACCCCAGGAGGAACGGCAGTACGACATGAGCGGACTCAGGGCAGCAAGAACGGCACGGGCCTGGTCACAGGAGCATCTGGTGCGGGAGATCGAGCGCCATGCACGTCAGCACATGCTCACCGTCGCCTCAACCGCGAGTTTGCGAGTGTACGTCTCGGAATGGGAGAACGGCCGACGAACGATCTCGGACTACTACGCCAAGATCCTTCGTGCCCTCCTCGGCATCACCGACGCCGAGCTCGGAGGCGGAGCGCAGCCGCCGGCACCCGCAATGGCAGACGGCTACGACGAGCTGATAGACCGGATCGACGAGGCGCGGAACGTCAGCCTGACCATGGTGAAGACGTTCATGGACCAGACTGAACTGCTCCGGACCATCGACCGCCAGATGGGCGCCGCAAGCCTGGTCGACCAGATGACCGCCCACCTGACGCGGCTGGAGGACGCCCTTACCTTCGCCGTGCTCCCGGAGACCCGGCGCCCGGTCGCTCTGGCACTGACGGGTGCGGCAACACTCGCGGCCTGGCAGGCACTTGACGTCGGAGCCGTCGAACGAGCGTGGCGTCACTACGAGCTGGGGAAGCGCGCCGCCCAAGAGGCCGAGGAGCCCATGTACCTCGCCCATGCCACCGCCGAACAGGCATACGTGCTCTGCGACGCCGGGCGCCCCGAAATGGCGGTGCACCTTGTTCGAGAAGCACAGCGTCTCGGAGGGCAGAGCATGTCTCCGCGCCTCAAGGCGTGGCTGCACGCCGCCGAAGCGGAGATCTGCGCCCGAGCTGGGCTCCAGGAAGACTGCCGACGGGCTCTTGACCTTGCTATGCGTCACCTGCCCTCAGGGGAAGAAGCCCGTGATCCGGACATGCTGAGCATCTTCCTGAACGAAGGCCATCTCACCAGGTGGCGTGGGAACGCACTCGCCCTCATCGGAGATGGTGAAGCCGTGGACAACCTGTACGCCGCGCTGGAGACGACCGATCCGACGTTCGTCAGGGCGTCGGCAGGACTCCACTGCGACTTGACCCAAGCCCACCTGGCCCGCGGGGAGTACGACCAGGCGCGCAAGCACCTGCGGCAAGCCCGACTCGTGGCAAGCCGAACCAAGTCAGTACGTCACAGGCGCCGGATCGAGCAGCTCACGCAGCGGTTGTAGGCGACGCGCCGCGCCCGCGTGTAGCCAGCACATGGAGGAGGGCGACCAACGTGCCGGACCCCATCAGCTCACCACGAGCCATCAGGCCGGGAATGTCAGACAGCGGCACCCAGGCGATATGCCCCGCCTCTTCCAAGTCGGTCGGCTCCCCAATGAGCTTCGCTCCCTCACCGACGAAGATGTCGTGAGGCGAGTCGACCATGCCGACCATGGGCTGGTAAGTGACCACGTGCTCCAGTCCGTTCGGCCGCCACCCGGTCTCTTCCTCGACCTCACGCAAGGCGGTCTGAAGGGAATCTTCCCCCTCGTCGACGATGCCGCCCGGCAGTTCCCAGCCGAAGGCATCAGGGACGAAGCGGTACCGCCACATCATGAGCACCCGGTCTTGGTTGTCGATGACGGCGGCGATGGCCACATGGTGGAGCCTGACGACATGGTGCTCGAAGCGTTCCACGCCGGGCGGCTCCACATCAACGAGGCTCAGCTTCACCCATCGGTTGTCGTACAACGTCCGCTCACCGTGGATTTGCCATGGCTCGACGTCCGCCGGCGCCTCAGTCGTGACGGATCGGTGTGGCACTCGGTACGAGCTACGACCGTGCACCTCGACGACGCCCTCAGTAACGAGCTTGGCCAACACCTGACGCAGGGCCGTGCGGCCGATCTCCAGGTCCTCGGACAAGGTCCGCTCGGACGGGAGCTTGGAACCTGGCGAGTACCTGCCCTCAGCGATCCACTCACGAATCGTGCGGTAGACCCGCTCCGACTTCGGTCCCATCCGGTGAGCACGCTCCTGTCGTCGTGTCGGGTAGCCAACACAAGCCTAGCCGTGTGACTACTCACGTGAGTAGTCACCGACTGACACGGTGATCAACAAGAGCGCGGTACAACTTTCCCTACTTCATCAAGTGCCCGCGCACGGCGCGGGCGCGCGCCGCCTCTGCGGCGCGGCCTGCCTCCTGTCTGCGCCCCGGTTGGCCGCGCCAGGCGGCGCGCTCGGCGGCTGCGGGCATGAAGGTGGGAGACACCCTCTGTGGCTGGGGCGGTCGGCTCCGCGGCTTTAGGCAGCCACTTTGGGGCGAGCCTCTAAGATCATGGCCCCAACGTCGTGCTTTAACGGGCAGGTCCACAGACTGCCCGACTCGCCGGAAGCTTACGGGGCCATGATCACTCGCCCCAAAGCAGCTCCAGCCCAAAGCCGCTCCACCGACCGCGTTGGTACGTGTCGGCCTTCTACGGGGTCCGCTCCTTTCGCTCAAAGGGGCGCGGTACCTTCGCTCCCTTGCCCCAGCATTCACTTGGGCGCCGGATGTTTCGGGGAGGGAAAGCGTTCAGCGGCCGCTGATCGTTAACCATTGGCAATGAGATCAGGTCAGCTTGTTGGATCATTTCCGCAATGGCTTCTCTGACTGTAGGAGCTAGCGGGGCATTTTCGTGATGGAGGATCCAGGATGTGATCGGATGACGTCTGGCGACCTCAGGGATGAGCAACCTTTCCTCACTCCAATTCTGCAAGAATAGAGCAGCATTGTGAGCCTCTCGAAAGAGCGCTTCGGTTGCCCGCTCGCCGCGATGGACAACTGCGTTGCGGTTTCGCCACACTGTCTTCTGGGCGCTTGAAGCGGCTGTGGGATCGCCGCCCAAGTGCGATGAGAGAATACCGAAGGTCTCTGCCGCGTTTTTGTCCTCAAAACCGGCCGACGTAAATTCCATGCTCGTATAGCCGTGGTCCGCAGCTATCCCGCAGACCAAATGATGCATCCAGTCTTCTAGGGCGGCCTGTTGTGCCACAATCGCCTCTGCCCATTCCTTCCGGTGGGCGCGGAGCACAGATCGCCGCATCCAGGAGAAGAGTCTACGCACTGGCGCGGCGGAGCTGAGTTGAGAGTGCGCCAACTCTAGGCCCGTTTCTGCAGAAATGGCGGGGTAGCCTTCACGGCCCGAGGAGTAGGATCCGAGCGGACTGGTGGCTGGGAGTCTCACATAAAAGGGTTCATTCGAGATCGCAGGATTTATACGCACCAGGCCGTCACCTATGAGATCTCCGTGCGAGATAGGTCCGGCGAGAACTGGCCCGTCCTCAGCTGCGCTGAAAAGAGCCTGGTTGATCGCGAATAGGATACAGTCGTAAAAATCCTCAAATACTGGCGGGTTGGCTACCGGGCCACCCTTCTCGTCGGGAAGGTAGAGTTGACTCCAATCCGGAAGTATGAATTTGAGGGAAACGCTCGTCCTGGGCGGCAGTGCATTCGGCGCGCAGAATGCAGTCTCTTTGATCCATTCCGGGTGCTCATCTCCGAATGCTTTCACTGTGCCTTCGTAGGCCCGAGGATTTATTCCTTCACCGAATCCGGTTCCAGGCGACAGCGTAGTCAAGGCGACAATGGCGGCAACGGGCTCGTTACCATAATGCGTATTCACCTGAACGGAGTAGTAATTCCCTTCGACGGTAGTTGCGGCCCAGGGAATCTCGCAGCAGGCGTACACCTCGGCGCTCAGGTCCACATGTGCCTCCGTATCTGTCATGGATCAGCAGTATGGGGGTAGGCCAGTTGCAAGCGCATGGGTTTCTTCGGGTGCAGATGCCCGAGCCACGGGTGCACCTCGGTGCACAGGCCAGCATCGGTCAGGGCTCACTGCACCCATTGGAGCTGAACCGGCACCGAGGCCCGAGGCCTGCCGATGCGGGCCGTGATCTCGGAATCTTCAACCAGGCCTGGGCCGTCCAAGGCCGACCAACGCTGACAAGTGCCGACCGCGGGTGACCACCCCCACCCCGCTCTGGCCTGGGCTCCCCGAGTTGATCTGCGACACTGGGAGGGTTATGCCGAAGCCCGGAGAACTAGCGTCGTGAGCCGTTGACGCTCGTGTCCGCCTCCCCTCTCCGAGTCAATCTCTGGTTGGCAGCGGCTCGTGACGGTGCCAGATCAGGTACCGGTCCTCTCGGCGTAACTCCGCCGAACCCCACTCGATCCGCATGACGCCCTTCTCCATCGAGCAGGCATAGGCGACGAGGACGAGCTGTACGTCTTCGGGAAGCAGCTCCAGGTCTGGATGTACCTCGGCATCGTCGAGTTCTCCCCAGTCCAGGTCGAATGCCTGTTGCCTGGGAGGCGGGCCGTGGCGGCGGATCAGATCTGCTCGGAAGCCTGTGGCCCGGCGGAGACGTGCGGCCGTAACTGGCACGTCCTTCTTCGCGTAGCGGAGGGGGTAGATCAGGTGGCCCCGAACGAGCATCATCGTGCGTCCTTGTAGACGCACCGCTTCCCCAAGCTCGGCGATGCCGGCGGCTAGTTCCTCGTACTGCACGGCGTAGAGGCCGTGTCCGTAGGCTTCAAGCGTCTGAGTGTGGACACCTTTGTGCCCGTTGCGGGCCCGCTCATGAGCCCGGAGGAGGCAAGCCGGGATGATGTCCGCCAGTTCACCGGCTATGTCCCCGAAGGTGTCGCGTGCCCATTGGCTGGCTGAACCCACGACGTACCGCCCTCCCCTGATGGTCCTGCATCACAGCACCGAGCAGCGTCCACCTAAACCGTGCTGCGTCCAGCCGAGTCACACAAGGTGGCAACAGCGCACAAGGGGAGCGCACACGCAGGGTTCACCGCACGTGCTACGCGGTTGATGGCCCGGCTCTGTCGCTCGCAGTGACGGCAATCCTGACGGCAACGACGGCGGACGGCAGCGGCACTCGGCAACCCGGAACAGAGGCATCGAGGTGCCATCTGACCGCCCCACCATGGCGTGCCCGCATCTTCTAAGACGTCGTCTCATTTGGCGTGCCTGGGTAGTCTGCACCGTGTGGTGATGGTCGAGCGCATGGTGCCGGACGAGCTGTGGGAACTGTTCCAG
>NZ_JBWKIF010000026.1:0-122743 GCF_056432865.1 Streptomyces sp. NPDC044921
CCGGTCCGGGAGTAACGGCTCGATCCGCGCCCACTGCGCGTCAGTCAACGGCACAACCGGAACAACGACCGACTGATCCAAACGAAACTGCCTAGGTCGCGCGGCAGTCGAGGCGGATGTTGAGCCCACCAGGAATCCCTGATTCGCTGCGCCGTCCCGCCCGCAGCTTGGAGATGTTCAGCCCATCGCGGCGGGCGATGATCGCGAACTGGTCGTACTTGCCGGTGAGCGACTTTCGTTCGAGGCTCTCCAGCGGCGTGCGGCCTCCGGGGGGCGGACCGCTGCCCGGCTTGCCGGGGAGTTGCCGGCTCACTTCGTTGTGTTCGACGCCGTTCAGATCGATGGGCGTGAACTTTTGCGGACGCCGTCGTTGAGCGACGTGCCTGCCTGGAGGCCATGTTCATCGAGCACCGCCTGAGTGCCCCCTGGAGGCTGTGTCTGGAGACGACCGACGTTGTCCTCGCGCAGGAGTGGCTTATCTCCCGGACCCAGGTTCCCGGCATCGAGGGCCTCGTGACCGAAGTAGTCAGCAGCGCTACCTCCCCCCGGTACCCGAGCCCTCATGACGGTGCGCCGCCGGGACACGACGGAGGAAATGCCTCGATTCGATGCGGGTGCCATACCATCCGCACGATGACCGGGGTGTTGCGGTCCGCAGATAGCGGACCGGCGCGTGGAGAATATCGACAGAATTCTTGTGTGCTGCCATCCAATCGAGGTAGTTGACATCGAACCTAGTCGTCTTGTCCAGAGGCTGAGGCCGCCGAGTCGACAGGAAGCCATACTCACAAACAATCACACCCTGGATCGGCTTTCTCTAGTCGCTTAGAAGTCGAACTAGCTTCTGGAAGTGGTTATCTTTCTCTGTGAGTTCTTCGATGTCAATCTGGGCCGCACGGACACGCAACTCGTTCGGCCTCATCGTACTTTTCGCCTCACGCTTGGAAGCGAAACCCAACCATCTCTCGCTCCAGGGGCCTGCGATAACTCCCTCTAGTCGCCCTGCAACGTATATGACTGCATCAGGTAGCTGCTCTGCGGCACTTGCTAGATCCGTGAAGATCACGACAGGTCCGACGCGAGATTCCGAAGCGGCCAGTGCAACGTTCGCAAGTCCCATGGAGCCCTGTGACTGAATTACGGTCAACTTTCGTGTCTTGATTCCCTTGGAAAGGAGATTCTCTGCGATTCCACGGATAAACAACTCGTCGCGCATCCCTTCCACTACCACGGTGAGAGGTTTGTCGCTAGGTTTAATCGTTGCAACGTAGGGAACGAATACCTCCCCCAGCTCAGCTGCCAGGCGGAGCTTGTGTCGGAGAACGTTCCCGAACCCGTGTGTCGCGGCGGCGAAAACGTCATCACGATCAAAAAGGAGCACGTTCAAATTTTTACCTACGCGTAAGGCGTCGACGGCATCAGGGCTGTATTCTGACATGGAAATGAAGATGCCAATTGTTCCAACGAGCTTGCCGTCTACCTTTCCTTTGAACTGGTAGATGGCGGACGCGGGAACCTGGTCTTTCCACCACTTCGCCTCGACTAGGTGAAAGCGTCCCTCATACATAAAGGAACCATCTATCTCTTCCCCTGCAGGTCGAAACGATGTCCTCGGAAACATCCCCTCCGCTGCGAGGAGCCTGTTCAGCCATTCTTCGAATTTGCGCCCCCGTGTCTGAGGTGTCATTCCCTGATCAAGCTTGGCTAGGTTCTCTAGTTCTTCACGTGGCGTCACAGGCGGAACACTACGAGCCTTTGGGGCCAGACCGCAGGCGTAGTTCGGAAAAGGTAGGTGTCCTCCATCGTCACCGCTGTCGAGGAGACTGCCCCGTCACCCCGTCACCCCGTCACCCCGTCACCCCGCCGGGTCCGCAGCGGTCCGCCCCGACTTTGGTGGGCGTACGCACGGTCAGATGCACAAGTCGATGGGGCTCGATGGCATCCGCCCCTCCATTGCATGACAGAAGACAGTTTCGCCTGGGGCAGACAGGAAAGATCCGCGAAAGACTGGCCACCACTCTCAGCGGCATGTCAACGTAGACGACCTTCCCGCAAAACTGCCAGGTCAGAAAGGTGATGACGCGGGACGGTCGACCGCTAGCCGCTTCTCCCGAAGTTCCTTCAACGTGAGACGCCGGCTGGCACGCTGCGTCGCCCCCGTCCCAGAGGTGCCGGAGCCGCCCGACGCGTGCAGCGCGCCCGAACTCCAGGGCTCCGCCTGCTGGCTGGCCGCCCATCCCCATGCAAGGAGGCTGTCCGTGCCGTCTACGGAAATGACCGTTGGAGATCTCATCGACCTGCTGTCCGCCTGCGACCGCGACGCCCCGGTCCGGCAGGCGATCAACCCGTTCTTCCCGATGGAGCACCGCCTCGCCCAAGTCGTCCAGTCCCTGAACGCAGCCGGGCAGACGGTCGTCCATCTCGCCGAGGGCAGCGATGAGCACAGCCAGCTCGGTGTCCTGCCGCCCGAGGTAGCCGTGACGCTGGCCTGGCAGTCTCCCGTCCAGCCACCGCGTCGGCCCCGCCGCACGGCTCGCGGCGGCCAGTAGATCCTCATCATCCTGGAGGTACCCCTGAATCCCGACTTCCCCCTCGACCCCGCCGCACCCGATCGGACCCAGGCCGCGCACTGGGTGGGCCCCCGCCACCTGGCCGGCGACGACGGACGGCTCTACGACACCGTCGCCGACACCCTCACCGGCCTTGGCTGGATGAGCCTGACGATGGTCCGCGGCCGGCAGGAGCCGGACGAGGCGCCGGAGGACCGACAGGTCGTACGCAGCACCGTCCTGCACCTCAGCCCCGACACCCTCCGATGGGCCCAGTGGGTCCTGGCGGACGAGCCGTTCCTGCTGGGGGACCTGCCAGTCGCCTGGCAGGTGTCGGCTCGCACGGACACGGCCAGTCCGCTCGCGCAGTGGTCCGCGTACTTCACCCCCGACGTCCCCGGAGAGGCCGTCGTCGACTTTCTCGTCGCTCTCGACGCACGGCAGCGCCCGGCCGAGAAGTTCGGCGGGACCGAGCTGGTCCTCGACGCTGTCACCACTCACGGCTGGCTCCTCGACATCGACCAGCCCCGTGCGGGAGCGATGGACGCGACCTTCACCTCCCACATCAGCTACGGCACGGTGCCAGCCCTCATTCAGGACGCCGACCCGCGCACCCTGACCGACAACACCGCGACGAGCCTGGACGGGTGGCAGGCATGGGCCGAGCCAGTGCTCGGCGCACGATGCCTGTGGGCGGCGTCGTTCAGCTCCAGCGTCCCGCACGACCTGGTCGCCGCCTTCGCAGGCTCGATCAGTTCCACCGCGCCAGTCCTGCGCCGGGTGCTCCCCGCGAGCACCGAAGACCGGCTCCTGCGCGCCCCGGCCATCTGACGCCACGCATCCCGATCAACTCCAGGCGGCAGTCAGGAGACCGAGGCTGCAGAATCACACGTGCGATCAGTGGGATCAGCAGAGCATCATGCCGGGATGGGCCACTACTCCTACCTCCAGATCGGCACCGCCAGGGCGCTCCTCTGCCGCGAAAGCTATTACCGCGACCTGGCCGCTCTGTTCGTCGAAACTGACTGCTACCGCCGGAAGGAGACGGCCGAAGACTGGGGCGCCGAGGGGCAGTACGGCTACGAAGCCTCGATCCGCGAGATGTCCCAGCGCCTGGAGACGCAGGGCATCACGCCATTGGTTGCCCTGGCCGATCTGGCCGAGGGTTTGGGTAAGTGGACCGAGCAGCCCGCCGGTGGAGAGGGCCCGCAGAATCCAGAGCTGGCTCCGCCGGACATCGAGCAGGTTGAGCGAGATGTTCGGTTCTTTCTCAGCTCCGATCTCGAAACTCTCCCCTACTCCGAGTTCAAGCGAGTGAGCGACAGCGGTGTGCTCATCGACTTCCTGCACTGGTACATGGACACCCGGAGTCTGGTACGTCTACTGCTGCACTGGGCGCCGGACCAGAACGCAAGGATCGCGCTCGACCTGAGCGAGCTGACCGGATGCTGTGTAGAGCTCGACCCCACGAAGCCCTATGCCAGCCAGGCGCGGGCAGAGCAATTGGCGGTCGCAACAACCAACCTTCCGCTGGTCGTGATCACAGAAGGTTCCACCGACGCGCGGCTCCTCTCGGAGGGTATGAAGGTGACCCATCCTCACCTGGTGGATTTCATCAGGTTCTTCGACTACGGGGCTGGCTCCCGGCCGCGCGGCGGCGCTGACGCCCTTGCTGAGGTCTTCAAAGCGTACGTTGCCGCTGGGATCGGGAACCGATTCGTCGCCATCGCGGACAACGACGCCGCCGCCCACGAGAAGCTTCTCGCTCTCAAGAAGAACCGCTGGCCGCCGACGTGCCGGATTCTGCACTACCCCACCCTCCCCCTGCTTCAGGCGTACCCCACCTACGATCCCGCCACCGGCATTTCCGCACCCGCAGACGTCAACGGTCAGGCCGGCAGCTTGGAGTTGTACCTCGGGAAGGACACCCTCACTGACACGAACGGCGACCTGATGCCCGTTCACTGGAAGGCGTTCGAGCCGAAGACTGGCCTGCGCCAAGGGACGCTGAGCGGTCCGGGCAAGAAGGCTGCGCAGAAGAGGTTCGAGGCGAAGCTCAAGGCGGCCCGCTCCGGCCAGGCGGTGGGCATCGAGGACTGGAGCGGCATCAGCGCGATCATCGAGTCGATCATCCGCGCGTTCCAGTGACCGGCTCGCTGTCGGCTGACCAGGCTTACTCCAGTCCCCTCAGGCCGTCTCGGACGCTCTGACGCTCGGCTTTCCCCGCGCTCCAGTGTCCGCTGGTGGACAAGAGGGTCGCGGTGGGATTCGACGGCCTGGCGCACGATGGTGGCCAGGATGTCCGGAGGCATTGCCTCAGCTGGGTGGTGGCGGTGCCAGAGAACGAGCGACGGTCGGTGGTCTTGGGTGGGGACGGTCGTACAGGGCTCCAATTGTCAGGCGACGGTGCCCCGTCCCGCCAGGAACGCGCGGGGCGGGGCACCGAGCAGTGGGAGTTTCAGCGGCCTGCGGTTGCCTTGGTGAGGGCCTTGTCGAGGTGCCGGTCGACGAGAGCGGGCGAACCGGAAACGACCACGAGGACGTTCCCGTCGCGGATCGCGGTCTGCTTCACCACCCTGTCGTGTCCGCCGGCGGAGAAGGCCAGCAGCTGGCTCCACTGCTCCTCGCCGAGGTGGGGCGATGCCGTCTTCTGGGTGGCGATGTCAACGGCGGAGCCGCCGACGAGGATTTGGTACTCGGGGCACCCGGCCATGGCGTCGAAGACCTCGACCATGCCGTCGGACAGCTTGGCGGGCGTGTCGCTGTACAGCTCCTCCGAGACTTCGGAGTCGCTGTGGCCGGAGTAGGTGAAGGAGGTCTTCGCCTGGCGGGGGAAGTCGAGCGATCCTCCGGTGGCCGCCTCGCCGCCGAGGTCGGAGAGGGCAGGGCAGCCGAGAACGGTGACGTCGTCATGCCGTGCAGGGAGCTCGGCCTTGCGGGTGTAGCCGCTGCCCAGGTCGCTCTCGTCGAGCAGGCGGGCGGTGAGTGCGGCCGACGACAGTGGGGTGCTGTTCACCTCATTGACGGCCGGGCTGCCGGAGGCGGCGGAGGACGACGGTGCAGGAAGTGCCGCGCTGTGGGGCGAGCAGGCGGGCAGGGCGAGCAGGGCAACGGCGGTGATGCCGACGGCGGTGGTGGCGACGCGAACGCGCACGACTTGACCCCTTGGTTCTGGGAGAAGGTTGGGCAGTGCGGGCCAGCGGGCCCTGTGGGGTCGTAGGGGTATAGGGGTCAGTGGCCGAGGTGGCGCAGGCAGTCCTCGAACGTGGCGTGCGTGGCATCGACCGGCGCGGAGTTCCGGTTGTACCAGGCCGTGTCCAGGCGCCTCTCCTGCTGCTGGTGACCGGCGCGGCAGCGCAGCCAAATCTCATCTTGGGTCGAGATGATGATCCAGTCCCGGTACGCGCCGCACTCCGCGCAGGTGACGACCTCGCCGTCCAGGACGAGAGGCCGCAGCCAGGGCATCATCCGGCCGGCGACCTGGTCGTGGCTCGGGACCCGCAGATCCGGCGGCAGGAAGTCGTCCCCCTCGGCCACTGGCTCGGACAGCTGCACGCCAGGCTGCGGCATCGGAGGCGTGGGGAGGGGCATGCGCTGCCACATCTCCCACATCTCCTCGTGCCGGCGCTGCATCTCGATGTCGAACGCATCCGGCTTGCGGCGGCGTATCCGATCAAACACGCTGGCTCCTCCTGCGCCTCGTCCTGCTCGCGTCATGATCGTCCTCGAAGGCATGTGACCTGTTCAACTCGCAAAGTCCACAGTCACGACCGGCCTCGCCGGGCGGTGGTCCGGCCCTGCTCCGCGCGTCCGGTGCGGCTGGTCAGGTGCTCCGTCCCGCGGTCGGCGGTCACGGCATTGCTGGTGTCGGCGGGCAGGTCGGCACTACGGCGCAGGCGCCAAACCAGCACGTCGCTGACGGATTCCGCGGTGTCGAGTTCCCTGCGTCCGGCGGCATCGGCGAGGAGCGCGGTGGCGTTGTGGCCGGCGGCTTCGGCGTCGGCGAGGGTGGCTGCGAGCGCGTACCAGCCGGGCTCGGCCAGGACCTGGTCCGCCAACTCCGGCACAGCCTCACGCAGCACGGCCGTCTGCCGCTGCAGGAGAGGGTGGCCCAGGCGCCGGCCGCGCTGGTAGAGGGCGCCCAGCGGCTGGGCGGCGGCGGCCTGGTAGGCGGCACGAAGGTGTTCGGCGGCTTGACGGGCGGAGGCAGCTTGCTGAGCGTGGCCCTTCTTCGCGTGCCAGTGCATGGCCGCGGTGACGAGGAAGAACAACATGTCGATCGCCATCGCGGTGGTTGCCCCGTCCTCCCCGCGGCCGAGCGCGGGCCCGCTGAGGACCAGGTCGCGGGCGGCCTGCCGCAGCGCCCGGTCGTGGCCGCGCTCGGCCCGGAAGTGCGAACGGGAGGCCCGCTCGAAGGCGAGGGCGGCCTCGCGCAGTTGAGTCCGGGTGTGGGCGGCGGAGGTCTTGGCGAGCGCGTCCAGGACCTCGCCGGCCGAGGCGATGTGAGCGGCGGCGACCGCGTCGTCGCCTTCCTCGATGACGATCAGTGCCTGCCATGCCGCGGAGGCAGTGCCGCGGCGCGCGGTGGACGGGGCGCCGGGCGCCGTGCGTGACGGCGCAGCGACTGAACCGCTGGCCTGGTCGTCGTCGGCGGACCAGCGTTCGCGGATGCGGGGCAGCGATAGGTCCGGGGCAAGTCTGGACCCCGAGTAGAAGATGGGTTCGCCGTCCTTGTTGCGGTCGTCGGGCAGCGCGACGGTGTAGCCCAGCAGGTCACCGGAGGGCGCGATCCGCCGCCGGATGAGCAGGCCGGCAGCGGCGAGCCGGTCGAAGAACTCCCTCTCACCGGTGGCTCCGGCCACGGCCCGGCGAACGGTCTCACGCAGTTCCTCGCGCGGGGTGCGTTCCCGCTGCTGTCGTTCGGCCTTGTGGCGCTCGGCGCTGGTCGGCCGCTGGGCGGCGGTGCCGTCCCCGGTGTTGAGCCGCTTGAGGCCGTACTCGGCTTCGATCAGACGGGCTTCGGCCTGAGCGCGTCCCGCGTCGTTGTTCAGGCGGGGCCTACGGCCGTCCTCCCGGACGAGGGTGGCGATGATGTGGATGTGGTCGTCGGCGTGGCGGATGGCCGCCCAGCGGCAGGCGGCGGCGTCGCCGTCGGGGGCGATGCCGGTGGCCGCGACCATGCGCCGGGCGATCTCGCCCCACTGCTCGTCGGAGAGTACGGGGTCCTCTGGCGCGGCACGCACCGACAGATGCCACACATGCTTGGCCGGGCGACGGCTGGGGGCGAGGGCTTCGACCGGCTGGTCGAGGAGCTTCTGCAACTCCGTGTACGTCGCCTGCGGGTCGCGGCCGGGGTCTGGCGCCAGGCTGTCCCAGGCGGCCACGAGGTGCGGGTCGACGTGTTCCTCGTGCGTGCCCGGCCCGTACAGGTAGTACAGCAGCCCGATGGTGCGTGTCCCGCGCTTGTGGACTCTGGGGATCATGCGACGTGGTTCTCGGTGTCCAGGTAGTGCTGGGTGAAGGTCTCCACCCGCTTGGCGGCGCGGTGGACGGCGTCGAGGACGGCTCGGGTGTGCGGGACGTCGGCGCCGGCGTTGGTGGCCTTGGCCACCTGGTTGAGGTTGTTGCCGATCTGGCCGAGGTGCCGGCGTACGGCGAACAGCTCGGTCAGCACTTCTCGTTCGGTGGCGATCTCGGCAGCGGCGCGGTCGAGGTCACGGGCTGCTTTGAGGGCGGCGTAGGCGAGGAAGCTGGCGACGCTCATGCGGCAGGCGGACGCGGCGCGGACGAGGAGCTGGTACTCGTCGTCGTTCATACGGCAGCTGGGCTGACGCATGCGCTTGTGCTCGTCACGCAGGCGCTCGCGCTGGCGCACGTGTGGCTTCGGCGGCGCGGCGTGCTCGCAGTACGCGGTGTGGCACGTGTGCGGCAGCCCCCCTTCTGGATGCGGTCCGCCCTCGGTCGCATCCTGGTGGACCGGCACCTCCCGGTGCCGGTCCGCTCCCGCCATTCCAGAGGCGGGGGAGGCAAGAGCATTGCTCCCGACGGGAGCAATGCTCTTGCGATAACTTGCTCGCCCCCAGACCGAGTTGGGGTCCCGAGCAGGATCCGGGGTGGCGCTGTTCTCGTTCGGGTTCGTCATCGGCTGTCGGGCCTCGCCGTACGGAGCTGCCGCTGGATGGTGGCGGCCAGATCGAGAACGGAGGCCGGTCCGTGCAGGAGCTGGACCGGCCCGTTCGGCACCTGCTGGACGAGCCACTGGCCGGTCGGGACGGGCACCATGGCGTAGACGAGGTGCCGGCGGACCAGGACGGTGGCCCACGCAGCCGCCTCGGTGGCCATGTGCCGCGACGGAGGGTTGGGGTGGGAAACCACGGGATGCCTCTCGGTACGGGGCGGTGGCCCGGGGTGCGCCGGGCCACCAAAGGGGGACAGGGGGAGTGACCTGCTGGTTTGCAGGGTCAGCCGCACTCGGGGCAGCGTCCGACGTGGCCGCTGAGCGCCCGGGCCATCCGCGCCTTCGTTGAAGCGGCGTACGTCGAGCTGGCCTTCGCCGACGGCTTGCCGGCATGCCGCCTGGAGTGGGCGCTCAGATAGCCGATCTCCCGCTCGTATTCCTCACGGATGGCGGCGAACTGCGGGCAGGTCCTCATGGTGTGGTGCTCCTTGTCGTCGTGTTGCTGTTTGGGCTGCGCAGGGCTGCCAGGACCAGGCTGAGTCGGTCGTTTCGGCCGCCGGGGAGCTTCTCGCGGCGGATGATCTCCCTGAGCTGGACTCGAGTCACGGCCGCGTTGCCGTCCCGTTCCAGCAGCGCGGGCACGTGGGGGCGGATCAGCTCGACCAGCTGGTCGATGTCCTGCTCCGGCTCACGCGCCGGACGCTGAGCCTGCGGGCCGCGGGACCGGCTACTGCGTTTGCTCTTCCCCTTTGCCTTGGGGGCCGGCGTCCGGCGCAGGGGAACCTGGGCCCTCCGGTCCCCGGTGGTGTCGGTCACCGTGTCGTTCGGTCCCCGGTCCCCGGTGGTGTCGGTCACCGTGTCGTTCGGTCCCCGGTCCCCGGTGGTGTCGGTCACCGACTCGTCGGTCCCCGGTCCCCGGTCCCCGGTGCCATTCAGGGCGTTGTGCAGGCACTTCATCGACCAGGAGGCCGGTCCCCAAGCGGCTCTCGTGCTCCTCACCGGGCTCCGCGTTCACTGCCTTGGTCCCCGGCTCGTGGGTCCCGTGAATCGAGCCTCGGTCCTCGGTCCCCGCCTCGGTCCCCGCTGCCCGGTCCTCGGTCCCGGGGTGCTGCTTGGCGTTCTCGGTGTCTGGTCTCCGGTGAGGTTGCAGTCCCCGGTCCCCGTTCCGAGTGACGACGATGTGGGGACCGTGGTTGGCCGAGCTGCTCTCGGTGCTAGCGGCGGGGACCGTGGTCGCCATCTCGCCGGAGCGCGGTGGGGACCATGGGGAGGGCAGCGGGACGGTGGCGAGCGCGAGCGCGTGTCGGCGGGCGGCAAGCTGGGCCAGCAGCTCGGCTCGCTGGGCGGGGACGGTGGCGACCGAGGCCCGGCCGATCGCTATCGACAGCCGCCGGGTCAGGCGCCGACCCCGTCGACTCTGCCGCTGCTCGGCTGTGAGTTCGGCAAGCCGGGTGGCCAGGGCCACGGCGCGGGCGGTGGCGCGGTCACGGCTGATCTGCGCAGCGTCGCGGTCCCGGGCGGCGATGCCAAGTCGGGACAGCAGGCGCTCGCGTGCTTCTCGCCCGAGAGTGGCGATCAGGCCGTGGGAGGCGGCACCAGGGGTGCGCAGGCGCAGCTCGATGCCCATGGCCAGGTGCCAGAGCATCGCCGCCATCACCGGTCCGACGAAGGCGCGGACAGTGCCTCCTACGGGACCGCTCTCGGCGTAAGCGGGGATCACTTGTACTCCGGTGATGAGCCACACCAAGGTGCCCGGCAGTCCAGGAGCGCCCTGGGTGTTCAGGTTCTGCCGGGCCATCAGGGCGGTGGCGAACAGGCCCAGTTCCGCGGCGGCGAACATGCTGGCGCGTTCGGCCGTGCCGGCGATGTTGAGATAGTCGGCGGCGAAGCGCCAGCTGGTGTCGGCGCTGTAGGCGGTGCAGCCGAGCGCGGCCAGGGCGGCGACCACGACCGCGGCATTGCCGAGTCGTTTCTGCGGGTTCTGTGCCCGTCGCCGGAACGCCCAGCCGACCAGGGCCAGGGCCAGCGCGGCGGCGGGGACGCCGAGGGCGAGCAGGTGGGAGAGGTCGGGGCTCGCACCGAGGGACAGGGAAGGGTGGGTCATGCGGCCTTTCCGAGAGGGGGGTGCGCCGAGGCCGGCGCCACCGGGCGGGTGACGGGCTGCTGTGTGGCGGGCCGGGCGGACCCAGGTCGGCTGGCCTTGCTGGGTGCGGCCTTCCTTTTTGCGTCCTTGCGACGAGGTACGCCGAGGGTGCGGTCGCGGTCGAAGACCTTGTTGGCGGCCTGCCGCAGCAGGTCCCGGGCGTGCTTGGTGCCGATCTGCAGAGCGACGGCGAGCCGGTCGGGGCGCCATCCGCGGACGTAGGCGTGGTCGATGACGACCTGCCGCTCGGCCTCGGTGAGGTGGACGTCGCGGCCGTTGAAGAAGGCGACCACGCGGCTGTAGTCGAGGCGATGGGGCAGTCCCTTGTGCCAGGGTTCGCGTTCTTCAGCGGTCAGCCCGCCCCAGACGCCCTCCTTGAGGTCGTTCTCCAAGGCGTAGTTGAGGCAGTCGCGGCGCACGGGGCACATGGCGCAGAGTTCCTTCGCGTCGGCGATGGCCTCGTAGTCCCGGGGCAGGGGAAAGAAGGTGGCGTCGGCGTCATCGGGGTCCATGCCGTGGCAGGCGCCGTGGGGCTGCCAGCTGGTGTCGCCGATGCCGCGCAGGCCGGTGGCCGGCGTGGTGTGGGTGGTGATGTGGCGCAAGGTGGTCTCCGGTGTGCTGCCGCGCCGGCCGACAGCAGGTCGGCGTGGGTGGACGCGGCGTCGGGCGCCTGCTGCGGCGCGGGACAGGGGCGCGGCAGCAGGGGCGGGACGGTGGTGTTGCGCGGGTGCACCGGACGGTGCACCGTCGTGCGAGTCGGTCAGGCCAAGGCCGCGTGCTGGGCGGCGGCGAGGTCCAGGCGGCAGTGATGCGGGGTGGCCCGCGGGGCGCTACCGCGTGCGAAACCGTCGGGGTCGACGCGCCGGCGGCGGCACGGCTCGCCGACCGGTGCCTCGCACCAATCGCAGCGCACCGAGAGAGCGTCGGGCTGGCCCTGGGCGAGGGCTGCCTCGCGGGCGGCGCGGGCGCGACGGAAGGGCGCGAGGGCAGCCCTGGCCTCCGGCGGAATGCAGGAGCCGACTTCCTTCAGCCGGGCTTCCAGCCTCGGGCTGACACGGCTTGCGGCCAGCTGCCGGTACATCACCGGCTGGGCGGAGCCGGTGGCGACCGCACGGCGGGTGCCGACCAGCTCAGCGGTCCATGCCGCCTGGTCGTCGGGGTCGGCCGACGGGGTGGGGTCGGTGTGCCGGTGCAGGCGGTCGCGCTTGTAGCTCTCCCACGGGCGGGCGATGTCCGCGGGCAGGATCTGGTACGGCGAGACGCAGATGTGGCGGCGGGCGACGACGCAGGCGTCCCAGCCGTGCGGCGTGGCCAGCGGTACCTCGTCCAGCAGCTCGTGCCACTGGGCGAGCTGGTCACGGGCTTCGCCCTGGTCGGTGCGGATGGTGCGGGGATCGAGTCGGCCGATGTAGGCCAGCAGGGCGGCAGTTTCGCGGCGGTCCATGGGCTACTCCGTTCCGGTCGGCGTCGGCTCGTTGAGGGCGGCGAGGAGAGCGGCGGTGTGGGCCTCGGCGCGGGTCATGCCGCCCGTCGGGGCGTGTCCGCTGCCGGGTATGGCGTAGAGCTTCGGGCGGGCCGGAGCGTGCTCCCGGGCGATCCAGGAGCGCCAGTCGGCAGCCCAGGCAGCGGGCGGTCGGGGGGTGTGCCCGGCGCGGTGGGCGCGCCACTTTGCGTCGGCTGTTCGCAGGCCCTCCTCGCCGAGGCGGTCGAGGTGGCCTTGCTGGCGGGCCCAGGTGTGGCTGGCTGGGTCGACCTGCCAGTCGGCAGCCGAGGTGACGGCAGCACCACTACTGCTGCCATTCCGGTTCAACTTAGGTTCTCTACGGTTCTGTGTGTCGGATTCCGTACCGTGCTGGGGTCGGATTCCGGCACGTCGGGGGGTCAGATTCCGACGCGAGGGGCCGGATTCCGTACCGGCCGGATTCCGGCGGGAGGGGCCAGATTCCGCACCCTTCTTGGGCCAGATCCCGTACCGCCGCAGGCCCTTCTCGGCCTCCTCGTCCAGCTTGGGCACCGGATCGGAGTCGGTCGGTGGGTCGACGTACGCCTCCGGGTCCTCACGTCGAGCGTCGGCGACCTTCGCCAGCCACGCGGCAGCCCGGGGCAGCCGGTACACCGTGGTCCGTTGCGGGCCCTCCAGGTGCCCCAGCACCCTCAGCTCGCCGCTCTTGTCGAGCGCGACCAGCGCGTCCCTCACTGCCGTCCGGCTGGCGTTCGTTCTCTGCACCAGACTCGTCAGCGAGGCCCAGGCGACGCACCTGTCGTCGGCGACCCGGTCGGCGATCGACAGCAAGACCAGCCGCGCGGTGCCCCGGCTGGAGCTGTGCTCCCACACCCACTCGCGTGCGTTGACGCTCATCGGACACCCCCGGCCGCGACGCCCGGCCGGCTGTTCACCGACGCCGGGCTGGCGTGCAGCGTGCCCAAGCGATGCGACGCCAGGGCGAGAGCCGATGCCGCGCAAGCCGGATGACGGGGCCTTTTGCGTATGGCGGGAGGCATGGAAGAATCCCCTTTGCAGTGTTGCCACGCTGAAGCGCCCGTCGGAAAGGGATCAGCGTGGTGATGGTGGGCAATCTCCGCCCTCTCTGGCCTAGCCGGGCCGGATCGGGGCGGTACGTGCCGCTACGCGTTCGGCGTCCAGGAGTAGCCGCTCCTGGGCGCCGTCGCTGTATACGGACCTGCGCGAGTCGTTGGGTTCCTGCCCTCCTCCTCACGCTCGATGGGCACCAGGCGGGGTGCCCGGGGGACGACGAACATACGCACCGACCCGTGTCAAGATCCAGAGTTGGCTCTAAAACTCTGTACTTGTTGCAGAGAGTGACGAGGTCGCACGTCCGGTCGACTGGTGGCGATCGACCATATACTGCTGAGCCGCTGCGGGGCGACTGCCGCGATTACCGGCAGTACTCATAGACACGAAGCCGTAATTCGAGGCGCTAACATCTGCGCAGAAAATATGAGGTGGTCAATTCCGGCGCTTGTCGTCGCCCTCATAGCACCGAATGGCGAATCAATAACCGTCGCGCTGCGCGTACCGCTATCCGGCTTCGGGTTGTTGTTTCAGTGGGCCGGCTCGACGGATGTTCCGGGTCGTCGTCGACGTCGACAAGCAACCGGCTAAGCGGTGGACACAGACCGAAGGACCCGAGCGTCTTGGACATGATCCTCACTGCGACCCCCTTGTGTCTCATGCCACATTGATGAGCGGAACTGCTGGCCAGAGCGATTTAAGTCAAGCCCGTCCGACCCCGTCAACGGCGATCATTTGTCCAGTTTGTGGGGGTAGGTGGCCAGGGTGTTGCAGTAGTTGGTGCGTACCTACGACGCCGTAACTCACCTATCAGGTAAGGGAAATGCCAGCAGCGGTGCCAACCGAATGTCTGCTAAGAAGTGTGGTCTAGACCGTTCACCGCTCCGCTCAGCGAAAAGCGGCAACGTTTTGCCGATTTGCCGGCCACCTCAAGGAGTGGATCTTGAGGCATGTCCGTTTAGGGCGTGAACGTGCCACCATGTCGCGCCTCATTTGTTCGACGTTGAACCATGTGGCCGCCTTTCGCGGGCGACCCACCCGGTTCAAGATCGTTAAGGATTGCGTATGGTTCTTCCGGGAGGCGAAGGGCGGGTCCAGCGCATTCGCTGCCGCTGGGCCCTTATGTGCGCCCAGAACGTTGCGTCTCCTGAGAGTCAAAGGCAGGATTTTCGTGGTCACGCAGGAACAAAAGCCCAGCGGGAATGACGCTACGGGCGGGCAGATTTCGGAGCGCGACGGCAGCGGACAGCAGTTGGCCGGCCACTACATGGGCTTTGGTGCCCTCCTGCGCAGGTGGCGCAAGGCGGCAGGGGTAACCCAGTATCGGACGGCCAGGGCTCTGGGCATGAGCGAGCGCACGTATCGCAAGATCGAACGTGGTGCGACACCGCCCCGACTGTCCCGCACGCAGTGCGAGGCCCTTTCCGAGCTACTTCGGCTGGACCGCGATGAGCGTCACGCACTGCTGCTCTACAACGTCGGCTCGATGCTCGTTCCGCCGAGTGGGTCCAGCCAGCCGGAGCTGCAACAGGCTTTGCGTCTGCTCATCGACCGGCAGATGCCCAGCCCCGCGTACCTGTGTGACCAGCACTGGAACATCCTGGCCTTCAACACCGCCATGGCGGAGTGGTGGCCGTGGGTGATGGAGCCGGGCGCGAATCTCATTCGGTGGGCTCTGACGACGCCGGAGGCCCGCGCCCAGTACCAGGACTGGGACAAGCACGCCTCGGCGTACGTGAAGATCCTCAAGTTCGCCCAGGCCACCAGGCCGAATGACGCCGAGCTGCGCCGGCTGATCGAGGACGTCAAGAAGGACCCCGACGTGCGGCACGTCTGGGAGACCGAGCACGATATGGGGGAGACACGCGATGGCCATGTCTTCCGGATGAACGTGCCGACGCTGGACTGGGAGACGATCGAGGTCGTCAGCCACGTCCTCTATCCCGCGTCGATGCCCGACTGCCGCTTCGTTGTGATCACCTGGGTTGAGGGCCATGGCGACGAGGAGCGCGACGCCCTCGGCGGCGTCCGCGATGCCTGGGCAACCATGACCGCGAACGAAGAGGACGTGGCGACGGCCCAGCGGCACGCGCAGAACCGCGCGGCCGAAGACGCCGCAACCCGCTGGCGAAGGGAGGCGGCAACCCTCGCGTCTCGCATGGTCGTCGCCACTGCAGACGAAGCGGCAGCGCTGGCGGGTGAGAACGGCGTCCCCCTGCCGGCCATCAGCAGAACCGTGGGTCCCGACGTCCATCTGACGCTTTCCCCGGACAAGCGCACCGTGGTGTGGGCCACAGAAGAGACCACCGGCTGCTGGTCCGTCACCCATGTCTCACCGGCCACCGTTATCGCTCGCGTGCCCAGGCACACGATCGAAGGCGCGTGCCTCCTTGAGATGCGTCAGCTGGTGCGCGCTGCGCTGCCGGCCGATCCTGCGGCGGCAAGCGTTCGCATCGGGCAGCTCCTCGACGAGCGCGACACCGAGCAGCGTGTGCTCCGCGATGTCCTGCAGCAGGTTCAGGAAGGCAATGCCGAGTCGCCGAAGAGCTGCATGGCAGGCTGAAGGACCGAGATGGATGGCCTCGCTCAGAGCCGCCCGCCGACAGCATCAGTGGCCCCCATGCCATCTGCCCCCCACACACACAGGAAGACCTTTCTCGTGAAGAAGTACACCTATGCCCTCCCGTTGCGCTGGGCCGACGCGGACGCGTACGGGCACGTCAATAACGCACTCTTCCCCCGGTACATGGAGGAGGCGAGGACCCGGATGTTCCAGGAGATGCTGCCCACCGACGAAGCCGGCCGCCGCCAGCACGCATTCGTGGTCAGCCGCTCCATCGTGGACTACCGCGCTCCCCTGTCCTACCGCGAGGAGCCCGTTGACGTGCACGTCAGGGTCGTCACCTGTCGGGGGGCGAGGCTGGAACTTGCCTACGAAATCCGTGACGCGGACCATCTGTATGCCGAAGCCACGACCTTGATGGCCGCGTACAACCTGGAGACCGGCAGGCCGCGGCGGATCTCTCAAGCCGAGCTGGACTTCCTCGCTCGCTACGACGAGTCCTGAACCGCTGAGCTGTCTCTGCATGCATGCAGGCCCCGGCTGACGACGTCTAGCCGGGGCCCATGCGTCTCTGGCCGCATCCGTCACTGCCGGGAGAGGCGGTTGCGCACGTCGAGAAGCGGGAGCACGTGGCAGGGCTACGTCAGCGAAGCAGCTCGTCGCCGGAATCCTGTGATGGAAGGAACTTCGCGGCTTTTCGGGCCAGGACGGCAGTGAAGTATTCACGTGCGTCGGGACGCAGTCGTGCGAGGGCGACCATGCCAGTGATGACAGCGTCGGCCACCTCGTCTTGGACGTCTGTCCACGTGTGGCTGTGCCCTTTTCTCGGGTTGGTGCCCCGGGCTCCGATGACGGCCTGCGCGGCCTCGCCGACCTCTTCGGCGAGCTTGAGCACTTGCAGGGTCCATTGCTCCTCTGGCGCGAGTCCGTTCTCGGCATCGAGACGGCTGAACGTGTCGGCCAGACGCTGGATCGTGTCCCAGTCGTCGGTCAGAGCGCCGCACCTGTGCTGACCGCGGGATTGCGGAGGTAGTGCGGTTCTGCGCATCAGTGCTGGATCGCTGACGAATCCGAGCCCCTCGTACAGAGACGTGGATTCGTCACTGGCGTGCAGTTCGAAAAGGGTGATGTCCTCCTGCTCCAGGTCGTTGAGGAGCGCGGTGAGGGCGGCTTTGGCGTAGCCGCGACGTCGGTACCCGGGCCGGGTGGCCACGGCTTGGATGCGTGCGGCCAGTCCCTTGGGATACCGGGCTGCGGGCAGTACGGGGCTGACGAGTGCCAGGGCGCAGGTGACGAGTCCTCCCTCGGGTGCTTCGACGACGTAGGCCCGGGCATCGCCGTGAGCCTCGAGGCGTTCGGTCAGTTGGTCTCGGCACAGGGCCAGCCAGTCAGGGGTGAGCGGCTGGGAGAGGATCAGCTCGGACCGCAGGCGGGTGATGCCTTCGGCATCGGCGGGCGTGGCACGGCGTGGAGTGGTCACGGGATCGGTCCTGTTGATTCGGCGATGGGTGAGGCGGTAGGGGGTTCACCGGGCGAGGCCCGCCTCAGTCAGGGCTGGGATGACGCGGAGGCGGTCGTGTGCGGGTCGGTGATGGGCGAGAAGCGGGCGGGGGCGTGGTCGATGGGGAGGTCCGGGCGCCAGGTTGTGAGGATCTGGGCGCTGCATTCGAACAGGTCCGGCGGCAGGGCATCCAGCGGCCACCAGCGCCAGTCTCCGACACTCTCGCCAGGCTGGTCGGCCGGCTCGCCTTGCCAGTGGGTGGCGAGCGCGCCGAAGGTGATGCGGACGACGTCGCCGACCTGGTCGAGGAACATGCCGAGAAGACGGACGTCGGCCGGGTCGGCGCACAGACCGGTCTCCTCGGCGAGTTCGCGCACGACTGCCTCGTGCAGTGACTCGCCCGGCTCCACGGTCCCGCCGGGCAGCTCCCGTGTGCCCAGCCGGTGTCGGCCGAGGAGGAGGCCCTCGGGTCCGAGGAGCACTGCGCCGACGCCGACGGCCGCATGGGCGACGGGTGGCTTCGCGGTGCGGGGACGGGCGGTGATCCGGGCCGGCCGGTGGACCTGGAACAGTCGGTAGGAGGCGTGGTTGTTCCTCTCCGGCGCGTCGAGGACGGTGATGCCCTGCACGCGGAACCCGTAGTGCACGAGCAGGTCTTCCCACAACTCGGGTGTGAGCACCCACATGTGCACCGTGAGATCGTCGCCGCCGGCCATGCGCAGGATCTCCGGGCGTGGGGTGACGGTCGAGGTGGGGCCGTCGCCATCGGAGTTGGTGTGCAGCACGGTGAAGTACAGCCGTCCGCCCGGTTTGACGGCGGTCGACAGGGCGGGCAAGAGCCGATGCGGGTCGAGGAAGTGGAAGGTGCTGAGGGAGTAGATCACGTCGTACGGGGCTGTCGTGCCCAGGTACTCGACAGCGTCGGCGTGCACCAGCCGCAGGTCCGGTACATCGGGGTAGCGGGCACGCGCTCTCTCGATTTGGCTGAGGGAAGCATCGACGCCGTCCACCTGCGCTCCGTAGGTGCGGGCCAGGTGGGCGGCGTGCCGACCAGGGCCGCAGCCGATGTCTAGGACCCGCAGGCCCTCGACGTCCCCGAGGAGGGCGTCCCCGGGCCCGTTCGCTGCAGGGCCCCAGCTGATCCGTTCCACTTCCGGCAGGGGAGTGGCGCGCTCCAGGTGGTGCTTTCCATAGGTGTCCCAGGCGAGGCGGGTCTGATGCTCGATGTCCAACACGTCGACCTCCGTGCTCAGTTCAGGGGCGGAGTGCATAGCAGCGCAGCACGTCGAGATCGGCGGTGCGTACTACGGACCAGCCCGCGGTGAGGATTTCGGCCTCGGCGGGTGTGATACCGAGGTGCCTGTACGGATCGTCCTCCTCGCGGCGGCCGGCGAGTTCGGTGACGACCCAGAAGGTCCCGCCGGGCGCCAGGACCTGTCGGACGCGGTCGAGGAAGGCCGCCTTGTCGTCGATCCACCGGTAGACCAGGCGGCAGGTGACGATCGCATACGCGGCATCCGGCAGGGCGCTGAGGTCGTCGGAGACGAAGTCCATCAGGTGCCAGGCCGGCCCGTCGCCCCGCTGGGTGTTGCGGGCCGCGGCGATGGCGCTGGGCGCGAAGTCGATGCCGATGGTGCGGTAACCGAGCTGGTGAAGGTGGCGGGCGAGTGAACCCTCGCCAGTGCCGATGTCGAGTGCCGGGCGTCCGTGGCCCGGTCCGACATGATCGGCCAGCATCGCTGCCTCGGTGCTGGTGACCTCGCGATACCGGCGTCCGCCGGCCCAGAGCGGCTCCCAGTAGTCGGCGGTGGCCGGCACGGTCGCCACTCGGCCGCTTTGCGAGCGGGCCGAACAGCAGGGCTCATGGTCTTGGGCGTCGGCAAGGGCTGCAGGCGCTGCTTCGCCGGGAATGACGGGCCAGTCGATCTTGATCCGCGTGTGTTTCTTATGGAACACGTGCAGGCCGTCGGTATAGGCGCCGGTCGGTCCGGTGGCGTCCTTGGGCTGGACCGTGATGTGCGGGCAGGGTGCGGCGCGGTGGTTGCGCTGCCAGTGCCGGACGTGCTCGGCCATTTCTGTGGCCGCCAGGTGACCGGCCGGTCCGTAGCCGTGGATGACGAACTCGTAGGCGCCGTTGCCATTTTCGCCGTCTCCGATCCGCTCGTGTGCCAGACGGGCGAGTGACCTCCCACGCACCATGGCCGCGCCGGGCCAGTGCGGGGGTGGGGGACTGATGACGCCGGTGTGGTGGTCCGGGTCGACGGACAGGCGGCAGAAGCCGGGGAGAGCCCCGGCCAGATAGAAGCTGAGGGAGTCGAAGGGTTCCTCACCCCCGACGGTGACGTGTGTACGAACCGTTGAGGGCGCCATGTCGAAGGCCGGGGCCAGCTGGTCGACGGGCATGGGTGTTCCGTCCTCGAAGGCAAGGCGGATGCCGCAGCCTGGGATGGTGCGTAGATTCGGTTCCCATGCGCCGGCGCCTTGCATGGGGACGAAGCCGCACACGGTGAGTGGCTCCTCACTGATGAGTGCACCGTCGTGTTTCGTGAACCCAATGGACCAAACGTACTGGTGGAGGCGTAGCGGGGCGACGAGGCGTCCGCCCTCCGCGACCATGGTGATCCACGGCAGATCCCAGGTGTCGACCGTGACGATCACCGCGTCGAATCCGCCTTCGGGGACGACATCGGCGGGCAGATACTCGGCGTCCGCGGTGAGGACACGGACACGGTCGTATCCGGCGGCGGCGAGGAAGCGGGCGGCGCGGTCGGTGACGTCTGGGTCGATGTCGACGGTGGTGGCCTGTCCGGTCGGGCCGACCAGTTCGGCGATCAAGGCGGCGTTGTAACCGCCTGAGCCGACCTCCAGGACATGGTGGCCAGGCCGGAGGCGGGCCGATTCGAGCATGACGGCCTGGAGCCACGGTGCGCTGACGGAGCTGCTGATCCGGCCGTCGGGCGTGTGGCGTGTGGGGATGATGTCATCGGCGTACGCGGTCTTAACGGGCACTTCCGGTGCGAAGGCATGGCGGGGAACCCTGCGCAGGGCGGCCTCGACAGTGGCGGTGCGTACGTGGCCAGCCGCGAGGAGCTGGTCGACGAGCCGGTGCCGCAGTGCACTGGGATCGTGTTCCTGTGCGGTCGTGGGGGGAGTCGTCACCCGGGGGCCTTTCGAGCGGGTCATGCGGGATCTGCGATGGTGGGGGAGCCGGGGCGGGGGATGGTGCCCGCGGGGGCGTACTGGGCGGCTTGCGCGTCGAACATCGAGGCGTAGCGGCCTTGGGCGGCCATGAGTTCGTCGTGGCTGCCGTGCTCTACGAGGCGTCCGTGGTGCAGGACGTAGATGCGGTCGGCGTGGCGGACGCCGGACATGCGGTGGGTGACCAGGACGACGGCCCGGTTCGGGGCGGCGAGCCGGCGGATGCGGTCGAAGGCGGCGATCTCCGCTTCCGGGTCGAGGGCGGAGGTGGGCTCGTCCACGATGAGCACGCCGTCGGCATCCGAGGTGGCGCTGCGCCAGTGGGTCCGGGCGAGCCCGATCTTCTGCCACTCGCCGCCGGACAGTTCGCTCGCGCCGCGGAACATCCGGGCCAGCAGGGTGCGCAGCCCTTCGGGAAGTTTTGCGATGACCGGTCCGGCACCCGCGTAGTCCACCGAAGGCTGCAGGTGCTCGGGATCGGCCGGCCGGGCGGGCCGGCCGATACGGATGTTCAACGCCGCTGTCACGGGCCAGCGTTGGAAGTCCTGGGTGAGCAGTGAGACGCGGTCGAAGACATCGGAGCGGTCCAGGGAAGCGATGTCCGCTTCTCCCCACCACACGATCCCGCTCTGCGGCAGCAACAGGCCCGACAACACCTTCATCAGAGTGCTCTTGCCTGAGCCGTTCTCGCCGACCACGGCGGTGACCGAGCCCATGGGCAGCGTGAGGGAGACCTCGTCCAGGGCGGGGGCTTCCCGGTCCGGGTAGCGGTAGCTCACTTTTTCCAGAGCGACCTGCCTCACCCGCGTCGGAACGGGATCGCCCCCGCTGGGAATGGTGCGCCGCGCCGCCTCGTCCAGGAAGCGGGCGTGGTCGCGGACGTAGAGGGACTCCTCGTGCAGCTGGTTGATGTTCATCACCAGCGCGCCCAGGCTCGCCGAGCCGGACCGGACGGCGATGACGGCGGTCCCGGCCACGGCCAGACTCATGTGCCCGCTCGTGATCAGCCAGAACATGGCCGCGTACGTCGCCGCCATGGCGAGCCCGGACAACGCGGCGGCCACCCACTCGGTGACCGCCTTGCCGACGGCCAGCCGCTCCTGCTCGGCCTCGGCGCTCTCGGCCATCCGCTCGTAGCGGCTGAGCAGGAACGGCCCGACGGCATGGATGCGCACCTCCTGCGCGGCGGAGCGCTCGGTGAGCAGGTTCCCGATGAGGCGGCTGGCCCGTACGTGCTCGACCCAGGTCATCACCGACACGTACCGTTCCTGCGCCACCCGCATCGCGCCCCAGCCGCGCGGCGCCGCGATCAGGATCAGCAGCGGCAGCAGCACCGGGTGGAGGATGGTGAGGACGCTGGCCGTGGAGATCAGGGAGATGGTGCCGTTCAGCGCGGCCACGCAGGCGCTGATCATGCGGCGGGCGGATGCGGCGCCGTACTGGGCGACATCGATCAGGCGTCGGAACTCCGGGTCCTCGATGGCCTCCAGCTCCACCGACGCGGCTGCGGCCAGGTACTGGGTCGTGGCGATCCGCTCGACCAGCGGCTCCAGCCGGCCCGCCCGCGAGGTGGACCAGCCGGCCAGACCCGAGTTGACCACGGCCGCTGCTGCGGCGGCGACCAGGCCCGGCAGCACCGCGTGCAGCCGCTGCTCGGCGGTGCCCGAGCCGAGCAGCGCGTGCATGACGGCGTTGACCGCGAGCAACCCGACCGCCGCGGCGACACCCTGCCCGATTTCGCTGACGGCGACCGTGAGCAGCGCGCGGCGGTCGGCACGCCACGCCATCCGCAAGGTCGCCCCGACCAGACCGGGCATGGAGCGCAGAGCCGACATCATCGTTAAGTCCAGCCGGGCACGCTCGTGTTCCGACCAGCCCAAGTCGTAGCGCAAAGGACCGCCGAAGAGTTCCTCCTCGGCGTCGGAGACCTCCGGCTCCGCCATCCGCACGCGTCCGAAGAACCTCTTCACCGGGCGCCTCCCGGCTCGGAGCAGCTCAGCGACCGGAGAGCCGGCGTGGGCAGCCCCCGCGCCATGGTGGCGACCATGATCATCCGCACAGAGGCCATGCCGCTGGACTCGTCGCGGTACGAGTACCCATCCCCTCGTGCCACGTTATGGGGAGTCGCATGCGCTGGTGTTCTGGCCGAAGTCAACGTGGTCCCCCTTGACGGTTGTGCGGCTGGTTCGTGTGGCTCAACGAGCCAGCCGCAATTTCGAACACATGTGTTTCGGTCGTGTTGGTAACCCTGGGATTCAGCGCGCGCCGGAGCTTGCGGGTGGCATCGACCCTTGCGGCCCCTGGGTCAGGGGTCGGAGCGGCGGTGGCCAAAACGCCGAGCATGCTGCTGCGGCGCCGGGGACGGGCGCGGTCTCGTCGAAGCGTGTGAGCAGAGCGCCGGATCCAGGGACTGGCGGTCGACCGCGGTCATCAGGAGAAGCGGGCGATCGCCCGCCCGGTGTGAGTCCGCAACAAGGTGCCGGCCCTCGCGAGGTCCTCGGGAGTGTCGACCGCCAACCCATCGTCCGCGACGCCGAGCATCCGTACGTCGTGGCCATGCTCGATGAAGCGCAGCATCTCCACGCCTTCGGTACGTTCCAGCGGCCCCTGAGGGAGACGCCGGAACGTGTCGAGGGCCGTTCGGGTGAAGCCGTAGAGACCGAGCTGACGCAGGTACCTCGGCCGGTCACCGCGCGGGTAGGGGATCGGCTGCCGGGAGAACATGAGGGCGTTGTGCTCGGCGTCGACGACGACCTTGACGACGTTGTGGTCCAGGACGGCACCGGCGTCGTCCAGCTCTGTGTATGCGTTCACTGCCAGGGCTCTGGGTGCCAGGTGCTCCATGGCTCGGGAGACAGCGTCAATCGCGGTGGGGGAGATGAACGGCTCGTCCCCCTGGACGTTGATGTAGGCGTCTGCGGGCAGGCGTTCTGCGCACTCCGCGACGCGGTCCGTGCCGGTGAGGTGTTCGCCTGTCCGCATGCACTCGACGCCCAGGCGGTGACACGCCTTCTCGATGCGCTCGTCATCGGTGGCGACCACCACCCCGTCGAGGCACTTTGCCTCCAGGCAGCGCTGGTGGACATGCCACAGCAGTGGCTTGTCCCCCAGCTGCGCAAGGGGCTTTCCCGGAAACCGGGAGGCTCCCCAGCGGCAAGGGATGACCGCTATGTGGTGGTGGCGCGCGGTGCTCGGCGGTGCGGCGGTGGTGGCTGCCACGGCGTACTCCCGTCGGTGAGTGTCAGGAATGGGTGGGGCGGGGGAGGAGGGCCAGCTTGGCGCGGACGGTCGGCGAGGCAGAGTCCTCGAAGGACCGCCACTCGTAGCCGCTGACCTCTTCGGTTTGGAGCCTCACGGCGTGTTCGGTCCGAATGAGGAAGGCCCAGCGGAAGTCCACGTGCTGGTGTGCCGGCTCGCCCTTCGCGGGGTTGGCGGCGATGTCGTGTACGTCGATGTCCAGCGGCACGGTCTCGAAGCCGGGGAGGGGGACGACGGCATCGCGAGGAATGCCGGCCTCCTCGCCCAGTTCACGAAGGGCGGCACCGGGAAGGTCTTTGTCGCCTGGCTCGTTGTGGCCGCCGGGAGCGAGGGCCTTGCCCGTGGCGTTGTGCTGAATGTGGAGCACCCGGTCGTTGCTGTTGATGACGATGGCGCTGCAGGTGACGTGCGTGGGAAAGGTCTTGCGGCTGGTCGGATCGTCCTCGCCGGTAAGGACGACGAAGAGCGCAGCCAGGGCGTCCCGCTCGGAAGGGTGGCGGGTGAGGTACGCCTCAACGGTGGCGCGGATGTGGTCGGGGGAAGGCGGCATGGGATCACCTGTCGAAGTAGTCGAACCAGATCCTGGCGATGGCTTGGCGGTCGGGTGCGGGCATTTCGTGGAGACCGGACTGGAAGCGGCCGTGGCTAAGGGCCGCGGTGGCGGCGAGTATTTCGGCCTGAACGAGATGGATGTATGAGCCGACGGCGGCGCCGTGCACGAAGTTGACGGCGCCGCCGTCAGCAAGGACGTAGAAGTAGTGGCCCGTGATCTCGTAACGCGTCAGGTGCTCGTTGACCGGGGTGCGCTTGTAGAGGCCATGGAGGCTGCCGAGTTCAAGTTCGTCCTCTGAGGACGTCACCGAGGCGAGATACGCCCCGTTGCGTAGTGCGGAGAAATCGCCTTGGCGTAGAGCGAGGTTGCCTGTGGCACACATGACGAGTTCCGCCTCCCGGAGCGCCTCGGCCGTCGACGCGCTCGTACGGAAGCCATGGGAATGCGCCTGCACTCTCTTGACCGGATCGGTGTCGTGGACGGTGACGCGCAGGTCTTGGGCGCGCAGCGTCTGAGCGATGGCCCGGCCGACCTTGCCGAACCCGATGACGCAGGCGTTTCGGCTGGTCAGAATGTCGCCGCGGGCGCGTACTAGGGCGTCGGTCGAGAAGACGATGGACCGGCCCACTAGGTGGTCCTCGCAGTCCTTCAGCGGGGAGCGGGCCACCGAGACGACGGGGCAGGGCAGGCGGTCGAGTGCCGCGTACCGCTGGTGTCCGTTCTCGGTGTCCTCGACGACGCCGAGGACGCGGCCGGAAAACTTCTCTACCAGGGTGTCGAGGCACGGCGCGAAGTAGCCGCCGATGTCTATCAGGATGACGTTCCGGCCGCCCGCTGTGTCCTCCAGGTACTCCAACGCCCAGGTCGAGTCGGCAAACAGTTCTCGGTTCAGGTCATGGATGGTGAAGGCACGTCGGACCTTTTCTAACGTCGGCTGGTCGACGGACCTGGGCTTGGGTAGTACAGCACCGACCGTGGACGTCGCGGCCATCGCGCGGAGGAACGCCGGCCGCTCGGAGAGCAGGTGCGTGATGATCAGCGTGGTGACGTGCTCGCCAGCGGGGAACCGTGTTGTGATCTGCCGGAAGAAGGCTTCCAGTCGCGCCTTTTCAGGACTCTCCACTGCAACTCCTCCTGGTGTCCCGTTGGTTATGCCGCGCGGCCGTACGCTGCGGTCTCGGCAGCCAGCGTCTGCATGTGGGCTCGCATGCCGTTGTGAAGGTCGACCTGGGGCTGCCAGCCCAAGACCTCATGGGCACGGCTAGGGTCGGCGCGGGTGGTGAGGACGTCGCCGCTGCGGGGGTTTTCCTGGTGAATTTGGATCTCGCGGCCTGAGAGGCTGTTCGCGATGTTGATCACTTCCAGCAGGGAGGCGCTCGAACCACCGCCCACGTTGATCACTCCGCTGGCGGTCGGGATCGTGGCCGCGGCGATGGTGGCGGCGACCGCGTCGTCGATGTACGTGAAGTCCCTGCGCTGGTGCCCGTCTCCGTACAGAGGTAGTGCCTGGCCGGTCAGGGCGGCCGTGAGGGCGCGGTGCGTGAACATGTCGGGGCGCTGCCGGGGGCCGTAAACGGTGAAGTACCGCAGTGCGACGACGCTGGTGGGGCAATGGGCCTGGGCGGAGTGCGCGAGGCAGAGCTGCTCCTCGGCGAGTTTCGTGACCGCGTACGGGGATGCCGGCTGTGGCCGGTCGGTTTCGACGCTCGGACCGCCCTCGGTGGGGCCGTAGACGCTGGAGGATGAGGCCACCACCAGCCGGGGAATGCCCATGCGGGTGATGGCGTCCATGACGCGGTGGGTGGCGAGAACGTTGGAGGCGACGTACTCGCTGAACTGTGGTCCCCAGGAGGGGCGTACCCCGGGGATGCCGGCCAGGTGAAAGACGGCGTTCGCGTCCACGAGAAGCGGCTCGATCGCGCAGTTGAGGAGGTCAGCGGTGACGTGCATGTACCCCGGGAGCCTCTGCAGGGCGGCAAGGTTGGCTGCGGCCGTGGGGTCGGTGGCCGGGTCGCGGCGGTCGACGCCGACGACGACGGCGCCGGCCTGGACGAGGGCATGGGCGAGGTGGGAGCCGATAAAGCCGGCGGCGCCGGTCACCACGGCCCGGCGGGGGACGGTGGTGGTCAGGTGGGATGCGTGCTGTGACACGGAGTTCTCCAGGAATCCGAGGAGGGTGGTGGTTCAGGCGAGCCGGGCGAGAACGGTGCGGCCGTGGGCGCTGAGGGCGAGATCGTCCTGCTCGTGTCCGCGGACCAGGGCGGTGACGGCCTCGATCGCGCCGAAGGACTCCAGCAGTCGCTGTTCGGTGTCGTTCAGCGGCGTTCCGTATCCGGCGAAGAAGGCCGTGCGGAGGTAGGGGGCGGCCTGCCAGCGGCGGAATTCGAGCCGGGCGAAGTCGCGGATGCGGGCGTCCCGGCGCATGTGCTCGAAGTCGCACATCCCGAAGACCTCCCCAAGGAGCCAGTTTCGCGGCTGGTAGTCGAGGTGGCACACCGCGCTGTCCATGAGCGTGTTCGCCAGGACGTCCGCGCTGTGGCTCATGCGGTCGCGTTCGGCCGTGGAGATGAGGCCGGCCCGGACTGCACGGACGATCCACTCGCGTAGCCGCTGGGCGAGTTCCGTGCCGACGGCGCCGGTACGCGGTACCGAGGTGGCGTGATGCAGCTTGCCCAGCACGCGCCCGGCCTCGTAGTGAGCCTGCTCCTCCTCCGGCGACCCGGGCGCGACCGTATCCGCCCGTACGCCGCGCACCGCTGTGAGCAGCAGGGTGCATGTTCTGTCCTGCTGGCCCACCACTCGGGGGACGTGCCCGATCAGGTGAGCTCCCCAGGCGAGATAGGCATGGAGTTCTCGGGTGTATCGGTCGCGTTCGCTGTGCTGCTTGGCGAAGAACTCATTGCCGTCGGCGTCGACGAGACGTAGGACTCGGGGCGGGAGAGTCGGATCGTGCACGATCCGGACCGCTCCCAGCGCGCCGCGTGCCAGGCTCAGCCGCGGATCATCGGACAGCGTGATCACGCGACAGCCTCCTGCGATAAGGCGGCCAGGTGCTCCGTGTCGTTGTGGCGGTCGAGCATCCACCGTCTCTGCCCAAGCCGGTTGAGGTGGTATTGCCACCGGGTGATGGACCCGTGAGAGACCGTGAACCCGGCCGGAGATCCGAGCGGGATTCCCAGGAGCAGGGTGTGGGCGACGATCACGGTCTCGCCGTGCGCGGCGAACAGGATGCGCTCACCCTCGTGATGGTCGATGAGCTCCCGTAGGAGGCGGCCTGCCCGCTCCAGGTAGCCGTTCCACGTGTCGGATCCAGCAGCCCAGGGCCTGTCCGGGTGGGCGTGCGGCCCGCCGTCGGCGGCGGTTTTCACCTCGGCCCAGGGTCTGCCGTCGGCGGCACCGTGGACCGGACCGTCGAGGCGGTCGTCGGTGGACATGGGGAGGTTGAGGGCCTGGCTGATGATCTCGCCGGTCTGGCGCAGGCGGAGGCGCGGGCCGGTGTACAGGGCGTCGAACGGCTTGTCGCGGTGCTCGATGGCGAGGCGGAGCGCGACATGTTCGGTCTGTGCGTATCCGCGGTTGGTAAGCCCGGTGCAGGTGCGCGGGCCGCCTACCAGGCCGTCGACGTTGCACTGGGCTTCGCCGTGGCGGACGAAGACGAGTTCGGTGGTGATCATGCGGATCCTCGGGGGCAGGGTCGGGGCAACCAGCTGTAGCGGTAGCCGTTGCGCCCGGCGTACGGAGCGGTCAGCACGGCGTGCAGGGCGAGGAAGTCGTCGAGCCGCTCGCGATCCGTGATGCCAAGCTGGGGGTCGTGGCGTACGGCGGCCTCGTTGTAGGCGCGCAGGGCCGAGTCAATGGTTGGAGCCGGCAAAGGCCCGTACGTCAGGACCAGCGTCGCGATCAGTTTCGCCAGGTCGTAACCCATCGGCGCCAGCGTCAGATCGTCGGTGTCGACCGTGTAGATCTCGCCGGCCTCGGTGATGATGAAGTTTCGCGGGTTGCTGTCCTTGTAGAAGGCGGTCGGCCCCTCGGCGGTCTTCTCCAGCAGCGTCAGCAATGCGTGCAAGGCCCCGCGGTCCGGCAGGTACCCCTGTTCCAGCCTTCTTCGCAGGGCAGCCTGCCGGGGACCGATGTAGTCGCCGAACGCGATGCCGTCACGGAAACGGTGGGGCCTGTAGAGCGCGGCCGGCCGGAGGTCGGTGATCCAGGCGGCCCCGTGGACATCGCCCAGCAACCCAGCCAGGGCCGGCAGGTCCTCGGTCCGGGCAGGACGGCCGTCGATCCACTCGTATGTCAGGCTCGTCGGCCCCACCACCGTCAGCGCCGGAAGCCGCAGCGGCGGTGCGTGCTCGACGAGCCAGGCGTGATGGCGGGCTGCCGAGGCCACCCGGCCGGGGGTCTCGTAGTGCTTGGTGAACTGGCGAACGCTCACGACCGTCCTCCCCCTGACTGGGCCACCACGAAGGTGACGAGGGACTTGGTGGTGAGGGGCCGGTCCGGCAGGAACTCATGCAGTGTTGCCGCGAGCGCGCCAGGATTGCCGTAAAGGCCCGGGGCGAGGTCGTACTTCGGGTTGGTGGCCAGGTACTCCGCCACGTGGTCGTGTCCGTCGAAGGTGAAGCGGTGTTCCTCGTGCTCCACAGCGAGTACGTCGAGCGACACGGCGGCCAGGTGGGCGAGGTTGTCGCTGTGCGCCGAGATGTACAGGCTCTCGTGCTGCTCGGCCCGCGGGTCGAGGCCGGCGGCAGCGACCAGCTGGTCCATCTCCCAGTAGCTGTCGAGTCCCTTCGTGACGAGCACGGCCAGCCCTCCCGGAGCCAGCACCCGCTTCATCTCCGCGACCACCGTCTGAGGCTGCGGTGAGTGGTAAAGGCAGAAGGCTGCGACAGCGACGTCGAATGACTGGGCAGGAAGCGGCAGTTGGTGGAAGTTGCCCATGAGGAAGCTGACTGGGACGTTGGGGAGCCGTTGAGCGCGGTGCAGGGCCTGTTCGATCAAGGCCGGAGCCGCGTCGAGACCGAGTACCCGCTGCGGCCGGAGTTGCTGGGCCAGGGCCAGACTGCTTGTACCGCGACCACAGCCGACGTCCAAGACCAGGCCGAGCTTGTCTGCCCGCTCGTGGTGGGCGCGCACCAGGCGCACGATCGTGTCTGGTACCGGGCGTCCGGAGGTTTTTGCCCGCATCAGGGCATTGGACCGGCCGGCCAGCCGCGAGGCGTGCCCATACAGCTCCGCTTGCCGCGCGGGGTCCAGGAACGGGTTGGCGCCGCTCATGCCGCACCCTCCCCTCGGGGGCGCGGAGCGCTCAGCGGTGCTCGGCGGCGACCTTGCCCAGCCAGCGGTGCGTCTGTCGCCGGTTGCGCAGCAGCACCACCTCGGCACGGCCCGAGGCGAATTCCTCGATCTTGGCCATGACGCGCGGGCGCATCTTGCGGCGGTACGTCGCCACGTACTTGATCACGCCCCAGTGGATGCGGTTGTGCACCCCGTTGCCCTTGTGCCCTGCCCCGTGCCGGACCTGACGGGAGAAGATCCCGTACAGCGCGGCCACGGTCGAGACGTCCATGAGGACCACCGTGTCGCAGGCTTCGAGCCGGATCTGCAAGGTGGAGTTGTAGTTGCCGTCGATCACCCACTTCGGCTGCGCGACCAGGTCCCGCTGCAGGGCGGCGAACTTCTCCATGGGCAGCGCGTTCCACGCGTCGTCGTAGAACGCGGCGTCCAGGTGAGTGACCGGGGCGTCGAGGATCCTGCCCAGCTCGCGTGCCAGGTAGGACTTGCCGCTGCCTCCGCAGCCGACGATGGCGACCTTCTTCATGGTGCTCCAGCGTAGAGGCGCTCGGGTGCCCGGTCGGACCGCCCGGTCGGACACGTTCGGATGATCCAGGTGCCATGGTCTGGGAAGCCAGCTGCATCACGCCGCTCCCCGCTCCACATTTACGGGGCTGGCAGCCGTGTCCAGTACGGCTTCCAACGCGTCTACCTGCCGACTCAGGCGGAACAGGTCCAGGCGGTCCAGGCAGGCTGCGATCAGGTCCGCGTGCTGCTGGGTGCCGGCGATCCGCTGGAGGTGGGCGAGCCGCTCGATCACCTCGCTGCCGGAGCTGACGATCAGTTCCTTGGGCACGAAGCGGTCCGCGTGCAGGATGTCGGCAGGGGTGAGCGGCAGGCAGCCGACGAGGACGGCCTCGAAGATCCGCTGCGTCATCTGCCCGACGACGGCGTACCGCTCCGGCAGCATCAGCACGGTTGCCAGAGACCTGCCATACACGGCGTGGACCGCCTCGAAGGGGAGCCTGCCGAGGAACCGGACGTGCGGCCAGCGACCGGTCTTGGTCCACTTGCCCCCGACCAGGTGATCGAAGCGGGTGGCGGCCGACGCGAAGAAGCGGTCGAAATGCTCGTCGCGGTCGTACTGGTTGCCGACGTACCCGAGGACGAGATCCCTGGGCTTCTTGGCGAGCACGATCGGATCCGCCTCATCGAGGAGACGGTCGTCGACCGGGAAGAGCAGGCGGTGGGCGTTCGCCGTAGGTTCGAGAGCGGCCTCGCACACAGTGGTTTGGCGGATACGCCGCCACACGCTGTCCGGCCGGAGCTGGCGGTCCTTATCCCAGATCACGGTCGGGGTGCCGAGCCGAACTGTGTACCAGGTGACCAGCTCTGTCTGGCGGTGCAGGTCGCAGGTGTGCCCCTCGGTGCCGCACGGGGTGGTGTTGCGCCCGTCGATTGCCCAGCGCCACTCCAGGAACAGGACGTCGATGTCCGGGGTGCCGCTGTGGAAGGCGTAGGCGTTGCCGAGGTCGTCGCCAGCCTCGATCAGGTCGCGGTTGGCCTGTAGGAAGACGATCTCGTGGCCGCGGCCGAGGAGGGCGTCGATCAGGGGCCGGCGGTGGCTGCGGCCCCCGTCTGGGGTGTCGGTGATTCCGTTGCCGAGGAATCCCCAGAAGCTGTATCCGATCTTCACTTTGTGATCCACCGACCTTCCAGCAGCAGGGCGTCCAGTCCGGAGTTGGCCAGGCAGTCCAGCGCCATCTCTGGTGTTCCGCAGATCGGCTTGCCCTTGACGTTGAGGGAGGTGTTGATCAGCACCGGCACCCCTGTACGGCGGGCGAAGGCGCTCAGCACGTCGTGCATGAACGCGTTCTGCGACCGGGTGACGGTCTGGAGGCGGGAGGTGCCGTTGGCGTGCACGATGGCCGGCACGCGCTCGCGCGCCTCGTCGGTTACGCCGGACGCCATCGACATGTACGGCGCCTCTTGGCCGAGGGTGAAGAACTCCGCGGCGCGTTCGGCCAGGACCATGGGGGCGAATGGGCGGAACGGCTCCCGGAACTTCACGGTGGCGTTCAGACGCTCGACGACCCCGGGCTCCAATGGAGAGGCGAGGATCGAGCGATTCCCAAGGGCGCGAGGGCCGGCTTCGACTCGTCCCTGGAAGAGCCCGACGATCATGCCGTGGGCAAGCTGGTCGGCGAGGAACTCGGCGGACTCCACGCCCAGCGTCTTCTGCTGGAGCCCGGGCCATGGCGTGAGGTCAAGGGCCTGGTGCTGGTACGACGGGCCGAGATAGCAGGCCCGGGCGACGCCGGACACGGGCCGCCGGCTGCGGCTGCCGGTGTGTGCGGCGATGGCGGCCCCGATCGCGGTGCCGGCGTCGCCCGGGGCGGGCGGGACGAAGACTTCGTCGAAAATTCCGGCCTCGACGATCCGCCCGATGCTCACGCAGTTCGTGGCGACTCCACCGCCGACACACAGGCGGCGCGATCTGGTGATCATCCGGGCCCTGCGGGCCAGATGCAGCATCACCTGCTCGGTGCGCTCCTGGAGGGCGGCGGCCAAATCCCGGTGGACGTCTTGGATCGGCTCGCTCGGGTGGCGCTCGGGGCACGTCTCGTCCATGAAGCGGCGAGAGGTCCTCGGGTAGCCCGAGGTCAGCACGCGCGGCGGGAAGTAGGCGGGGTCGACCGAAAAGCCCGTGGGTGTTGTGCGCAGGGCCCGGGCAAAAAGTGGGCGGAACCGCTCCGGATCGCCGAGGGCGGCGAGCGCCATCACGGTGCCCTCCTCGTCACCACGGCGCCACCCGAGGTGCTCGGTGACCGCGCCGTACACATAGCCCAGGGAGGCAGGGTCGTTGATCGCCTCCAGGGTGCGGGTGGAAGGGTGGAGCGCGTTGTGTCCACAGGCGATGGTGGTGGTCTGCCGCTCGCCGAGGCTGTCCACGATGAGCACGGCGGACTCGTCCCACCCTGAGGCGGCGAAGGCCGTCAGCTGGTGAGCCCGGTGGTGCAAGACAGGGATGACGCCAGCGGAGGGGAACCGCCGACCGAGGGCGCGGGTTCGCAGATGGGTGCGCAGCGCCACCTTGGTGAAGCCGTGAGCCCTCGGCAGCGCCCGATCGCGCGTCGTCGGCGACAGAGACAGGCGCAGGGCTGCTGGGGACTCGGCCAGGTAGTGGGCGGGCTGGAAGTTGTAGGCGACGGCGTCGACGTCGGCCGCGGTGAGCCGGGCCTCGCCGAGCAGCCACTCGACTGCGTAGCCGGGGTAGTCCTTGGTGTGTTTGTGCTGGGAGAGGCGCTCCTCCTCCACGAAGCCGATTAGCTCCCCGTCTACCAGCAGGGCAGCGGAGGAGTCGTGCGTGAAGGAACACAGCCCGAGGATGACCGAGGGCGCGCGGTCCATGGTGGCCATCACCGCGTCCCCGCCGTCTCGCGCGCGGTCGAGGCGCCGGCATGACGATTCAGCTCGCCGTACCAGGCGATGAGCGCCTCGCCCAGCGGCCCGTCGATCTTGTCGGCGACCCGCCACGCCTGCTCACGCGCGCCGTCCTTCCACAGGCGGTAGCTGCGCAGTGTCTCGGCCATCGTGTCCCAGCCCGGGTGGCCGGTCACGTCCCGGGCCTCGACCTGGTCGAGCAGATCGTCGAAGCCCCGCCACGGTGTGGTGAGGTTCGGCATGACCGCGCTCGCGGTCACCGCGGTCAGCTCTTCCGCCTGGTCGAGATGGTTCTCGTAGATGTGCAGTGATCCCACGTGGTGGTGGAACTCGCCCAGCTCGGCGCCGAGCCAGCCCGCGACCAGCTCATGCAGCACGGTGTAGAAGAACAGGTCGTACGGCATGCCGATCCACACGTCCTGACCACGCATCGTTGTCGACATGTGCAGGCGGCCGGTGCGCAGGTGGAAGCCGAAGCCCAAAGTGCAGGGCACGTCCTTGTGCCCGGCGGCGTCCTGGGCCGGGTCGTAGAGCTGGATCAGGGCCCGGCGGGAGTCGGGGTCCTCTTTGAGGATCTCGACGACGCGGCTCAGCTGATCCACTTTCCCGGCCCACTTCCGCATCCGCGGCCCGTACGCGCCCCGCAGGACACCGTCGTCGGCGTACTGCCGCAGGCGTGCGTTGTAATCGAAGATCCACGGGGCGTCCGAACCGGAGAGGTGCCACACGGTCTCCGCCACGGCGAACGCGGGGTTGATGACGCGTGCCGGCGGCGTGTACAGCAGTCGAGCCCGCGGCTGCGTCAGCCGCATGTGGACGTCTCGCACCTCACGGGTCGCCATGCCGCGAGGGCTGACCCTCTCGCCGCTCTTGGCCAGGGCGACAGCGCCGACGAAGAGTTCGGCGACGCTGTCGGCGGTCAGGTGTGTCATCGGACAGGTACTCCTTCGCCCTGCGGCCGTCCGGACTCGGCGGCGCGGGCATCGTGGTTGATGTGGTGGGAGTGCATGGCATGGCCGCCCGAGCGGCGGGTGATGAGGCATGCGACTTGGGCTGCGCTGTCACCGCGCCAGCGGCACACCGCGTCCGTCGCCGCCCGGTCGGCAGGCGGGTGCGGACCGCGCAGTGCGACGAGAGCGTCGGCGATGTCATCGGCGGTGCTGCACCGCCGTGCAAGGCCGTGGTCGGAGAGTCCGAGCGTGCGCTCGCCGGGCGAACCCAGTTCGAGCACCGGCACGCCCATCAGCGCGGCTTCGATGCCGCACGTCGAATAGGCGCTTGCCAGGGCGTCGGCACCGGCGAGGCAGCCACGAGCGCTGACCCGGGGATCGGCCACGGCCATGAGCGGCCGACCGTGCCGTTCGAGCAGGGGGGCGAAGACGTCGATGCTCTGCGCCGGGTGCGGCGCGATGACGAGGCCCCAGTCGCTGCCGGCCTGCCACAGACCGTCCAGCAGCAGGTCGGCCTGGGCCTTGAGCCGGTCAGGACCGAGGGGCTGGCAGGCCCACACCGCGATACGGGCAGGACTGCGACGCGGGCCGTGGGCCAGCAGATGTTCCAGGTAGCGCCGCTGGGTATCGCGGCCGAGGCCAGCGAGTACATCGAAGCGGGGCTGGCCCAGGACATGGACTTCGGCGTCAGGGTGGCGCACCCACTCCTTCGCGAGGGGGAGGTCCCGCTCACCCATGACCACGATGTCGCGGCTGTGCAGGGCGGGCCATGCGACCGACTCAGCCGTCCAGGCCCCGTGCTGGACGTGCACCGTGTTCATCCCATGGCGCTCTGCCACATGTACGGCCAGCGTACCCAGCGGGCTGGTGTCGTTGCTGACCAGGACGGTATGCGGCCGTACGGCGGCGAGAACGCCGTCCAACCATGTCTCCGCCCGGACCACGGATCGCCAAGATGGCTGGGTGCACCCGCCGCTCGTCTCCAGAAGTACGGACACGAGGCGGAGCAATCGGGCCAGTCGGAGCTCGTGCTCGTCGACTCGAACGACGGGGCCGTCATCCTGCGGCCTCAGCCCGTCCACGACGCCGGAGAGGTCGAAGAGACTGGGCGGAGGCGAGCACAGGGTCACCCCCGCGACGCCCGAAGCCGGGCACCGCTCCGCCGGGTCGGTCGCCAAGTCCACCACGAGGCTGGGGCGCCCGCTCCTGGCCAGCTCCTCCAGCACTGGCAGCAGAGTGGCCGCGTGACGGGACGACCACGACAACGCCACCACCTCGCTCACTGGAAGCTCCGAGGGAGCCGAACTCGGCACCGATGCGGCCGTCAGGGCAGGGGGGAGGTTGCGTAACTGCGCGGATCGGAGGGGATTGTGAAGGGCTGCGGCTCCGAGCAGGTAGGCAATGCCCGACCAGGTGACCGTGTACGCCCGGTACTCGCGGGAGCTGCTCGACCGCAGCCCGACGAGTCCTTCGTAGGGCGCGAGTCTCAGCGGACCTGGGGCCTTGGCGAACGGCTCCCACGCGCTGAGCGCCGCCAGCTTACGTACGACCTGTGCCACCAGGCGCCGCGCCGGCACGTGCTGGACGTACAGCCACCCCGCGCCACCCGGAGTCCTCGCGAGGTCGGCGCCGTACGCTTCGAGGGCCTCCACCACATGGTTGACCCGTGCTTCAGCATCGCGTTGGTCTATGGGCAGGGCCTCCAGTTGGGAGGTCGTGATCCGGTCGGACTTCATGGTCGCGAGCGCGCCCTCGCCGACCAGCGCCCAGAGGGGCTTGCCATCGGAGTCGACGCGGGCGATGCCCAAGGCGCTGCGCTTGGTCGGCGTCATACCAGGCTCCCTTCGAGGATCGGCCCGGTGTCCATGAGCCGCAGCAGGTCCTTCGGCGATTTGGCGACCACGGGGGCCGGAGGGCTCGGGGTGCCGTAGCCCCAGGCTGCGTGCACGTACGAGACGCCGGCGCGACGGGCTGCCTCCTGGTCGACCGCCATGTCTCCGACGTACAGGGCATCGGCCGGGTCGGCGCCCAGGTCGATCAGGGCGAGCAGGATCGGGTCTGGCGCGGGTTTGCCCCGCCCTACCCCGTTCGGCGTGCGCACCGTGGCGAAAGGGACGCCGAGCTGAGCCAGGAGAGGGGTGGCTCGCGCCAACGGCTTGGACGTCACAATCCCCAGCCGCCAGTCGGCAGCGGCGAAGGCATGGAGGACCTCCGCGACGCCGTCGAACTGTCGGGCGAGGTGAGAAGCGGCCGTTGACGCCTTGGCGTAGGTCTGATGGATCGACTCGGCTTCAGCGAGCCCGAGCTGCTGCATGATGTCGGAAAACGGGCGGCCCAAGTGGCGTTCGTACTTCCCGAACGGCACGTCGAGGCCGTGGTCCTCACGGACCTGGCGCCACGCGCGCTCCATGACCGGGCGGGTGTCGACGAGCACGCCGTCCAGGTCCAGCAGCAGCACACGTACGGCTTCGGTGTCGAGGCCCAGCCTCGTTCCGCCGGAGGTGGGCGCGGGTAAGGACGTAAGCCGGGATGACATCAGGGATCTCCAAGGAAAGGGGTTAGGAGGTGAAGGGCGACTCGGTGCGCCTCACGAGAGCGATCACTCTCTTGCCGCGTCCGTCTTCCTTGGGGCAGGCAGCCCAGGCGTCGGCCGCTGCCGACACGAGGTGTAGGCCCCGTCCGCTGGTGGCATAGAGCGAGACGATCTGAGGCACCGGGGGCTCAGGGGAGTTGTCTTCGACCTCGATCCCCACAACACCGGCCTGCAGGGCTAACGTCAGCGTGATCTCTTCGACGGGCTCGCCTTCCGCTCTGGACGGAAGGCTCAGGTCGACGCCCGGAGTTCGGCCGTGCCGCTCGGCGTTGGTGGTGAGCTCGCTGACGATCAGTACAGCCTGGTCCAGAAGGTCTTCCACACCCCACGCCATCAGCGCTTCCCGGGTGAAGGACCGCGCCTTGCCCGGAGCCCTGTCGTTGGCGGCGAGCGTCAGGGTCTTCTTCTGTTCGGGAGCGCTGATCACACTCCCCAGACTTTCGATTCGGTCCATGCTCGCCTTCTCACAACTGGTGCTTGAGCCCGCGGAGGACTCGATCGGCGGTCTTGTCGGAGTGGTCGAAGCGGCGGAGGTTTTGCACGAGCACGGCCACCGGCGGGGGGTGGTCGAGGTGCCGTACGCCAGACGTCGGAGCGGGAGCGCGCCCGTCGCCCGGCACAGTCCGGGTGTCGGTGCCAGTCGTGTGGCTGGTCTTCACCGGTTTCCTCCCGGACAAAGGCAGTTGGTGGTTTCGTTGATTACGAGCGAACCGTGGATCACATCGCGGCGGTATCTCCCGGCGGCTGCCGGGGCCGTCAAACCCGTCAAAGATCGTTTTGGTGAACCGAGGTAGACGATGGCGCGCGAGCGGAACGTGAAGCTGGCCGACGCGATCGCGGAAACAGGCTGGTCGCAGCAAAAAGTGGCGGCTGCCTTTGTGCGGGTCGCGGCCGAGGTGGAAGCGAGGGAACTGCTGGGCACCAGCCGCTCGCACATCGCCATGTGGGTGGCGGGAACACAGCCCTCGGGCAGAGCGCCCTTTATCTTGTGCGAGACGTTGTCCCGACGACTCCAACGCCCCATCACACCAGCCAAGATTGGGCTCTCCGCGCCGGAGGCGGGTGCAGCCGCAGCATCGGAGTGGAACGTCGATACGCTGACTGCGCTGGTAGACCTTGGGAGAAGCGACGTGGATCTCGAACGCCGCCGATTGCTGGCCGGCGCCGCCTACTCGGTGGGTGGCCTGGTTCTGCCTGGACAGCAGTGGTGGGATGAGGCTCCCCAACGGGCAAAGTCCCGCCCCGCCGCGACGAGCCGCAGGGTCGGGGCCGCCGAAGTCAGCGCTGTGCGTGAGATGACAGAGTTCTTCTCTCGAAGAGACCAGCGACACGGCGGCATGGATGGCCGCACGGCCCTCTACCAGTACCTCGTCGACGACGTTGCCAGGTACGTCGGAGGGGTATTCACCAGCGACGACACTCGTCGCGCCCTCCTCGCCGCTGCCTCCGAGGCGGTGTATGTCGCCGGCTGGATGAGCTTCGACGCCTCTCACCATGAGGCCGCGCGGCGCTACTTCACGCTGGCGCTGAAGCTCGCGGCGGAAGCCGACGACGCTCCCCTCGCCGGCCACATCCTGCGGGCGATGGCTCACCAGGCAACGGATCTCGGCCACCCACGGGCTGCCGTCGACCTCGCCACGGCTTCCGTGGAGCGTAAGCGGTACACCCTCGCGACGCCTCGCGAGCGGGCACTGCTCGGAGTGGTGCAGGCACGCAGTCTTGCTGCCAACGGACAGAAGCGGGCCGCGATCGCAGCGCTTCTCCGCGCCGAGGACGACCTGGCTGCGGCTGACGTCGGTGACGAGGATCCGAGTCGGGTGTGGTTCTTCCAGCGGGCTTCCCTGGCCCACGAGACCGCCCGCACCCTGTGGACGCTCGGCGATCTCGACGGAGCGCTCCAAGAATTCAACAACAGCGTGCTGACCAGGAAGGCCGACACCTTCAGCCGGACCCACGCGGTGACGTTGGGCTACATGGGCACTGTGCAGGCCCGCAAGGGGAACGTGGAGGCCGCGTGCCACACGTGGGCACAGGCCCTGGACGCGATGGAGGGCGTCCAGTCGGGCAGAGCACGCGAGGCAGCCGTGAACATGCGCCGGGTGCTGTCCCCTTTCCGCAATCGGGGAATCAGCGTGGCGGCGGAGATCGACGAGCGAGCCAAGGCCGTACTCGAACGAGTAGCCTGACGGCGCCATGGTGGTGAAGGCGGGCATGCTGTGGCTGACCGCCTTGCCGTGCCGCGAGCGGAGAAGGGGGAACCCGTGTCCACAAAGTCCATCGAGGTGCCGGTGATCGCCGAGGTGGTCGGGGGCCACAAGGGGCGCCTCGACGACTTCAAGGGCGGTGTGGAGTCGATCATTCGGCTGCGCCCGGAGTACCCGGAGGAAACCCTGCAGGGGATCGAGGAGTTCTCTCACCTCCAGGTCACCTGGTTCTTCAACTTCGGCTCTCCTGAGGACGTTGCCCTCCACGCGCGAAGCCCGCGGGACAACCCGGACTGGCCGGCGACGGGAACCTTCGTGCATCACAACCACCGGCGTCCGGCTCGCCTCGCGACCTCGTTCCCGCGGTTGCTCCGCGTCGACGGACGGGATCTGCACGTGACGGACCTCGACGCTGACGACGGCACGCTGGTGGTGGATTTGGTGGCGGTCTTCAAGGAGTTCCTGCCGCGCGGCCCCGTCACCCAGCCCGCGTGGCCCGGCGAGATGCTGAAGGACTACTGGAGGCACGCCGCCGAGCGCTGACTCGAGGCATCCTCCGTAACCGAGGCTGGCGGCCGGCCGGGACGTAGCCGCCCGAGCGGGCGCCAACCACGCTCGCGCAGGGCTGTACCGGCAGGCACTCATCACTCGGTGCCTCCGGCGGCGAGGGCTGCGGCGCCTTCGCCTGGGGGAGCCGTCTGTTCACCACGGATCAGCAGCAGATGGGCGCCGGTTTCGGTCAGCTGACTGCGCCGTTCAGCCGCTATGGCCTTGGGGCCGAGGTGCGACGGGGTGGGAAGTACCACCCCATAGGACCGAGTGGCCGTGAGGGCATCGAGCATGCCCACGAACGCGGACGGCGTGGAAGAGCAACGCTCCATGTAGACGCCGGCCAGTGTCAGCTCGTGACGACGGCAGTAGTCGCTGATCGCCATCGTCAGGGCCAGCTGACGAGCATGCGAGACCCGCACCAGGCGCAGATAGCCGAACACGAGCGGACCGGTGACGTGCCGCTGTTCGGTGAGGGGTTCCAAGATCATGACCGTCCATCAGGCCGTCTTCGGAGGGGCACTTCGAGCCTGATGGTGGCCGGGCGGTCGGGGAATCCACGGCCGTCCCACTTCTGTCCCACTTCCGTCCACCTGGCGCGACTCAGCGTGCTTCGATGGCGACGGAAAGGAGTGGCACGTGGCGACCGTTCATGAATGGACCGGCCTGGAGGCACTTGCCCTCCGGAAGGCTCTCCGCTTGAGCGTGCGCGCCTTCGCCGAAAGACTGGGCGTCTCGGTCAATACCGTCAGTAACTGGGAAAAGTTTCTGGCCAAGCGGCGACCCAACACGGAGAGCCAGGCCATCTTGGATACAGCGCTGGCTCAGGCGAACGCGCAGACCCACGTGCGTTTCGAAACAGAGCTCGCCAGACTCGCCGAGGGGGACACCCCGCCGGAAACGACCGGGCGTGTCACCATTCCCCGCCCACGAGCTTGGGACTACGAGACGTGGGCCGACGACCTGGAGCGCGCAGTGGTGGCCCTTGCCCGTCAGAACTTTCCCTTCGCAGAATCACTTCTGCACCGCTGGACCTCTCGCTACAAAGCCTCGGAGCTGGATGAACGGGGCTTGTCCCTGCTGGCACGTTCCACCGCGCTGCACGGAGACCTGATGCGAGACCAGGGGGCCGTCGTTGGCCCACTCTCGGCCCAGCGCGCATACGCCAACGCTCGTTCGCTCTATATGCAGTTGGCGATCCCGCGCCGCGTAGCTCAGCTCGATCTCTCCCTAGCCGTCGTCACGGAGATGGTCGGCGAACTTGAGACAGCGGCGCGCCAGTACGAGGACCTGGCAGCCGACGATCGACTGTCCCCTCGTGACCGTGCCCGCGCTCGCCTGTGGGTGGGCACGGCTCTGAGCAAGGACGGCAACCACGACTATGCGGTCAGCGTGATGGAAACAGCGGTCCACGTTTTCGAGGACCTCGCCGAACAGGAGGACTGGTCGGTCGCGCAACAGAAGCTGGCCCTCGCTCACCGCGGTTCCGGAAACCTCGACGCCGCCCTGCGCCTCATCGACCTTGCACGCAGTACTGGCGTCACGGAATCGCCCATGCAGCGGGTACGCCTGGACACCGCATATGGCCACATCCTGCTCTCCGATCCCGCCACCCTGGATGATGGGTTACACGTCCTCGACGACGCTGCCAGGGAGGCGGCCCAGTACGGGCTGAGCCACCAGCTCCGCAGCATCACGGACATCCGGAGGACGGCCGACGGGGCAGCCCGCCCCACACGACGGTGACCAGGGAGATAAGCGAGTGACCGACAACCAGCCGGCCATCACCGAGGAGCAGATCAGCAAGGCCAAGCTGGTCTGGGACTTCCACCAGATGCATCACGACGTGAGCCCCGTCGACGTCGCGATCGGGCTCGGCAGTCACGACCTCGGCGTGGCCGCCTTCAGCGCCGAGCTGTACCGCGCCGGCCTGTTCCCCACTCTCGTGTTCACCGGCGGCAACAGCCCGACCACAGCCAAGGTGTTCCCCCGTGGGGAAGCCGTGCACTACCGCGAGCACGCCCTCGCCCTAGGTGTGCCGGATAGCGCAATCCTCGTGGAGCCGAACGCCGGCAACACCGGCCAAAACATCACCCTGTCCCGCGAGGTCCTCGCATCCGCCGGCATCACGCCGAAGTCCGTGCTGCTTGTCTCCAAGCCCTACATGGAGCGCCGCTCCTTCGCCACCGCCCGCAAACTCTGGCCCCAGGTCGACGTGACCTGCGCCTCGGAGCCCATGGAGTTCGACGACTACCTCAAGAGCATCGGCGACGAGAAGCTCGTCATCGACATGCTCGTCGGCGACCTCCAGCGCGTTATCGAGTACCCGAAGCTCGGGTTCGCCATCGAGCAGCATGTTCCGGAGGACGTACATGCCGCGTACGAGTCCCTCATCCGCGCCGGATTCACCAGCAGACTCATCGCCTCATGACCTCCCCGCGCCCGGCGGGCTATGCGCGACCAGCCGAACTTCCTGCCGCGACTGAACACTCTGGCCAAGCTGTTCGCGGCGGATTACTGGATCGTGCTCGACGACGTCCAGTTCGCCCGCCGCGACTACCAGCACCGTGCCCGGCTGGCCAGCATGTCCCACCCAAGCCGGCGTCAATGGCTTTCGATCCCTACCCACCTTCCTCATGGTCGGTCGACCCTCATCCGGGATGCTCTTCTGGTCGACCCGGAACGCTCACGTCGACGAGTCATGCGCATGCTCGCGCAGCACTACGGCAGCTCCACTGACTGGCCGCTCTTCCGGGAGGAATTGGACTCTGTGCTCGACGAGTTCTGGCGAACGGATAAGACTGCTGATGTGGCCGAGGCATCCACGCGGATGCTCCTCGGACTGATGGGGTGGAAGGGCCGCATCCTGTACAGCAGTCGTTTGCCCGCCCGCTCTGAGCGGTCGCAGCGACTCGCCGACCTCGCAACGGTGACCCAGGCCCGGAGCTACATCTGCGGTACCGGCGGTACACGCTACCTCGGTGTGGTCCCCTTCACCGCTCACGGGATAAGCGTGGTTTCCTTCCGTACGCCTGCATCTGGGGTGTGGGATGGCGGGCACGAGCTAAGCGCCGTGCACCCCCTCATGACCTACGGTATCCGGGCCGTAACCAAGGAAGTGCGTGCCGTTGCCGCCTTGTACCGCTTCGCCGATTAACATGCAAACTATTCGCATTAGGTCGGTGACAAGACGGCCTGCGACGGTCCTACTCCTTCGGCCGGGTCGATCTACGGCCGGGCGGTCATTTCGTCCTTACTGGGAAAAGCGTAGCCAGCGGTGAGAACGCTCCAAACAGCTCCGCAGCCCGCAGCAACTAAGCGTATCCGGGGCATAAAGGGACCTGTGGCCTTCAGTATTCGCTCACGGCAGACGAGAAAGCACGTCCAAAGGCTGGAACGCTACGCGGGGCTATGTCAATCTATAAGACCCCGAAAGCATGTGGGCAGGTGAATGGCCCACCGCTCGCAAGGTGAGGATCTTCTTCTTAGGTGTGCTAGCTCATATCAGTTCGGTTGACCATCCTGTTGACCTTCCCTTTTGGTGCCTACCGCTTGGATTTCACCCAGCAGGCCCTAGCACCGGAGCGTCTCAGCGGCCATGGAAGTTGGTGCCGTGGTTGTCAGCCGATGGTCGGCTTCTTGCCTGGCGCGACCGGAACATAGACCACGATCGCCGGTTAGCCAAACCGGCGATCGTGGCGACCATTGAGGGTGTTCGCGGTCGGCTGTGCTTGGCGGTGGGGCCGCAGCGAACGCAGGACAGCGCTTGGACCGGAGAGGAGAGCAAGAGCGTCGCTGGCCTGTGACCTTCTGGCATCAACAGCACGCCTCCGCCGAGGGGGGCAATGCCTCTTCCTGCTCAACAGGCCAGCTGAACCGATGCGCCGGCTCCTTTCGCATCCCACTCTCAAGGACTCACCATGCCTGCCCGTCTGCTATCCATTCCCGCTGTCGCCGCAGCCTTGGACGTCGATCGCCGCACTGTCTACCGCTTCATTGCGGCCGGGGAACTTCCGGTCGTCGACCTGCGCACCGGAACGGGCCGCTCGCGCGTCCGTGTCCCCGCATCCGGCTTGGAGGAGTTCATTACCAGCCGATCAGTAGCTTCCCCGCGCCCCCGCCGCTGACCTTCGCTGTCAGCTTGGTCCTCACCGTCCCCGGAATAAAGGAGTAGTGCCGCGTACCTGCGCAAGTTGAAGTCCGGCAAGTGGCAGGCGACCGTACGCAACCAGACAGGAGACCGGTTCAGTGAGTCATTCCCTCTCAAGGCTCAGGCGCGAGCTTGGGGCATTGAGATGGAAACTCAGTTTGCCCGCGGAAGCATGCGCGACCCGAGGGTTGGCGAAATGGCGTTCCGTGAGTGGCATGACCGTTGGTGGAACGCCCGCGTGGTCGAGCGCCACACCATGCGAGGCGACGCCTCCTGCATCAAGAACCACGTGATGCCCTACTGGGCGGACTGGGAGATGCGCGCCATCACCCGAATGGACGTCCAGAGCTGGGTCCGCTCCCTGGTCGAGAAGGGCGCGGGTGCTGCCGCGATCAAGCGGGCCTACAATCTGACGTCCTCGATCATGCGCGCGGCTGTCGACGACGACGTGATCACGGTGAGTCCTTGCCGCAGCATCGACCTGCCCAAGATCGCAGTTAAACCGCCGCAGTGGTTCACACTCGATCAGGCGCAGAGCGTCCTGGATGAACTGCCGTCCCCCTGGCGGACGATGTGCCTGCTCGGCTTCTACACCGGACTGCGCTGGGGTGAACTTTCCGGCCTTCATCGACACCGCATCGACCAGCGTCGCTCGCGACTGTTCGTGGTGGAGGTCAACACCAAGAGTGGCATCAAGGAGTACCCGAAGAGTTCCAAGAGTCGCCGGGAAGTTCCGCTGCCAGCCCATGTCCTGGAGGCACTTGAGCGCCACATCTACGGTCTAGACCGTGACGCGGTGGTATTCACCACCATCACAAAGGGCAGGGCCGGACGACTCCTCGATGACGGCAACTGGCGGAGGCAGACCTGGTGGCCGGCTGTAGAAGGCGCCTACTACTTTGACGGCGACGGTGAGCAGCAGCTCGTCCCGCGCTACCCACCGCACTCCATGCGCCACACCTGCGCCTCGTGGCTGGTTCAAAAGGGAGTCTCGCTCTACGAGGTCCAGCACCTCCTCGGCCACGAAAGCTTCCAGACCACGCAGCGATACGCCCACCTGCAGCCGGACGCTCACAAGGCTGTTCTCGGGGCATGGGAACGTCTGGAGACGCCGTTGACCATAGCTGCATAAAAGTGACTTCACCCTGTCCGTACTGGACAGGGTGAAGTCGTTTCGTGTCGTTCAAGCCCGGGTCATGGGAGTGGGCCGACTCGTCGGTGAGATGGTGTGCGGCTCACCGACGAGTCTTAGTGATCGTGCTCCAGTGGGCAGAAGTTCGGGTACGGCGAGACGGTGAGAGTAGGTTAGGTCCTATACCAGAGCCCTGACTGGCCTTGGGGCTGGCACGGTGTAGCAGCTGGCGGTCGGCTCCGGGGTGGTTCGCTGTGAGGCCGCATTACTCTGCGGCCGCGACGCTTATCGCTGTGACCTGTATGTTCTCCCGCCTCGATACATCGGGGCATGTTTCCGATGGCATTTCCCTTTACCGTCACCGATGTGTACTGACTCTCTTACTTCTTCGAGATCGGATGGGAGACTCCATCTGTTGGGTAAAACTGGTAACGCAGCCCCCGGCCTACCACCCGGAACCGGTCACGTCCGGCCGCCGCGAGTGGGTTTGGCAGTTCGAGCACGCGTCGCCGTTCTGGATCGAGGGCAGAGGTGATCAGCAAGATCCGATAGCGGGTGCTGCGTGCGTACTCTCGCGCAGCCCTTTCCTCGGAGACACCAAGTTCGAACTCCATCTGCTCCGTGTAGGACTCGCTGGTTGCCTTCACCTCGTAAAGGCGTGTGCTGCCGCGGTAGGCCACCTCAAAGTCGTAGCCGTGGGCGTCGGATGCTGCCGCGTCCTCGAAGAGGACCGCGGCGTAGCCCGAGACCCAGTGGACCTCGGCGTACCGGTGCTCCAGCCAGGCGCGTGCGGAGACCTCGCCCACCAGGCCGATGGCCGCCTTCTGTTCCTCGGTCAGCTGGGCCTTACGCGATACGACGACCCTCGTCGTCCGTGCGTCTGGTGTGCGGCGGGGTTGCGGTACGGGCGCCATGATGTCGAGACGCACCTTCCCGGACTGCCCGAGGAAGGTCTCGTCGACCGTGTGCGCCGCCAGGTCGGCGATGGCTGCAAAGTGGTCCCGCCCCACGACGATCTCTTTCTCGCCGATCTTGATCGTGGGCTGGACGGATCCGCGGGATCCGACGATGCCGGGTGATGGCACGGGCGGTTGTGCGAGGTCGTGGGCCGTGAGGCCCAGGAAGCCGGGGTCGGCACTGTGCGGCATGCCGGCCGGCCAACCCACGTTGCGGGCCACCTCGCTCAGGAGCCGCTTCTCGCTTAGGACGAGAAGGTCGGCCAATCCTGAACCGTGCACTGCGGTCCGCGCCTCCATCATGGGGGTGCTGTTCCAGCTGGGCGGCACGGGGACGCGGTGACGACGGCACCAGGCGGGCACCAGTTTCGTCAGTACGGAGACCAAGCGGTGGAGCGCTGCCGTGTTGAGGCTGCGTAGCTCGTCGACGGGCTCCAGATCACCCGCGCGTTCCAGGTCGTCTTCGGCTCCGTGAGACCGCAGCCAGTGGGCGACCCGTGCTCGCATCTGCTCCTCGGGAGGGGAGGCGAAGCGGGGCAGCCAGTCCGGGTCGGCAGTGAGGTCGTCCATATGGCGGGCCGCTGCGTACGCGGCCACGTCGCCTCCTCCTGCGGCCTGTGGCGCGTACCGCTCGCGCAGGCGGTCCAGGATGGAATCGGCGTGTGCGCGGAGGAACTCGCTGAACGTCCGGTCGTGGAGGTCCGGGTCGCAGACGGGCTTGTATGGGGCTCCGAGGGCGGCGAGCGCCTCGTTGAACGCCTGGTAGTCCAGCGCCAGGGCCTCGCGAAGCTCGGCGGGCGTCGTGGAGGTACGAGCGACGGTGAGCAGCTCGGCGGCGGGGAGCGGGAGGATGCACGGGAGCCCGCCGAGGACGGCAACCAGCTCCTCCTCGCTGGTGGCTTCATTCAGGGCCTCGGAAACCGCGCTGGCGCGGTCGGTGCCAGCCAGACAGACCAGGACGGGGCGGAGTTGCCGGACCGTGTGGTGCAAGTCGTTCGTGAGGCTGCGTCGCAGTTCCGAGATCCTGGACTCGGTCGTGTCGAGCGACAGCGCGAGTGTGCGGTCGTCGATGTGGTCCGGCATCTCGCCGCTCAAGTGCCGCTGCATCTTGACGAGAACGAGCTCCAGGGCGTCCTGCAAGGACGGCTGGTGGAGGAGCTGCGTGACCGCCGATGTGGCCGCCTGTAGTTCGTCCCAGTCACCGTCGCTATCGCTGGCGCCGTTCCAGACGACGACGGTCGGGTGGGCGGGATGGGGCAGCGGCAGGCTGCGGGTCGTCGGTGGGGGCTCCACGCGCTCGCCGGCGATCAGGATCTCAATCTCCTCGGCCCGGACGATCCGGATCGCGCGCAACCGGTCGAGCAGGGAGCGCACTGTGCGTTCGCTCCGGCGCAGGAACGCGCCGGACTTGAGCTCTATCACCAGGGCCACTACTAGGATCAGCCACTCCCGGCCCTCGGTCAGCCGGGCATGGTCGTCCGACGGCTTGATTGGCTTCTTGTCTCGGTTGTTCACCTGCACCCGCGCGTCGGAGAGCCGGGCCACGTTCACTCCGCCTGACTCCATTTTCTTCGCGATCCTCGCGCCGTCGTCGGATCCGGCGATCAGGACGGGATGACCTGCCAGTTCGACGAGTGTCTCCTTAAGCGGGTCGGATTCGTCGCAGACGTAGACCGGTTCCCCCTCGGAGGAGGGCGTGAGGGTGGTCAGTGTTTGCTCGCGGACCACCGCCAGCTGGACCGGCTCTCCGGCCGACCAGGGCCAGCGCCCGCTTTCCGCCACATAGGACCACGCCCTCCCGTAGTGCTTCTTGAACGAGACGCTGAGGTGGTCGGGCACCCCACCCGCGGCCACGATCGCGCCGAGGTCCCGCACGGCCGCCCCGGCGTGTTCGGATTCGTCCCAGAATCGCAGACCGCAGCGGCGCAGACGTTCGAGTACCGCCTTGTCGGCCAGAGCCCGACGGATCGAGAGGGGGAGTGAGGGGACGAACGCTGGAAGGTCTCCTTCGGCGCTGAACCAGGCACGGTTAGGCGGGACGAAGGCCGGACCGTCGGTGTCCCTGCCCTCCACCGGGACCCAGGGCATCGAGCGGAGGAAGGAGGCGAGCGGGCTCGGCCAGGTGTGGGGGTCGGGATTCCGGTCGTGGTAGGGCCGGTGAAGGGGGACGGTGAAGGCCGTGTCTCCCCAGGTGCGGAGCCCGATGAACAACAACTCCGCGAACTCTCGGCGGGCGGCAGGGCCCAGCTCCGCGACCTCGACGGCACCTGGCAGGTGCGGCAGCTGCCGGCGGAACTCGTACGGCGTCCAGGGGTGGGCGAAGCCGCTCCACGTACGGTCGACGTCCTTTGCCCAGACCCGTCCGAGCACGTCGCCGAGCGGCAGTCTCCTGGCCACGACTCCCGGTTCCATGTCCCGGCCGTTGGCTGCCCCGAGCCTGCCGCCGGCCCAGGAAAGGGGGAGGCCGTCGCCGACACCGATGGCCTTGAGGAAGTCGACGTAGGCCGCGAGGTCGCTGACCGGAACGGGCCAGTCGTCGGGGTCACTGAGCCAGCGCTTACGCAGGGCGGCCAGGGACGGGATCTCGTTGCCACCCGCGTCCAGGAACTTCGCCAGGCGTCGTCCTCCCTCGGTGCCCCAAGCGGGGGAAAAGAGGCAACGTGCCGCCTTGATCCAGTCGCCCTCACCAGTGGGCAGGCGGAAGCCTGTCTGGGGGAGCCGACGGCGCTCGACCTCGGTGAGTGAGGGGAAGAGGCGGAGGGCGAAGGACAAGGCATCTCGGCACAGGGCGTCCGAGGGGCTCTTGGCGAGGAGATCCCTCAGTGCCTCGAAGACCCGGCCGGGCCGGTACGGGCGTACCAGCCGGTGGGCTTCGAGGAAGGTACGTCCGGGACGTCCCCAGGCGATGCCGGGATGAGTGAAGGCCATCCGCCGACGCAGGGCCTTCAGCGCCTTCGGTACCTGAGCGGTGCCGTTGCCGCCCTCGTCCTCGGGATGGAAGAAGACGGTTTGCTCACTCTTGCCGGCCGTTTCCGCACCACCGAGCGCGGGCCAAAGCCGGCCGTCCTGATCGAGGATGATCCGTCGGCCGCGAAGGTCTTCGGGGTGGTCGGCGAACGCTTGCGCGAGGTCGTCGTAGAAGTCCGCCCACAAGGGATCTGGCCGTGCCTCTCCAGAGGGCTGCAACCGTTCGGCGACGCGCTCCACCCACGCCGCAGCCGTCCGTGACGAAGGGCGCATGAGCTTTGCGAGAAGGTCTTGGTGGAGTTTGAGCAGACGGGTCTCCCGAAGTGGCCCGACGGAAGGATCGAGGAGGCGACCTCCGGCCTCGGCCAGCGCCTCGGCGGTGAGGACCTTCCAGGGGCGCTTCTTGTCGGGCCATGCGAACGAACTCCGAAGCGTGCCCCACGAGTCGGCCCCGACCAGGGGAACGATTGGCTCGTCCGCCAGCTTCCCGTCGAGCACCCTGTCGATTCGGGCCGGGGCGTCCCAGCACACGAGGTCCAGGATGATATGCCGGACTGCGGTACACGGCCCCTGGGCGCGCAGTGCCGAGACCAACTGCATGCAAAGTTCGGCCAATTGGTCCAGGAGGAACGCGTTTAGACCCACAGCCTCACTGATGTGAAGCCGGGCCAGCTTGGTGAAGAACGGAGCATGGGCGTGGCCATGGAAGGGCGCACGGGCCGCATCCGACATCGGGAGGAAGGTGTACAGCAGACCGCGCTCCAGGTCTTCGTCCAGCCGAAGCGCGATCCCGACCCAGGCTTCGCCTTCCCACTTCAGCCACTTCGCGTCGATCTCCCGTGCCTCGATGCTCTGTTCGATCGCCCGTCGCAGCCCATCGGGGGCGAGCGTGCGGCGGGCCAGCAGATAACGCCCGCCTTCCGCGAGGTCGACCTCCTCGACCCACCCTCCCTCCTGTCGGGCCACCAGCCTGGACGGGGTCACCGAGCGCGCCAGTACGCGGCGACCGCCCCGGTCCCCGCTGTCCTGGACGTCCACGATCAGTTCACCTACCCGGTCCAGGAAGAGCAGGAGCGGTGCCTCGCCATCGATCGCTTCGGTGGCTTGCGCGATCGCGGCCTCCACCGCGTGCTTGTTGCGCAGCGGCAGACGTACGACCGTGGAGAATCCCTCCGCGGCCAGGGACATGAGCGTGGCATCGGGGTCCTGGGCCGGGACTGGCAGGGCCAGCGGCGAGATGTCCTCGATCACCCGGTCTGCCAGCTCCGGATCGTCCACCAGCTCGCGCACGTCCTCGGGACGCGCGAACCGGAAGCAGAAGCCGTCGAACTTCACCGATGACGGGGATGCCTTGGAGTAGACCTCGGGCCAGTCCGTCAGCTGGAGCACACTACGGAATCCGAGCCCCTTATTGCCAATGCCCTCCCCGGCGCCCTTGTCCGACAGGGCGACTTCCGTGATCGCGCGGAAGTTGCTGTCGGTGAATCCAGCGCCCTCGTTGGCGACGTACAGGACACCGTTCTCGCCGGCATGCGGGCAGACCAGGACAGCGATCCTTCCGGAGCTGGACTCGGCCAGGGCATCGTGCCCATTCTGGATGAGCTCCAGTACGGCCCGACCCTCGTACTCCTGGGCCGTGTCCTCACTGACCGACTTCAGGCTCTCGGCAAAGCGCCAGTCCTCGCCCGCCTGCTCGTAGATCTGGATGCGCCGCTGCGTCAACGCCGTGATGATGTCCTGGAAGGCCGTGCCAGCCTCCGCGTCTCCCATGGATGAGATGACTTATCCCCCTCAGTGACCACGCACTCAACCGGTGCGTGCCGAAACCATGGCGCTCGCGCGGGGCCGCCCGCATCAAGGCTCGCTCTTTCTAGCCAACCTTGGTAATGAGCCATGGGCTGGCCAAAGACAGCTGCGTGGTGGCTCGGGATCAGAAGTCACCGGATGTGAGGCGGCCGTGAGATGGCTCAAAAGGATACTTCACATGCCCTAACTGTCAGTAACAGATGCTACGGCGCTGCACCGCACCATCGCACCGCCGAAGTCTCCCTCACGGGCGACCGGTCGAACGACGGAACAGGTCCATGACGGGTACGTCGGGACGAATCGTTCTGGACGACGCGCCGCGTCGCCGTGGAATGGCGGAGATCGTGAAACCGGATCGGCCGGAGGTGGGCGTCGCCTAGACCCTGTCCCGCACCCGGCGCAGCCGCGCCAGGTCGCTCAGCTTTGCCCCGCTACTCGGGCGGCCCGTACGTCATCTCCAGCGAATGCTCCTCCAGGCTGCGGAGCGTCAGCTGGTCGTCCCGGGCTTCATTGAGCAGGAAGAGCTCCCGGGTCCGACACTCCTCGCACAGGCTGACGACAGCGAACGGCCAGAGATCGACCGGAGCGCCGTACGGGGCACTGTCCACGTAAATGCGGTCGGGCCGAAGCGGCTGGGTGCTCGACCGCTCGAACGGCTCCCAGCTCGGATGGCTGCCCCTCAGCCGGAGCCCGACTATCCGGTACGAGCCCTCGTCGAGGTACTCGCACCGCTCCACCCAGTCCCAGTGCGTCCCAGAGAGCCAGCTGACCGCACTGATCGCCCGCACGATGTGCGGTTCCAGCCGCTCGACGTCCTCCGCCAGCTGATGGCTGGCGCGGACGCCGTGCGCGTGATGCGAGGTGTTTCTGAAATCCTTGATGTGGCCCAGTAGCGCGCGTGCGTTTCCCCGGTCGCGTACGGTGGCGAGCTGTTGGATGCGGGGCTCGATTCCCTCGGCCTCCAGCCGATCGAGGATCCAGAGCCAGGTGCCGAAGGTGGCGCCGGTCCGGAACTGCTTGCGCAGGTTCCGGGAGAAGCCGTTCGACGCGGCGAGCTCGGTGAGCGCCAGCACACCTAGCACCCGGGCCAGGCCCTCGCCCAACTTGAGCAGTCCGTCCTTCCGCTCCGCCGGGTGCGTGCTGACCCGGTACCGACGAGATAGCGCGGCGGCGTGGTACGGAAAGCTCCACTCGGCGCGCGAGATTGGGTCGTCCAGCGGGCGCACGAGTTCGCCGATCAGGCCGGCCTCGTGGGCGGCGGCCCTGATCTCGTTCCGAACCCCCTGGACGTCCCTTTCGCCGCTGCCGAAGACGTTGGGCAAGATTCCCGACATCGTGGTCCGCAGTGCGCGCCGCCCCTCCTGCACGGTCTCCAGGAGGCTCTCCACCTCGCTGTCGGTCACCAGGTCGACGGGGACGTGCGTGTCCAGCAGATCGCGAGCGCTGGGGTACTGACCGTTGTCCTTGCGGGAGTTCAACCACTCGCAGAGCGCCTGGCCGCTGCCTCGGAGCGGCTGCAGCACGAAGAGCGAGGTCGCCGCCTCGCCGAAGCCCTGCGGCAGCAGGCGCCAGTTCCCCGGCCGTCCGACGAGCATGCCGCCCGAGCACAGGGTCAGCGCCACCCCATCCTCCGGCGCGTCCGGGAGCTCAACGGCCGAGTCCGCCTCGTGGAGGTCCTGGGCGCGCAGGTGCTTGGGCCGGTCGGCGCCGTCCTCCTGCTCCTCGCCGCGCTGCGGCGGGTGGACCCGCGTGGTCTCCAACCTGGCCAGGTTACGCAGCAGTTCGAACTCGCCGTCCAGTTCCGGCCGGTAGAAGAGCGCGGATGGGATCTCGCAACCCACCCGCGTCCTGCTGTCGTCGATCCAGGCATCCGGAGCGGTCGGGTGCACTTCGCGTCGGAGGTGGTCCATCGGATCCACCTGCAGCGGCAGGTGGACGAACTCGCGCAGCTCGGGATCCGGCTCGTACGCCTCGCCGATCCGCTGCGGCTCTCCGTCGCCATCGCGTACGCCGACGGCCTTGCGGACCGCCGCCTCGAAGACCTTCCCGCGCGGCCAGCTTAGGCCGGCCGAGGCGACCGCCCGGCGTAGCGCCGTGACGGCCTCCTGGCCCCTCGTCCACGTCGAGCCGACCAGCGGACGCAGGGCGGCCACCAGGGCAGCTGGATCATGGGTCTTCTGGATGACGCGCGATTCGGCGAGCCGAGTCAGGACCTCCTCGGACAGCTCGTACCTGAGCCGCAGCGGTTGATCGATCGTGATGCGCTGGTACATCAATTCGTGGGTGGAGACGACGCGGACCCGGTCGTCCGGCTGCTGGGCGGGGTCGGCGGATATGGTTTCCAGGTAGAGCCCGGTGATCTCGGCGATCTGGTCCGACGTGATGTATTTGCGCTTAGAGCCGATGGAGCGGCGCATCCGCTGCCACTGGTCCTGAGCGTTCAGCAGCAGCACCTGGCCCCTGCGCTGTGCCGGCTTGCGGTTGCTGAGGACCCACAGGTAGGTGCTGATGCCGGTGTTGTAGAAGAGATGGTCGGGCAGCGCGACCACGGCCTCGAGCCAGTCGTTTTCCACGATCCACCGCCGGATGTCCGATTCGCCGGACCCCGCACCCCCGACGTACATCGGGGAGCCGTTGAAGATGACCGCGATTCGGCTGCCGCCCTCGCCCGAGGCGCTCACCGGCTTCATCTTCGCCAGCATGTGCTGCAGGAAGAGCAGTGAGCCGTCGTTGATCCGGGGAAGACCGGCTCCGAAGCGGCCCGCGAAACCGAGCTGCTCGTGCTCCGACCGGACCGCGTACTCGCTCTTCTTCCAGTCAACGCCGAACGGCGGATTGGCGACGAGGTAGTCGAAGGCAGTTCCCTGGTGCCCGTCCTCGGCGAAGACGTTCCCGAAGGCGATCGTCGAGGCCCGGCGGCCACTGGTCATCATGGTGGCACGGGAGATCGCCCATGACTCCCGGTTTATCTCCTGGCCGTACAGCGTGACGTCCACCTGGGGGTTCATCAACGCGATGTACGAGGCAGCCTCGGTCAGCAGGCCGGCCGTCCCGCAGGCCGGATCCAGGATAGTGCGGACGGCATGCGGCGACGTCAGGAGGTCCGAGTCGGCGGCAACGAGGAAGCCGGCCATCAGGTGGGCGACGTCCCGGGGGGTGTAGTGCTCCCCGCTCGCCTCGTTGCCGCTCTCCGCGAACCGCCGGACGAGCTCCTCGAAGAGGCTCTCCATGTGGTCGTCGGTGATCATCTGTCCCAGGTCGATCGACACGAACTGCGCGACGACGCGGTAGAGGAGTCGGGCCTGGTGTAGGCGGGTGACGGTCCGCTCGAACTCGAAGCCGTCCAGCAGTTCCCTGACGTTTCGGGAGTACCCGTCGACATGGGCCAGGAGCAACCGGTCGGCGTTCTCCGGATCGCTGAGCACGCGCTCCATGGAGAACCGGCTGGAGTTGTAGAAGGGCCAACCCGAGGCGGCCGTCAGGCGCTGCTCACGCTCCTGCTCGCCGTCGGTGTGCTCGGCCTCATCGAGCACCGCCTGCCGGCTCGGGGCCAGCAGGCAGTCCAGCCGACGCAGCACCGTGAACGGCAGGATCACCCGCCCGTACTCGGAAGACTTGAAGTCGCCGCGCAGCAGATCGGCCACCGACCAGACGAGCTTGGACAGATGCCCGGTGCCGTCACTCATGCTGTCCTCCGCAGGCCGGTGCCCTACATGGGACTGATCATCCCATGGCGGTGGCCGGGTCGGCCCACGAACGACGATGCCGAGGACGAGCAGGAGGGCGAACACGCCGACCATGCCGTACTGGACGAAGCTGCCGAGGATCGTGCCGACATCGGGTCCGCCGCTCGCCTCTTCGGCTGCGGCCAGGAGCGCGATCAGGTCAGGGATCTAGGGGAGCTCCTTGCGTGGGTGTGCGCAGGAAGATCCGGCGTGGGTCTGGGCATGCGAAAGGCCCCGGCCTGGGGACCGGGGCTTCGGGGGAGACGATCAATCCAGATCGACAGTTTCGGTGCCCAGGAACTGCTCAATCTTCATGCGGAAGGTCTTCTCTGAGGGCACTGCACCATCGAAAAACGTTGAGACCTGGAACGCGGCCAGATCATCAGCATGCTTGACGTCGACGCCAGAGGCTTCAAGCTCATCCCGAGTGGCCAGCTTCAAATAGCACATGGGGCAACGCAGGGCAATGACCGTGAAGTGGGGGGTCTCCTCCGTGCCCTGGTTCACTGAGAGAACGTGGGCTGCGCTCCTACAAGCTGGACACGGCTCGCGGATCGCGATCTCAACGCCGTTCTCCGCGAAGCGCACCCCGAAGCCGCCCAGCTCCAACTGCTCGACTGCAAGACGGTCCTGAAGATGTTCAGGAAGGTCCGAGAACCGATCGTCATACCGGTGTTTCGCCTGCCTGATTCTGACCTGCACGTTCCGATAGATCTCGCCGCGCTTGTTGTCCACGGCCATGCGGGCAGCGGTCGTCCACCGGCCCCAGAAGGCGTCCAGCGGGCCTCCGAGGTCCCCGAGCAGCGTTTCGACGGTCTTGGCGAGGATCGGCAGGAAGTCCTTGGCGTCCTCTTCGCTCCCCGTGTGGGCAACGCCATTCCGCACATCGATCAGCATGTCCAGCTCCTTGTCCAGAGCCAGGACCTCCAGCGTTCGTAGACGAGATATCGCCTCTGACGCCCCAATCGTGCGGACTTTCTTCGCCTTTCGGTGACCGCCCATGTGGAACAGCATGTCCACGCTGGCGTTGCCCCTGATCTCCACGATGTAGACCGGATTCTTCGAAACCAAGACGGCCTTGGCGAGGCGCTCCACGGCCACACCGGCGTGCAGCGCGAACTCGTCGTACTCCTCGCGCCCGTGGTCCTCCATGGCCCGGTGCGCGGCCTTCTTGGCACCCTCGCAGAAGCTCTCGAACGAGAGCGAATCGTCCATGAAGGGACGGTATCCACCCCTGTAGTACAGGGCGATGGAATTTAAGAAGACGCGGCCCCGACTCTGGGAGCCGGGGCCTTCGACGTGACGATCAGCCTGTCCTGGTCTCGCCGATCACGAGGCGTGCCTGTTCCTCCGGGGTGAGGGTGGGACCGTGGGATACGGACACCGTGGTGGTCAGTCCGGGGGTGTTGACCTTCCGCAGGGCGGCCATCTCGTCCGGACCGTGCACCTCGAAGTTGCACAGGTAGCAGCCGAAACCGTTCGCGGTGAACGTCGTCTCCGTGGCCGTATGGCCAATCGGCTCGAAGGTGAGGAGGCCCTGACCGCCACAGGCCGGGCAGTTGCCGCCCGAGGTCTTCAGGACGAGCAGGTCTCCGTCCCTGACCTCCATCGGCTTGGCGAACCACTCCTCCTTGCGGGGCTGGGGTGCCTTGAGAGCGCCTTCCTTTACCTCCGCCGGGAGACCCACGAACCGGTCCTCGAACGCGTGCCGGGCCTGGACCATCCGGAGCTGAACCTCGCGGAAGACCTGGTCCTCCTGCTCGTTCACAGCGTTCTTGACCGGGTCCGTCCACCGTTCCCAGAACTCGACCAGCGGCTTGCTGAGCTCGTCAAGCAGCGTCTCGATCGTCCGGGCGAGTGGAGTGATCATCCCCTTGGCCAGGGTGCTGTCCGATGCAGCATGGGCTGCGCCGTTGCGTATCTCGATCAGCAAGTCGAGATCGGTATCGGCCTTGAGCACACCGATCTTTCGGAGTCGCCTGATGGCCTCCGTGGCCCCGACAGTGCGGACTCTCTCCTCGTCCAACTGAACATGTCCGCCGAGATGCATGATCATGTCCGCACTGTTATTACGGATCTCCGCGACGTAGACCGGATTCTTCGCGGCGAGGGCCGCCTTGGCGAGCTTCTCGACCGCGACACCGGCGTGGAGCGCGAACTCGTCGTACTCCGGGCGGCCATGGTCGTCCATGGCCTTGTGGGCGGCCTTCTTGGCGCCCTGGTAAAAGCTCTCAGACGAGAGCGAATCGTCCATGTCGGGACGGTAGCGGCACCTGTGCCACACCCGCGACGGGTTAGGTGATCCATCTAAGCTGACGGCTGCCCCACCTGAATCGGCAGAGTGGGCGGGCAGGCGATGGCCGCCATTTGGGCTGCTGGCAGCGGCTTCAGCGGTGGCCACGTCAGCGTGGCGCCGACAGGCCACAGCGGATGGAACATGGGATGAGGGTCGAAGGGCGCGAGAACCTGATCGTCACTGAGGGACCCGGCCCGGACCAGCTGAATCAACAACCAGCCGATCCTCAGTGTCGAGATATACGTCGGGTTCGCGGTAGGGTCTGGCCCGCTGTACTGAGGGCAAACGAATTCCACCATGGCTGAACCCTCGTCGTTCTCCCAGGGCTCCATGGCACCGATTCTGGCGATCATGAAGCGACTAGGCTCACGATCGTGACAGAAGGCGGCACAGTCCTTCAGCGGCAGCATCTCCAACCTGGGATGCTTGTTCTGGCCTGAGAACATGAACATGGTCTTTAGGGACCAAGAGGCCAGCGCCCTCTGGTCCTCTGGGGTCAGCGTGACCGCTCGTCCGTTGATCAAGTCGGGCAGGAACGGACGCACCTCGTTTTCGAGTCTGTTCATCCATCCGTTGTTGCAGGATGCACAAACGATCTTGACTGTGGCGTCGAGAGCCGAGGCGACGTGTTGGACCCGGGTTGATTCTGTCTCTCTGATGTGGAGGGCCCGAGAGCCGCCGGGCGGCAACGCAGACTTGAGCCACCTGGGGAGTGTGTGCTCCTTCGTCAGCGGAGTGGCGCCACAGAAGACACAGGTACGAGCCATGCCGAGGACCGTACCGCCGCCTGTAGTACAGGGCGATGGATTTTAAAGACCCGGCCCCAGGGCGAACCACCCAGGAACTCCCCAGGGTCGGGGGTGGGGGGCAAACCTCGGGAGAGCTGGCCGGCTCGGTGAGCTCGGGCACGAGCTGGGCGTCTCCGTTGGCGTCGCCACTGTCGTCGGTCGTTCCTCGGCAACCGTCGATCAGCCGACCGGACGGCAGCCGTCGTTCTCTCTCAGTGAAGCCGCTCCACCTGTCCAGACCTCATATCTGCAACGTGCTCCGCACCAGACATAAACGCCAGACCTGATGAAGCACTGCTCGCTGAATTCCACCCGTTCCCTCGTCCGCCGCAGCTGGCGCGTTCGGGCGCGGGCGGCCTGTCCCGAAGCGCGAGTAGAAACTGTCTGGCGTGACGCTCGTTTGACGCTCCGAGTTCCCGTACGCGGGACCGCGGGCGGATAGACTGCCTCTGACCTGGGCTTTTTCGTGACCCGTCCAGGTCGATCCCTTTCCGATGACGCATCATGTGGAGTGCGTGGCGATTCTGGAGCCGGCGCAGAAGGGCTCCTGAACTGCTGCTGTGCGGGGGAGCACTGACGATAGGTCAGCGTCTGGCAGTCCCGAGTGGGGGAACGCGCCCGCTCTCTCCGCTCCCCGCTCCCCGCTCTCCGCTCTCCGCCTCCCCGATCCGGTCGCTTCGCGAGGAGCGTGGGACGCGGGCTTCGAGCGGGCTCTGAGTAGCCTCTTGCGCCTCCAGGCCTGAGTGTTTTCGGTCAGGGTGCCGGTTCCGGGTGCGCCTGCGGGGCGCGGGGCATCGTCGATCCGGCCCCGGGGGCGGCGTTTTCTCCCTGCTCCGCCCTCCTCCCTGGGGCCCGTGGGCATGCCGAGCAAGGTGTCTGTCCGGTATGGCTTGATCGGATCACCTGTGCGATAGCGAATCGGCCATCCGGGCGGGCGCGGCGGCCGGATCCCGGGGCGGGATCCGGCCACTACAGGTACCGGGGAGTTTCACGGTTACCCGGTGTAAGGGCCAACAAATTCTCGAAAGTGGTATTCCGGTCCGGATTACTCGGTGCGAATTCGCACACCTGATCTCTCGGGCAATCCGTGAAAAGGGAAGAGGATTCCCCAATTCCGCGCCGTCGAAGCCCCTGACCACAGGGACGGCTGGAAAACGCCAGCGAACCGGCCCGGCCGCTCAGGTATTGTCGTCCAGGCGCTCTGGTGAGGACGGTGGGTGGAGTTCTGGGGGGAAACATCCGTGGGCGAGCGGCTCGGTTTCAAGATCCTGGGGCCCCTGTCGGTGACGGCGAACGGCCGTGCGCTCACCGTCGGCGGTGCGCGGCAGCGAACGGTCCTGGCTCTGCTGCTGCTCAACCCTGGCCGGATCGTACCGGTCGACACCCTCGTCGACGGTGTCTGGAACAGCGGCCCGCCCGCCACCGCCCGCACACAGATCGCGATCGTGATCGCCGCCCTGCGCAAGGCCTTCAAGGCCGAGGGCGTCACCGAGGACATCATCGTCACCGCCCACCCCGGATACGTCCTCAGAACCGAGGGGCACGCCGTCGACTCGGTGGACTTCGCCCGGCTGGTCAAGGACGCCGAGACGGCGGTGGAGCAGGGCCGGTACGCCGACGCGGCCGACAGCTACGCGCAAGCCCTCGCCCTGTGGACGGGCCCCGCCTTCGCCGGTATCGCCAGCCCGCTGGTGGAGGACGAGGCCGCCCGGCTCGAAGGGCACCGCCTCAACGCCTACGACGACGCCACCTCCGTCCTGCTGGAACTCGGCAACCACCAGGACCTCGTACCGGAGCTGGCGGCCGTCGTGCGGGAGCATCCGCTGCGCGAGCGCACCCGGCACCATCTGATGCTCGCGCAGTACCGGTCCGGGCGGCGGGCCGAGGCGATGGGCACCTTCCGGGAGGCGCGCTCCCAGTTCATCGAGGAACTCGGCATGGAGCCGGGCCCCGACCTCCAGGAACTGCACGACGCGATCCTGCGCGACGACCCCTCCCTCGCCCCCGCGCCGCCGGTCGTCACCGCCGACCTGCTGCGCTCCGACTCCGTCATCGTCCCTTCCGAACTCCCTCCGGACGTGCCCGGCTTCACCGGCCGCGAGCCCGAACTGGCGGTCCTCGACCTGCTGGTGGCGGACCGGGACCGCCACCAGGGGCCCGCCTTCGGGCTGATCACCGGCATCGCCGGCGTCGGCAAGACCGGCCTCGCGGTCCGCTGGGCCCACCGGGCCGCCGCCCACTTCCCGGACGGACGGCTCTTCGCCGACCTGCGCGGCTACGACGAGGAGCACGAGCCGACCGTCGCCGCCGACGTCATCAGCCGGTTCCTGCGCTCGCTGGGCGTGCCCAGTGACCAGATACCGCCGGAGACGGAGGCGCTCGTCGCGCTGTACCGCAGCGTGCTCGCCGAGCGGCAGGTGCTCGTCGTCCTGGACAACGTCCGCTCCTATGCGCAGCTGCGCACCCTGCTGCCCGGCAGCGGGCGCTGCGCCGTGCTGGTCACCAGCCGGGACCAGCTGGAGGAGCTGGTCACGTGGCCGCAGGAGGCCCGGGTGCACCTCGGCGTGCTGCCCGAGCCGGAGGCCGTGGAACTGCTCGGACGGATCGTCGGCACCGAACGCATCGCCTCCGCCCGCGCCGACACCGTACGGCTGGCCGAGCTGTGCGACCGCCTGCCGCTGGCCCTGCGCATCGCCGCCGCCCGGCTCGCCTCCAAACCGCACTGGAGCGTACGGCACCTGGTCACCCGGCTCACCGACGAGGCACGCAGGCTGGACGAGCTGAGCCAGGGCGCTTCCCGGGTGCGGGCCAGCTTCGCGCTGTCGTACCGCTACCTGCCCGAGGAGGCGGCGCTGCTCTACCGGCGGCTCGGCCTGCTCGACGTGCCGGACTTCGCGGCCTGGGTCGGGGGCGCCCTGCTCGACGTCGACGTGCTGGACGCCGAGCGGATCATGGAGGACCTCGTCGACGCCCAGTTCCTGGAGGTCGTCGGCGTCGACGCGACCGGCCGGCTGCGCTACCGGCTGCAGAACCTGATGCGCCTGTACGCCCGGGAGCGGGCCTACGCCGAGGAGCCGCCGGACGCCCAGCGGGCCGCCCGCGAGCGCGCCTTCCGCACCTGGCTGACGATCGCGGAGGAGGCCCACCGGCGGGAGTACGGGGGCCATTTCAGCGTCGTGCACAGCGAGGTGGCGCGCCGGCCGGTCGACCCCGTCCACCTCGACGAACTCCTCGACTCCCCGCTGGAGTGGCTGGAGGCGGAACGCCTGTCGCTGGTCGCCGCGGTCGAGCAGACGGCCGCCCTGGACATGGCTGACCTCGCCTGGGACCTCACGGTCTCGGCGGCGGTGCTCTTCGAGACCCGCCACTACCTGGACGACTGGCGCATCTGCTCGGAGGCGGCGCTGGCCACGGCCCGCAGGACGGGCAACCTGCGCGGGCAGGCCGCCATGCTCCACCAGCTCGGCGGCGTCGCCCAGTCCTACCGCCGGCTGGAGGAGGCGCACGCCCGCTACAGCGAGGCGCTGGAGCTGTTCGAGCGGGCCGGCGAGGAGCACGGGCAGGCGCTGAACCTGCGCAACCTGTCGATCCTGGACCGGTTCCGCGGCAACCTGGACGTCGCCATGGAGCGGCTGCGGACGGCCCGGGACATCCTGCGCCGGGTCGGCGACACCTCCTCCGAGGCGCACACCCTCGACAACATGGCGCAGATCGAACTGGACCGCGGAGCCACCGAACCGGCGATGAAGCTGAGCCTCGAAGCGGTCCAGCTCATGGAGTCGATCGGCGGCGGCAGCCGGCGCGGCGCCGCCCAGACGCTGCACCGGCTGGGCCGGGTGCATCTGGCCCGGTCGGACTTCGACCTGGCGGAAAAAGCGTTTCAGCAAGTGGTCACGCTGGTCACCGACAAGTCCGACCGGGTGGGGCTCGCCTACGCCCTGCTGGGACTCGGGGAGAGCCGCCTGGGCGCGGACGAGGTGGAGGCCGCCGCGACCACGCTGACCGAGGCGCTGGAGATCGTCGAACACATCGACTCCCCCCTCGTCGACGGCCGGATCAACCTCGTCCTCGGCGACGCGCTGCGCCGGCTGGGCCGCCGTGACGCGGCGCGGGAGCGGCTGACCGCCGCCCACGACGTGTTCGTCCGCGCCGACGCCCCGCAGTGGCGCGCCGAGGCGGAACGCGCGCTGGCCCGGCTGGAGGACGAGGAGGGCTGACGCCGGGCGCCGACGGGGGTGGGGAGGTCCGGGGGGCCCGGGTCCGCCACGTGCCGTTGTAGACGGCCGATACCCCACCGATAAGCGGGCTGCCTACGTTCGGCCGGTACCACTGCCAGCCGAAACGTGGAGTACACGATGCCGCCTGTCGCCAAGGCGCCCACCTTCGCCGTGATCTCCGGCGCCCAGGTCCACCGGGTCCTGGCGGGCCGGCACCGGGAGGTGGTGCGTCTGATCGAAACGGCGTACCGCGCCCACGGTGCCGGTGACACCGTCAACCCGCCGTCCTACTTCCTCCGCTTCCCCGACCGGCCCGCCTCCCGCATCATCGCGCTCCCCGCCTCGATCGGCGGCGGCATCGGCGTGGACGGCCTGAAATGGATCTCCAGCTTCCCCGGCAACGTGGCGGCGGGCCTCCCGCGCGCCTCCGCCGTGCTCATCCTCAACGACCCGGAGACCGGCTACCCGCTGGCCTGCCTGGAGAGTTCGATCATCAGCGCGGCCCGTACCGCCGCCTCCGCGGCGCTGGCCGCCGACACCCTCGGCCGGGCCCGCGGGGACCGGCCGCGCCGGGTCGGTTTCTTCGGCACCGGTCTCATCGCCCGGTACGTCCACCAGTATCTGGCGGGCACCGGCTGGGAGTTCGACGAGATCGGCGTGCACGACCTGTCGGCGGAGCACGCCGCCGGGTTCGCCGGGCACCTCGGCCGCTCCGGGGCCGGGGGCCGGGTCACCGTGCACGGGTCGGCCGAGGACCTCGTCCGCGGCAGCGACCTCGTCGTCTTCGCCACCGTCGCCGGCACCCCGCACGTCACCGACCCCGGCTGGTTCGGCCACCACCCGCTGGTGCTGCACGTGTCGCTGCGCGACCTGGCGCCCGAGGTGATCCTCTCCGGCGCCAACTTCGTCGACGACGTCGAGCACTGCCTGAAGGCCGACACCTCCCCACATCTGGCCGAACGGCTCAGCGGCGGCCGGGAGTTCATCGACGGCACCCTCCACGACGTGCTGACCGGCGCGGCCCGGGTGCCCGCCGGCCGGCCCGTGTTCTTCTCGCCGTTCGGCCTGGGCGTCCTCGACCTCGCCGTCGGCAAGCACGTCTACGACCGGCTGCTCGCCTCCGGCGAACTCGCCGTGGAGCAGGACTTCTTCCACGAGCTGCGCCGCTACGGCTGACCATCGACCGCCACCCTTCGAGGATGGGGTACACCTGTGACCACACTGCTCGACTCACCGCCCCGAGCGGCCGGCGCACCACGCCGGCTGCTCACCGTCCAGGTCGACGAGACCGTCCTGCCCCCGCACGACCCGCTGGACCTGTACACGGCGCTGCGCGCCCGTGCCGGCGACGAGGTGTTCCTGCTGGAGAGCCTCGCCGCCCCCGAGGAGGACGGCAACGGCGCCGTGGTCGGCCACGGCCGGCTCGCCGAACTCCAGGTGCACGCCGACCGCGTCACCGTCGACGGGGCCCCCGCCGTCACCGAGGCGCTGCGCGCCGCCGCCGACGACCTGGGGCTGGCCGAACTGCCGGACGGCGCCCGCGCCCTGGCCGACGCGGGCCAGGTGTGGGAGCTGCTGCGGGCCGCCCAGCGGACGTTCACCGTGCAGACCCCGGTGCCCGCCGACGGGTACGCCTTCGGCTTCCTGGCCACCGTCGGCTACGGCGCCGCCTGGCACATGGAGCGGCTGCCCGAGCGCACCCCCGGCGGCGGCCCCGACCTCGTCCTGACCCTCTTCCGCGAGGTCGTCTGCTACGACCTCGACGCGGGCACCGCCCGGCAGCTGACCGCCCGCTGCCCGGACTTCCCGCCCGCCGCGGTCCCCGACCTCGTCGCCACCGTCGCCGCCGGGCTGCGCCCGCCCGCCTGCGAGCCCGCCCCGCTGCCCGCGGCGCCCGCCGCGCGCGCGGTCCGGGACAGCACCGACGAGCGGGCCTTCCTCGCCCAGGTGGAACGCTGCCTGGCGCACATCGGCGTCGGGGACATCTACCAGATCCAGATCGGTCACCGCATCGACGTGGACACCGAGCTGACACCGCTGGAGGTCTACCGGCGGTTGCGGCACCGCAACCCGTCGCCGTACATGTACCTCGTCCCGCGGGACGGCTCCACGCTGATCGGCGCCAGCCCCGAGGTGCTGTTCCGCACCGAGGGCGACCGGATCGTCATGCGGCCCATCGCCGGCACCACCGCGCGCAGCGGCGACCCGGCGGTCGACGGGCCGCGCATCGAGACGCTGAAGGCCAGCGAGAAGGAACGCGCCGAGCACGTCATGCTGGTCGACCTGTGCCGCAACGACATCGGCCGGGTCAGCGCGCCGGGCACGCTGGACGTGCAGCGGCTGATGACCGTGGAGAGGTACTCGCACGTCTTCCACCTCGTCTCCACCGTCGAGGGGGTCCTCGCGCCCGGCGAGGACACCTGGTCGGTGCTGCGCGCCACCTTCCCGGCCGGCACGGTCACCGGCGCCCCGAAGATCCGGGCCATGGAGATCATCGAGGAGCTGGAGAGCGCGCCCCGGGGGATGTACGCGGGCGCGGTCGGCCTGGTCGACGTGCGCGGCTGGTCCCGGCTCGCCCTGTGCATCCGCACCGTCACCCACGACGGGACGGCGTACTCCACGCAGAGCTGCGCCGGCATCGTCGCCGACTCCGATCCGCTCGCCGAGTGGCACGAGACGCTGCACAAGATGGGCGCCGCCTACTGGGCGCTGACCGGTGAGGAGCTGCTGCCGTGAAGGTCCTGCTCGTCGACGCCTACGACAGCTTCACCCACATCATCGACCAGTACCTGCGCACGCTGGGCGCCGAGACGGACGTGGTGCGCTCGGGCACCCGCACCCCGGCGCAACTCGCGGCCATGGGGGCGGAGGCGGTGGTGCTGGGGCCCGGGCCCGGTCATCCGGCCGACTCCGGGCACGTGGAGCTGGTGCACGCCTTCGCCGGGCGGGTGCCGCTGCTCGGGATCTGCCTCGGCCACCAGGCGATCGCTCTCGCCTACGGGGCACGGATCGCCGTCGCCGCCCGGCTCAAGCACGGCAAGACCAGCCCGGTCGCGCACGACGGCGCGGGGGTCTTCACCGGCCTCGGCGGCGAGGTGACCGCCACCCGGTACCACTCGCTCGTCGTCGAGGAGCCGCTGCCGCGGGAGCTGGCCGTGACGGCCCGGGCCGCCGACGACGGCCATGTCATGGGCCTGCGGCACCGCACGCTCGCCGTGGAGGGGCTGCAGTTCCATCCCGAGTCCATCACGACGGTGGGAGGAATGCGGCTGCTGGACAACTTCCTGCGCAGGTCGGGACGGGCCGCCGTGCCCCTTGCCTGAAGTTATTCGATTTTCCCCTGTGCGGCCCGGGAAGGCTGCGGAGAGGGCCTCCGCAACCCCCGCGCAACCCCTGGAATCTATGGGTCCGAATTACTCCTAAACCCGTGGTGACCTGCGAGTATATCGTCGTTATCGCCCGAGCGGTGATCGCTGAAGCGCCTCCGATAATCGACTGAAGCCGCAGCTCCGTAATTTTCTCGGTGTCGGGACGGGACAGGCCGGACCGAAACCAAGAGAAGTAAATGACGGGGAGACGGAAATGCAGCTCACGCAGATCAGGAAGTCCGGGATCCACGCTCTCGCCGCCGCCGCCTTCACGGCCGGCGCCCTGTTCGCCAGCCTGGCGGTGGCCGGCCAGGCGCACGCGGCTCCGCACAGCGTGGTGGCCGTCGCCCACGAGGTGGACCCGTGGAGCGGCGTGGTCACCGGTGGCGACGTGGACCCCTGGAGCGGCGTGACCGCCGGTGGCGACGTGGACCCGTGGAGCGGCGTGACCGCCGGTGGCGATGTGGATCCCTGGAGCTGACGCCCGCGAGGCACTGGTCCGGGACCGGATGACTGAAGGAGAACCGGAGTGAACGCAAGGACCGCACCGGGTGGGCCGCAACGGTCCTGGCCCGAGCTGCTCGGCTCCGTCCTGAACGGTCGCGACCTGTCCGAGCCGGACACCGCGTGGGTGATGGACCAGGTGATGCGCGGCAAGGCCTCCGACGCCCTGATCGCCGGCTTCCTGGTGGCGCTGCGCGCCAAGGGGGAGACGACCGGCGAACTGGAGGGGCTGGTACGGGGGATGATGGCGCACGCCGTACGCATCGACGTGCCGGGGAGGACCGTCGATGTGGTGGGCACCGGAGGGGACGGGGCGAAGACCGTCAACATCTCCACGATGTCCGCGGTCGTGGCGGCGGGCGCGGGGGCGCGCGTCGTCAAGCACGGCAACCGCGCCTCCAGTTCCGCCTCCGGCTCGGCCGACGTACTGGAGAAGCTCGGGGTGAGCCTGCGGCTGCCGCCGCGCCAGGTGGCGGCACTGGCGGAGGAGGTCGGGATCACGTTCTGCTTCGCCCCCGACTTCCATCCGGCGATGCGGCACGCGGCGGTCGCCCGGCGCGCGCTCGGCATCCCCACCGTCTTCAACGCCCTCGGGCCGCTGACCAACCCGGCGGCCCCCGCGGCCCAGGCGGTCGGTGTCGCCGACGCCCGGCTGCTGCCGCTCGTCGCCGGGGTGCTGGCGCGCCGGGGGGTCGACGCGCTGGTGTTCCGCGGCGACGACGGGCTGGACGAACTGACCGTCACCACCACCTCCACCGTCCTCGCCGTGGAGGGCGGCACGGTCCGCCAGGAGGCGTTCGACCCACGGGCCCTCGGCTTCGGGTACGCCCCCGTCGAGGCGCTGCGCGGGGCGGACGCGGGATACAACGCGGACGTGGCGCGGCGGATCCTCGGCGGTGAGCGGGGGCCGGTGCGGGACGCCGTCCTGCTCTCGGCCGCCGCCGCCCTGGCCGCGCTGGAGCCGGCCGGCGGACGGACGGTCACCGAACGCCTCGCCCCGGCCGTCGGCCGGGCCGCCGAGGCGATCGACTCGGGTGCCGCCCGGTCCACCCTCGAACGCTGGGCCCTGGCCAGCGGCGCCCACGCCCTGACACCGGCGGCCTGACCATGGGCTCTCTGTGCGACCACCACGCCCCCGGTCCCCGCCGTCACGGCGGGGACCGGGGGCGCGGCCGGGGTGCGGAGTCCGGGCGGGGCGCGGGGCCGCGGGTCCGGACCGGCGTGCGGTGGGGGACGTGGCACACGTGCGGGCGTCGGTCCCGCGCGGAGGTGGGCCGGAGAGGCGCGCCGGGCGGGTCCGTCCGCGGCGGGGCGCGTCACGCGGCGGTGACCGGCCGGGAGGCGGGGACGGACGGTTCGGGGGCCGGTCCGCGGAGGAACCAGGTGAGGGCGGGGGAGGTCATGGCCGTGGTGACCAGGGCCATGAGGACCAGGATGGTGAACAGGTCCGGGCCGATGACCCCCAGTTCCAGGCCGATGTTGAGGACGACGAGCTCGGTCAGGCCGCGGCAGTTCATCAGCGCGCCGAGCGACATCGCGTCCCGCCAGGACTGGCCCGACAGCCGTGCCGCCGCCGTACTGCCGCCGAACTTGCCGAGCAGGGCCACCGCCAGGACCGCGCCGGCCCACAGCCACTGGGCGGCGTCACCGGTGAGCAGCGAGACATCGGTGCGCAGTCCGGTGCTGACGAAGAACAGCGGCAGCAGCACCGGGACGGTGAACGCCCGCAGCCGGGCCGCGGACAGCTCGACCGCCCGGGAACCGCGCGGCACGGCCACGCCGAAGAGGAACGCGCCGAACAGGGCGTGGATGCCGATGCCGTCCGTGACGAAGGCCGACACGCACAGGCCGGCGAAGACGAACACCAGGACCGAGCTCTCCGCGGCCTTGCCGGCCTGCCGGGTCAGCCGGGTCAGCACCGGCCGGACCACGTACATCATGCAGGCCACGAAGACCAGTGACCAGGCGGCGGTGACGGCCGCCTGCTCCATCGAACCGCTGGTGCTGACCGCCGCGACCAGCGCCAGCAGGCACCACGCGCTGACGTCGTCCACGGCCGCGCACGCCATGGCCAGCGATCCGAGGGGAGTGGTGTAGAGGCCGCGGTCGGTGAGGATCCGCGCCAGCACCGGGAACGCGGTGATGCTCATCGCGACGGCGACGAACAGGACGAACGGCAGCCGGCCGACCCCGGCCGGAGCGAACGGGCCGTACATCCCGAGCGCCAGCAGCGCGCCCAGCAGCAGGGGCAGCGCGACGCCGGCGTAGGAGACGGTGACTGCGGTACGGCTGTGACCGCGCAGGGCCGACAGGTCCAGTTCCAGGCCGACCAGGAACATGAAGGCGAGCAGGCCGAGGTTGCCCAGCACCAGCAGGTGCGGGAGGACGTCCGCCGGGAACAGCCAGTGCTGGGCGGCGGGGGAGATCCAGCCGAGCAGCGACGGGCCGAGCAGGATGCCGAGGGTGATCTCGCCGATGACGGGGGGCTGCCCGATCCGGCGGAAGAGCAGCGCTCCGACACCGCAGACGCCGATCACCACGGGGACGGCGACGAGCAGGCCCGGCAGCGGGTCAGGAGCCGACATGCGCTTCTCCTTCCAGGGGTGAGGGCGCGGCGAGCGCGGGTGCGGGCAGGGTGCGGGCCGGGGCGGACCCCGCCTCCGGCGCCGGGGCCGACGCGGCCGCGGACCAGCGGGCGTACCGGCGTCTGCCGTAGAGCAGCGGTGACCGGCCGTCGGTCTGGGTGACGCGGGTGACGCGGCCGAAGACGGCCGTGTGGTCGCCGACCTCCACGGCGTGCACCACCGCGCAGTCCGCGACGGCGAGGGCGGCCTCCGTCAGGTGCGGCCCCGCGGCACCCAGCGGGAGCCGCCACTCGGCCCGTGCGAACCGGTCGGTGCCGCCGGAGGCGAACAGGTCCGAGACGGACCGCGCCTCCTCGTGCAGCAGGTTCAGGGCGAAGTGCCCGCTGTCCAGGGCGGCGCGCAGGGTCGGGCCGGCGGTGCGCAGGCAGACCACCAGGGTCGCCGGGTCGAGCGCCACGCTCGCCAGCGAGCTGCAGGTCATGCCGCGTGGGGCGGAGTCGGCGTCGAGCGCGGTCACCACACTGACGCCGGAGGGGAAGGACGCCATCAGGGGGCGTATGTCGGTGGGCTCCGGCGCGGCGGCCGGTGCCGCCGAAAGGGCCGAAGCGGCCGGGGGAGTGCTCGTGTGCGTCTCAGCTGTACCAGTCATGCGGTCGGCTCCTGTCGGAAGCAGGATCGGGTCCTGAATCGGGACGGTGCGGGTCCGCCCGGCGGACTGCGGGGTTCAGCGCCGCCGGGCTGATCCGTGGCCGGAGCGGCCGGGGCCTACGCGCCGTGCAGGCGGCGCAGGTAGTCGTGGGCGCTGGGCAGCGTGTCCAGCAGGTGCTGCTGCTCCTGCCTGACCTTGTCGAACAGCGGCTGGGCGCCCGCGACGGACTCCGGCTTGTGGGCGAGCGCGGGCAGCGGTGTGTCCGGCTCCAGGCCGAGGCCGGCGAAGATGCAGTAATAGCTGCCGTTGGTCCAGAAATTGCGGAACTCCGCCTCGAAGTTCCCGTAGTACGTGGACTCGTCGGTGATCGGCGAATTGATCGGGAGCCCGGCTTTGTACGCCTCGATCTTCCGCTGGATGTTCTCCGGCAGCTTCAGCTCCTTCTGGGCCCGCCAGAACGGCGAGTCGTCGCGCGGCGCGTAGTAGAAATGCGCCTGGATGAAGTCGCGGGTGTCGTCGAACATCACCTCGATCTCCTGGTTGAAGCTGTCCGCCAGCGCCGGGTTGAAGGTGCGGTCGGGGAAGTGCTTGGCGAGCTGGTGGATCGCGGCGGTGATGAAGTAGATGCCGGTCGACTCCAGCGGCTCCAGGAAGCACGAGGAAAGGCCGATGCTCACCACGTTGTTGACCCAGGCGCGGCGGTTGCGGCCGACCCGGAAACGGACGTGGTTGAACTGTGTCTCCGCGGGGTCGAGCCCCCACAGTTCACAGAACTCCGCGGTCGCCTCCTCCTGCGAGGTGAACTTGCTGGAGTAGACGTAACCGGACCCGAAACGACCCAGCATCGGGATCTTCCAGGCCCAGCCGGAGGACATCGCGATGGCCGAGGTGTACGGCTCGACCCCGTTCGCCTCGTCGTCGTGCGGTACGGCGGTGGCCACCGCCCGGTCGCACAGCAGGTGGTCGCTCATGTCGATGAACGGCTCGCCCAGCGCCTTGTTGATGAGCAGTCCGCGGAAGCCCGAGCAGTCCACGAACAGGTCGGCGTCGAGCACCCGGCCGGACTTGGTGTGCAGGGCCGTGACGTGGCCGCGCCCGTCCTGCTCGACCCGCACCATCTCGTCCTGGACGTGCTCCACGCCCTGCTTGTCGGTGGCGAAGCGGCGCAGGAAGTCGGCGACCAGAGCGGCGTCGAAGTGCCAGGCGTAGCGGGTGGACGGGGTGCCGTCGAGCCACTTGGGCGACTTGTTCGCGTCCATCACCGGCGGCTCGCGGAAGCAGGCGTAGTCGAACGGCTCGTCGGTGCGGCCCTCGTGCCGGTTCTTGTACCAGTAGTGGGACAGCGGCGTGTTGTCGTGGTCGGGGAGGATGCCGAACGGGTGGTAGAAGTGGTCCGGCCGGCCGCTGTCCAGCGTGCGCGCCCCGGGCTCCCCGCGGCCCGGGGTGCGCCAGTTGACGAAACGCACGGCCATCTTGAAGCTGGCGTTGCACTCGCGCATCCACTCCTCCTCGGGTATGCCGAGGTAGTCGAAGAGCACGCGGTGCAGATTCGGCACGGTGGCCTCGCCCACGCCGATCCGGGGGATGGCCGGGGCTTCCAGTACCTGGATGTCGACGGTGCCCTGGAGCGCCTTGCCCAGATAGGCGGCGGTCATCCAGCCGGCCGTGCCACCGCCGAGGATGACGACTTTGCGGATGCGGGAGTCGGTGTCGGTCGTACCCATGTCGGTCATAGGAAGGCTCATTTCTCCGGTCGGGTGCGTCTGTGTGTCCTTGTGTGCAGCGCCTTTGTGCGCTGTCGAGTGGATTTACACGCCAGAATCGGCTGACCCGCTATGCGGCATCTATAGGTGGCCGGAATTGCCGCTTGAGCAGGTTCGTATGGGTGAGGTATAGGCGGCTCGGCGATTCTCGGTTGGCGTCGAATACCGCCCCGCAACTCCCAGCAGAGGATGGCTGCATCAGATGCCGTACGAAGACGGGAAGGCCGTTGCCCAGGGACCGGGCGGACTTCCCGGCATGCCGCTCGCCGAACTCCGGGGAATCCTCGCCGTGGTGGGGAACACTCCGCTCATAGAGCTGGAACGGCTCGCACCGGACTTACCGGTACGGCTGTTCGCCAAGGCCGAGCGGTTCAATCCCGGCGGCAGCGTCAAGGACCGGTCGGCGCTGTCGATGGTGCTGAACCGGATCCGCTCCGGGGAACTCGTGCCCGGTCGTTCCACCGTGATCGAGTCCAGTTCCGGGAACCTCGCGATCGGACTCGCCCAGATCTGTGCGTACTTCGGACTGCGCTTCGTCTGCGTGGTCGACGCGCGCACCACCCAGCAGAACCTCGCGATCCTGCGGGCCTACGGCGCCCGGGTCGAGGTCGTCACCGACCCGGACCCGGTCACCGGGGAGCTGTTGCCCATGCGGCTGCGCAGGGTGGCGGAACTGCTGGCCTCGACACCCGACTCGTACTGGCCCGACCAGTACGCCAACCCGCTCAACCGGCAGGCGCACCTGACCACCATGCGCGAGATCGCCGAGGCGCTGGACGGCAGGGTCGACCACCTGATCCTGGCGGCCGGCACCGGAGGCACCCTGGGCGGCTGCGCCGAGTACATCCGGCAGAACGGCCTGACGACGACCGTGCACGCGGTGGACGCCGTCGGCAGCGTGCTGTTCGGCCGGAGCGCCGGCTGCACCCGGCTGGTGCCGGGCCACGGCGCGTCGATCCGGCCCCAGCTGCTGCGGCCCTCGGACGCCGACCACGTCGTCCACGTCACCGACCTGGACTGCGTGAGGGGCTGCCGCCGGCTCGTACGGCGCGAGGCGATCCTCGCGGGCGGCTCCTCGGGAGCCGTGGTCTCCGCACTGGACCGCGTCGCACCGCACCTCGAACCCGGTTCCAACGTCGTGCTGATCCTGCCCGACGGCGGCGACCGCTACCTCGACACGATCTACGACGACGCCTGGGTGCGGCGGCACTTCGGCGAGGTCGCCGAACTGTCACAGGACACCGACCTGCCGACTCAACTCGTCTCCGAACCACCGGAGTTGGCGGATATAGGGCACCGATAGCGGGCCCCGCCACCATGAACGCATCCCCGAACACCACCACCCGAGGCCCGCGCGGCCGCACACCGACGCACGGAGGCATCCCATGACCACTCAGCTCCCCGCCCTCGACGACGGGCAGAAGGCGGAGATCAAGGAAATCGTCTGCGACATCCTCGAGCTGGAACTCGACGAGGTCACCGACGTCAGCCTGTTCAAGGAGGAGCACGACGCCGACTCGCTGCGCACCATCGAGATCCTCTCCTCCCTGGAGCGGACCTTCGGCATCGCCCTGACGCAGTCGGAGCTCGGCCGGATGGTCAACCTCGCCGGCGTCTACGCCGTGGTCGCCGAGGCGCAGGTCAAGTGAGCGGGGTCGCGACGCCGGACCGCGGCGGGCACGGTGCGCGGCACCGGGTGGTCGTCACCGGCCTCGGCGTGGTGACGAGCATCGGTACCGGTGTCGACGCCTTCGCCGCCGGCCTGCGGGCCGGCCGCAGCGGCGCCAAACCGATCGGTGCCTTCGACACCACCGGTTTCGCGTACTCCAACGCCTGCGAGATCACCGACTTCGACGCGGCGGCCTGGCTGGCCGCCCAGTCCCCGGACGACCTGGGCCGGGCCGCGCAGTTCGCGGTCGCCGCGAGCCGGATGGCGGTCGCCGACGCGGGCCTGACCGCACAGCAGGTGCGCGACGTGCGCTCGCTGGTCTCGGTCGGCACCACCGACGGCGAGTCCCGCGACCTCGACCACCTCACCGCGCTCCAGGTCGCCGAGGGCGATGACGCCCTCGACGAGGTGGCGGCCCGCCGGGTGTGGCCCGGCCGGCTGTCGGCCGGCATCGTCCGCGAGCTCGGCCTGGAGGACGTGGAGACCGTCACGGTGCCCACGGCCTGCGCGGCCGGCAACTACGCGGTCGGCTACGGCTACGACGCGATCAGCTCCGGAGACGTCGAGATGGCGCTGTGCGGCGGCGCGGACGCGCTGTGCCGCAAGACCTTCACCGGCTTCTACCGGCTCGGCACCATCGCGCCCGACGTGTGCCGCCCCTTCGACGCCGACCGGCAGGGCATCCTGACCGGCGAGGGCGCCGGCATCCTGCTGATGGAGTCGCTGGAGTCCGCGCTCGCCCGCGGCGCCCGGATCTACGCCGAGGTGCTCGGCTACGGCCTGTCCTGCGACGCCAGCCACCCGGTCGCGCCGGACCGGGACTCCATCGCCCGCTGCATCACCGCGGCGCACCGCAACGCCGGCATCGAGGCCACGGACGTCGACTTCATCTCCGCGCACGGCACCGGAACCAGGGCCAACGACGTGACCGAGGTCGGCGCCATCCGGCAGGTGTTCGGCGGCACCCTGCCGCGCACGGTCTCCATCAAGTCGATGATCGGCCACACCATGGGCGCCGCCAGCGCCCTCGCCTCCGCGGCCTGCGCGCTGGCGCTGCGGGACGGCTTCATCCCCCCGACGATCAACCACCGTGCGACCGACCCCGAGTGCGCGGTCGACTGCGTGCCCAACGAGGCGGTCGAGGCGGAGCTGAGGGTCGTGCAGAACAACGGCCTCGCCTTCGGCGGCAACAACGCCGTCCTGGTGCTCGGCAAGTGGGAGCAGGCGGCGTGAGAGCCGGCCGCGTGAGAGCCGGTGGCCGCAATCTTGGAAGGAGTTGACGCACATGGCGCTCCAGGCGAACGCCGCCGCGCCCCGGCTGGCGATATCCGGCTGGGCCGTGTCCTCGCCGTACGGCTTGGGCAGGGAGGGCTTCACCGAGGGTCTCAGGTCCGGGCTGCGGGCGGTCGCGCCGGTGGACGCGGCCACCTGGCCCGTCCCCTACGCGGAGGCCGGACTGATCCCCGGCTTCGACATCAGGGCCGTCCTCGGCCGCAAGGGTACCCGTTCCATGGACCGGGTCACCGGCATCGCGGCCACCACGGTCGGCATGCTCCTCGACGAGTACGGCACCCGGCTCGCCGCCGACCCGGAGCGCACCGGCCTGGTGCTCGGCACCTCCGGCAGCGTCCAGTCGATCATGGACTTCACCCGGGACGCGCTCACCGGCGACAAGCCCTACCTCGTCGACCCGGCACGCTTCCCCAACACCGTCATGAACTGCCCCGCCGGGGCCAGTGCCATCCGGCACACCCTCAAGGGCCCCAACGTCACCGTCTCCGGCGGCGCCGCCACCGCCCTGCTCGCCCTCCAGTACGCCTCCCGGCTGCTGCGCGGCGGACACGGCACGGCCCTGCTGGCCGGCGCGGCCGAGGAGTTCTCCGTGCAGCGGGCCCGGCTGGAACGGGTCGCCGACCACGACGGCGCCGAACCCCAGCCGCTCGGCGAGGGCGCCGCCCTCTTCCTGCTGGAGGAGGCGTCGGCCGCCCGCGAGGGGGGCCGGCCCGTGCTCGCCTCGGTCCTCGGCTCCCGTTTCCGCGCCTTCCAGGACAGGGGCCGGGCCGGAGTGGCGCTGGAGCGCTGCGTCGCCGATGTGCTGGCCGGCGCGGACGCCGCCCCCGGCGACATCGAACTGATCGTGCCCGGCAACCCGCCCGGCCTGCTCGGCAAGCAGGAGGAGTCCGCCCTCGACGGGCTGACCGGCAACCGGCTCCCGGTGCGCTCCCTGGTGGGCGACGCCGGCGCGGCCTCCGCCGCCTTCCAGCTCGCCGCCGCGCTGGCCGAGGCGGGCAGCGACCCGAGCCTGGTGGACCGGCTCGCCCTGATCACCGCGGCCGACCGCGACGGCACCGTCGGCGCGCTGCTGCTGCGGCTGGCCTGAGACACCCGCGGCCCCCCGTTCCGTCACCGAGGAAAGAGGCACGTCACATGTCCGACACACCGAGGCCGGTCGCCCTGGTCACCGGCGGTTCGCGCGGGATCGGGCGGGCCGTCGTGGAGACCCTCGCCCGCGACGGTCATGACGTCGCGCTGTGCTACCAGTCGAACGAGGAGGCGGCCGCGCTCGCCGCCAAGTCCGCCGCCGCGCACGGCGCCCGCACCCTGGCCCGCCGCGTCGACGTCACGGACCGCGCCGCCGTGGCCGCGTTCGCGGCCGAGACCGAGGAGCTGCTCGGACCGGTGGACGTGGTGGTCACCGCGGCCGGGATCGTCCGCGACCAGCACCTGGCGATGATGGCCGACGAGGACTGGGACGCCGTGCTGCGCACCAACCTCGACGGCACCTACAACGTCGTCCGCGCGCTCGCCTTCCCCATGCTCAAGCGCCGCCGCGGCACCGTCGTCACGCTCTCCTCGGTCGCCGCTGCGGGGCACGCCACACAGACCAACTACTCCGCGTCCAAGGCCGGGATCATCGGCTTCACCGCGGCGTTCGCCAAGGAGGCCGGACGCTCCGGCATCCGCGCCAACGCCGTCGCCCCGGGCTTCATCAGCACCGACATGACCGGCGGCCTCTCCGAGAAGCACGCCAAGGAGATGACCCGCCGCATCCCGCTGGGCCGCTTCGGCGAACCCCAGGAGGTCGCGGAACTGGTGTCCTTCCTGGCCGGCGACCGCGCCGCCTACATCACCGGACAGGTCTTCGCCGTCGACGGCGGACTGGTCGTCTGAGAACACCCCATCCGCCCAAGGGAGTCAGCCATGCCACGCGCCGCCCGGCCGCCGCGCTTCTACTTCAACCTGCGCAGCCCCTACAACTTCCTCGCGCTGCTGGAGCTGCGCGAGAACCACCCCGGCCTGCTCGACCGGCTGGAGTGGCGGCCCTTCTGGGAGCCCGACGAGATCAGCCGGAAGCTGCTGGCCGAGGCGGGCGCCGAGTTCCCCTACGTCCCGATGTCCCGGGCCAAGCAGTTCTACATCCTGCGGGACGTGCGCCGGCTCGCCGCGGCCCGCGGGCTCACCCTGACCTGGCCGGTGGACGCCGACCCGTGGTGGGAGCCCGCGCACCTGACGTGGTTCCTCGCCGAGCGCCGGGGCCTGGGCCGGGCGTGGGTGGAGCGGGCGGGCCGGGCCCGCTGGCTGGAGGGCCGTGACCTGTGCGACCCGGCCACCGTGCGGGAACTGGCCGTCTCCATCGGCCTGGACCCCGAGGAGGCGGGCGCCGTCACCGACGACCCGGAGATCCGGGCACAAGGTGTCCGGGCCCTGGTGGACGTGGACCGCGACGGTGTGTTCGGGGTGCCGTACTTCATCCACGGCTCGGAGCCCTTCTGGGGCCTGGACCGGGTCGCCGACTTCGCGGCGTCCTTCCCCGAGCACGCCCCGGCGCCCGCCGCGCAGGACCCCGGGCCCGGTATGGCCCTCGCCGGCGGCCCCGCCTCCGACCTGAGCCACGCGGGAGGCTGCGGATGACCTCCGCCGTGCGGGCCCTGCCGCTGACCTCGATCCAGGAGTCGATGTGGACCGCGTACCGCATCGCCCCGGACAGCGCCGCCTACAACATCGTGATGCCGCTGCGGCTGAGCGGCCGCGTCGACCCCGCCGCCATGGACGCCGCGGTCACCTCCGTCGGCGAGCGCCAGGAACTGCTGCGCTCCGTCTTCGCCGAACACGGCGGACGCCCGGTCCGCATCGCCTCCGACACACCCGTCGTACGGCTGGAACTGCGCGACCTCGACGGCATCGACGAGGGCGGACTGCTGCGCGCCGTCGAGGAGGCCGGGGCCCGGCCGTTCCGGCTGGAGTCGGGCACCTTCCGGGTGGTGCTGCTGCGCCGCGCCGACGACGACTGGGCGCTGGTCACCTCCGCCCACCACATCGTCAGCGACTTCACCTCCCGCTGGCTGCTGGTCCGCGACGTCCTGGTCGCCTACGCGGCCCACGCCGCCGGCACCGCCCCCGACTGGCGCCCGCTGAAGGGCACCTACACCGAGCACGCGGCGGCGGAGCTCGCCCACACCGCCTCCGAGGCCGGGGTGCGGGCCGCCGCCGCCTGGCGGGAGTCGGTCGCCGGATCGGCCCCGGCCGAACTGCCGCTGGACCGCCAGCGCCCCCGGGTGCGCTCGCTGCGCGGCGACACCGTCGTGCGGCGGTTCGCCCCCGAGGCCGCCGACGGGATCGGCGCGGCGGCGGCCGCGGCGGGCGTGACGCCCTTCGCGTACCTGCTCGCCGTGTTCCAGTCGCTGACCCACCGCTGGACGGGACAGGACGACTTCCTGCTCGGAGTGCCGGCCTCCAGCCGCTCCGGCCGAGGCCAGCGGGACGTGATCGGATGCTTCCTCAACACCATCCCGGTGCGCGCCGAGTTCGGGCCCGGCACCACCTTCCGGGGCGCCGCCGCCCAGGCCGGTGAGCGGATCATGCGGGGCATGCTGGGCGTGCGCTACCCGTGCGGCCTGGCCTTCCCGCAGGCCACCCTGTTCCGCGCCGCGCTGTTCCTGGTCCACATGGACCGCATGGAACCACCGGTGCCCAACGTGCCGCCGGGCCAGGCGGTGGGCCGCGCCATCCCGTACGCCGGGCTCGACATCGCCCTGATCGACGTGCCGCAGCAGGAGGGCCAGCTGGACCTGCTGCTGCGCATCGAGCAGACCCCCGAGGGCGTGACCGCCGTCTTCTCCTACGACACCGACGTCCTGGACCGGACGACCGTCGAACGATTCGCGGACGGCTACGAGCGGATGCTCACGGCCGCCGTACGGGACCCGGACGCCCGGATCACCGATGTGGAACTGGCCGCCGACGCCGACCTGGACGCCGTCCTCGCCCTCGGCTCCGGCGAGACCGGCGCCTTCGACGACTTCAACTCCTTCAACTCCTTCGATTCCTTCGAGAAGGCATGGGACCACCGATGACCACCACCACGATCGCGGTGATCGGCGCGGGCATCGGCGGACTCGCCACCGCCGCCGCCCTGCACCGCCGCGGCATCGACGTCCACGTCTACGAGCGGGGCGGCACCCTGCGCGAACAAGGCGTCGGCATGCACCTCGGCCCCAACGGCACCCGGCTGCTGACCCGCATGGGACTGGCCGGGCAGCTCGCCCGCGAGGCGGTGCGGCCCGAGGCGCTGGAGGTCCGCGCCTTCCACGACGGCTCCACGGTGGCGCGGCAGGAGATGGGCGCCGCCTGGGAGGAACGCTTCGGGGCCCCCTACCTGACGGTGCACCGCGGCGACCTGCACCGGATGCTGGCCTCGCTGCTGCCCGCCGAGCGGGTCCACACCGGGCGCGAGCTGACCGGTTACGAGGAGGGCGCCAAGGGCGTCACGCTCCGGTTCGCGGGCGGCACGGTCACCCGGGCCTCCGCGCTGATCGGCGCGGACGGCGTGCACTCCCTGGTCCGCCGTCGGCTCGCCGGGCCCGAGCGGCCCGTGTACTCCGGCAACTGCGCGCTGCGGGGCCTGGTCGACGCGACCGCCCTGCCCGACCTCGACCCGGCACGGATGTACATGTTCGCGGGCCCCGCCGGGCGGGTCCTGCTCTACCCGGTCAGCGGGGGACGGCAGTTCACCTACGTCGTCGTCGCCCCGGCGCCCGAGGGCCCCGACGAGTCCTGGACGAGCGCGGCCGGGCCCGCCGACCTCGACGCGGCGCTGGCCGGTTGGGCGCCGCAGGTGCGGGCCCTCGTCGGCGCGGCACGGGACGTGCGCCGCTGGGCGCTGTACGACCGGGCGCCGCTGGAGCGGTGGAGCACCGCCCGCACCACGCTGCTCGGCGACGCGGCCCACCCGATGCTCCCGCACCACGGTCAGGGAGCCAACCAGGCCATCGAGGACGCGGTGGCGCTCGCGACCTGCCTCAAGGAGGAGGCATCGGGAGCCGCGGGCATCGCCGCCGCGCTCCGCCGCTATGAAGCCACCCGCCGGCCGCACACGACCCGTGTGCAGCTGGGTTCACGGGACGGACAGCCCACCACCACACAGAAGAGGAGCCCTTCCATGACCAGCAACCTCAACAACAACCCGAACAACAACCGCAACCTCAACAACCGCAACGTCAACCACCAGGCCGCCGATGTGGCGTGGATCCTCGCCAACGACGTCGAGGCCAACCTGAACCACGACAACGCCGACGACAACGTGTTCGGCAACGCCGCCTGATCGCTCGTCAGCGACAGGTCGCGGCAACCACGAGCCCCCGGCGCCCCCCGGCGCCGGGGGCTCGCCCCTGTCCGCGGTGTCCCGGCGGAGCGTATAGGCGGCCGATAAACGCCCGATAGCGCTGCGTTCAACCATGGGCCACACCTCACCGCACAGAAGGGACACCCCATGGCTGAACACGCGAGCGACGAAAACGTGTACCGCGTCGTGCTCAACGACGAGGAGCAGTACTCGATCTGGTGGGCCGACCGCGCCCTGCCCGCCGGCTGGCACGCCGAGGGCACCGAGGGCAGCCGGGAGGAGTGCCTGGAGCGCATCAACGCCCTGTGGACCGACATGCGCCCGCTGAGCCTGCGCCGCCGCATGGCCGAGGCCGGCGCCGGCAGCTGATCCGCACCGCCGATCCCGATGGAGGAGAGATCGTGAACGAGCCTGCGAAGTCGGGACGCGTCCCCGGCCACCTGCTGATACCGCGGCTGTTCCGCACCCAGGCCGACCGCACCCCGGACGCGGCCGCCGTCGTCCGAGCCGACGGCACCGCCGTCACCTATGCCCAACTGGCCGCGCTCGCCGACCGGTTCGCGGCCGGCCTGCGGTCGGCCGGGGTGCGTCCCGGCGACTTCGTCGGGGTGTGCCTGCGCCGCGGGCCGGAACTGGTCGCCGCGTTCCTCGGCGTCTGGCGCGCGGGCGCCGCGTACGTGCCGCTGGACCCGCACCACCCGGCCACCCGCCTGGCAGCGGTCCTGGCGGACACCGGGGACCCGGTCGTCCTCGCCGAGCGGGCCACCGCGGACAGCCTGCCCGGCACCGTCCGCACGCTGACCGTCGAGGGCCTTCAGGACCTTCAGGACCTTCAGGGCACCCAGAGCGTCGAAGGCGAACTGCACCACGAGGGAGTGCAGTTCGCGGCCGACGCCGACCACCCCGCCTACGTCCTGCACACCTCCGGATCCACCGGCCGCCCCAAGGGCGTGCTCGTGCCGCACGGCGGGATCGCCAACCGGGTGCGCTGGCTGGCGCACCGGCACCGGGTGGGCCCGGGCGACCGGATGCTGCTCAAGACGACCGTCGGCTTCGACGCCGCCGGCCTCGAACTGTTCTCCCCGCTCGTCGCGGGCGGCGCCGTGGCGCTCGCCCCCGAGGGCGCCGAGCGCGACCCGGCCGCCCTGCTGCGGGCCGTCATCGACGGCGGCGTGACGATTCTGCAGGGCGTGCCGTCCGTCTACCGGCGTCTCGTCGAGGAGCCCGGCTGGGAACGCGCCGGCGCCCTGCGCCTGCTCTTCAGCGCCGGAGAGCCGCTCCACGCCGAGCTGTGCCGTGCCCTGCGCGAACGGGTGCCCGGGGCGGAGATCTGGAACACCTACGGGCCGACCGAGGCGTCCGTCGACATCACCGAGCACCGCTGGGACCCGGCGCGGGACACCGGGGCCGTGCCGATCGGGCGGCCCATCGGCAACATGCGCGTCCTCGTCCTGGACCAGGCAGGGCGCCCGGTGCCCGTGGGCGTCCCCGGCGAACTGCACGCCGGCGGCGTCGGCCTCGCCCTCGGTTACCTCGGCCGCCCCGACCAGAGCGCCGAGCGCTTCGTGCCCGACCCGCACCGGGCGGGCGCCCGCCTCTACCGCACCGGCGACCGGGCGCGCTGGCGCGCCGACGGCGTCCTGGAGTACCTGGGCCGCCTGGACCACCAGGTCAAGGTCAACGGCGTCCGGATCGAGCCCGGCGAGGTCGAGGCCGCGCTCGCCGCCCACCCCTGGGTGCGGGCCGCCGTCGCCGCCGGCGTGCCCGACGGCCGCGGAGGACACCGGCTGGTCGCCTGGGTGCAGTCGCGTGGCGAGCCGCTCGGCCCGCAGGAGCTGCGCGCCTTCCTGCGCCACTCGCTGCCGGAGCCGCTGGTGCCGACCGCCTACGTGCCGGTCACCGAGTTCCCGCTCACCCCGAACGGCAAGATCGACCGGTCCGCGCTGCCCGACCCGGCGACCGCCGCCATCGAAACCGCGCACATCCCGGTCCGCACGCCCGCCGAGCGGGTCGTCGCCGAGGAGTGGACGCGGCTGACCGGCACCCCGGCCGCCGAGATCGGCGCCGACCACGACTTCTTCCAGCTCGGCGGGTCCTCACTGATGCTCAACCGGCTGGCGGCCGGACTGTCCCGGGCCGCCGGACGGCCCATCCCGGCGACCGCGCTGCTGACCGCCACCACCGTGGAGCAGCAGGCCGCGCTGCTCACCCCCGGCCGGGCGGCGGACGACACCGCCGTCCCCCCGGCGCAGCGCTCCGTGACCCCGGTCGCCCGCGACCCGCACGGCCTGCCGCTGTCGCCCGGCCAGCAGAGCATGTGGCTGCTGGACCGGCTGCGCCCCGGCAGCGCCGAGTGGAACGCGCCGGTCTTCCTCACCCTGCCCCCCGAGTACGACGACACGGTCGTGCGCGGGGCGCTCCGCGCGCTCGCCGCCCGCCACGAGATCCTGCGCACCCGCTACCTGCTGCGCGGCACCGAGCCCGTGCAACTGGCCGACCTGCCGGCCGAGTGGGACGTGCGCTTCGCCCGCGCCGACACCGCGGACGAGCTGAACGCACTGGTGGAGGCCGAGTTCGCCGTCCCCTTCGACCTGGCGCGGGGGCCGGTGCGCCGGGCCCTCGCGGTGCGCGGCCGGGGCACGCTGACGCTGCTGCTGAGCATCCACCACATCGCCTGCGACGGCTGGACCTCTGTCGTGCTGGAGCGCGACCTCAAGGCGCTCGCCGAGGCCCTGCACACCGGCACCGACGCGCACCTGCCCGCCCTGCCCGTCCAGTACGCCGACCACGCCGCCCACCGGCGCGCCCGGCTGACCGACACCTTCCTGACATCCGAACTCGCCCACTGGAAGCAGACCCTGGACGGCATCACGCCGGTCGACCTGCCCGCCGACCGGCCCCGCCCGGCCACCCGGGACGCGGCCGGCGCCGCGCACGTCTTCACCGTGCCGGCCCCGCTCGCCGAGCAGGTCGCCGCGCTCGGCCGCAGCTGCGGGGCCACCTTGCAGCAGACCCTGCTGACCGCGTTCGCCGCGCTCGTGGCCCGGTTCAGCGGCAGCTGGGACGTCCCGGTCGGGGTGCCGGTCGCCGGACGGCACGGCGACGAGGCCGCCGACGTGGCGGGCTACTTCCTCAACACGCTGGTGCTGCGCTGCGACGCGCCCGCCGGCACACCGTTCAGGAAGGCGCTGGTCCGGGTCCGCGACACCGCCCGTACGGCCTTCGCCCACCAGGAGCTGCCCTTCGACCGGCTGGTGGCGGAGCTGGACGACACCCGCGACCCGGCCCGCACCCCGCTCTACCAGGTGATGTTCGACGTGCACGAGGAGGGCCGCACCGGCACCGCGGTCGACGCCGGTGACGTGGCCGCCTTCCGCGGGGCCTGGCGCACCGCCCGCACCGACCTGACCTTCGTGCTCCAGCGCCGCCCCGACGGCTCGCTGCTCGGCCTGGCCGAGTACGCCACCGCCCTGTTCGACGCGGCCACCGTCGAGCGGCTGGCCGACTGCTGGATCCGGCTGCTGGAGTCGGTCACCGCCGACCCGGACCGCCGGCTGGCCGACGTCGACCTGCTGCCTCCGCCGCTCCGCGCCGAACTGCTCGGCCGCGGTCCCGGCAGGCCGGAGCCCGGCACGGTCACCGGACCCGAGCGGACCGTCGACGCGGCCATCGCCGCCGCGGCCCGGCGCGCGCCGCGGGACACCGCGGTCGAGTGCGGCGGCGAGAGGTGGACGTACGAGCGGCTGGAGCGCCGGGCCGAGGCGTTCGCCGCCCGGCTGCGGGCCGCGGGCGCCGGCGAGGGCTCGGTGGTCGCCGTCCTGCTCGGCCGCACCCCCGACCTGGTCGCCGCGCTCCTCGGCGCCTGGCGGGCGGGAGCCGCCTACGTGCCGCTGGACCCGGCCGCCCCGGACGAGCGCACCGCGCACGTCCTGGCGGACGCGGCGGCGACGGTCCTGATCACCGACGGCACGCACGCCGGCCGGTTCACGGGCCGCTTCGCGGGCCGGGTGCTGGACGTGGGCACGGTCACCGGGACCACGCGTACCGGTGCCGCGTCCGCGCCGCCCGTCCCCGCGCCGGCCGACGACCCCTCCCGCCTCGCCTACCTCATGTACACCTCCGGCTCCACCGGGCGGCCCAAGGGAGTCGCCGTCGAGCACGGCTCGCTGCTCACCATGCTGCGCGCCTCCCAGGCCCACCTGGACTTCGGCCAGGGCCCGGACGACGCCTGGCTGGCGCTGGCCCAGGTCACCTTCGACATCTCCTGCACCGAACTGTTCATGCCGCTGGTGGCCGGGGGACGGGTGGTGCTCGCCCGGGAACAGGAACAGCGCGACCACGCCGCCCAGTTGCGGCTGATCGACGCGCACGAGGTCAGCCACCTCCAAGCGGCCCCGACGCACTGGCAGCTGCTGCTGGACGCGGGACTCGAACGCCGTCCGATCGTCGGCCAGACCGGCGGCGAACCCTGCCCGCCCGCGCTGGCCCGCGAACTCTCGCGCCGCCTGATGCGGTTCATCAACGAGTACGGCCTGACCGAGACCACCATCGCCGCCACCCGCTGGGACGCCGACGACACCGCCACCGGAGTGCCCGTCGGCCACCCCTACCCGCACGTGACGGCGTACGTCCTCGACGACCGGCTGCGGCCCGTGCCGTACGGCGTCACCGGCGAACTGTGCGTCGGCGGCGACGGACTGGCCCGCGGCTACCACGGCCGTCCCGACCTGACCGCCGCCGCCTTCGTGCCCGACCCCTACGGCCCCGCCGGGGCACGGCTGTACCGCACCGGCGACCGGGCCCGGATGCGGCCCGACGGCACCCTGGAGTTCGCCGGCCGCGCCGACGGCCAGGTCAAGATCCGCGGCCGCCGGGTGGAGACCGGCGAGGTGCAGGGCGTCCTCGTCGAGCACCCGGCCGTCGCCCAGGCGCACGTCACCGTCCACGGCTCCGGGCCGGAGGCCGCCCTGGTCGGCTACTGGACGCCCGCCCCGGACGCCGAGCCGGCCACCGAGGGCGACCTGCTCGACCACTGCGCCCGCCGGCTGCCCGACTACATGCTGCCCGCCTTGCTGGTGGGCCTGGAACGGCTGCCGCTGACCCGGCACAACAAGGTCGACACCGCCGCGCTGCCCGTGCCCGACCTGGCCGCCGCCCTCGCCGACGAGCCGTACTGCGCCCCCGAGGGACCGGTCGAGGAGGCCCTCGCCGCGATCTGGTCCGACGTGCTGTTCGGCGACGGCGCCGCCCGGCCGGTCGGGGCCCGCCAGGGCTTCTTCCGCCTCGGCGGCAACTCGGTCCGCGCGACCCGGGTGATCGCCCGCGTCCAGGAGGAGTTCGACGTCGAGCTGCCGCTGAGCGCCGTCTTCGAGCGGCCCACCGTGCGGGGCCTGGCCACCGCCGTGGAAGAGGCCGTACGCGCCGAGATCGAATCGCTCACCGAGGCCGAACTGGCCCTCGCCCACCGGGAGTACCAGCCGTGACCGCACCCACCGCACCCAACCGGGAACAGCTGGCGGCCGAACTGCTGCGCCGCCGGCTGGCCGCCCGCGCCACAGGCCGCCGCGCGGTCCCGGCCGGCATACCCCGCGCCGACCGCTCGGCACCCCTCGTCCTGTCCGCCGGACAGCGCAGCCTGTGGTTCCTGCACCAGCTCGACCCGGACAGCCCCGAGTACCTGCTGCCGATGGTGTACCGGCTGCGCGGCGCCCTCGACACCGGCGCCCTGCGCCGCGCCTTCGACACGCTGGCCGCCCGCCACGAGATCCTGCGCACCCGGTACGTCCTCGACGGCACCGAGCCCCGCCAGGTGATCGACCCGGCCGGCCCGGTGGACTTCGCCGTCGTCCACGGCGGCGAAGGCGACGGTGACGCCGACGGCCGCGCCGTCGCCTTCGCGGAGGAGCAGGCCGCCCGGCCCCTCGACCTCGCGACGCGGCAGCCGCTGCGCGTACGGCTGCTGCGGCTCGCCGCCGACGACCACGTGCTGGTCGCGGTGGTGCACCACATCGCGTGCGACGCGATGACCAGACCGCTGCTGCTGTCCGAGCTCTCGGCCCTGTACACGGCCGCCGTCGAGGACCGCGACCCGGCGGGCGCGCTGCCCGAACCGGCCCTGCAGTACTCCGACTACGCGGCCTGGCTCGCCGAGCGGGACGGCTCACCGGCCGCGGCCGCCGGCCTGGCCTGGTGGCGGGAGCGGCTGGCCGGGCTCGCCCCGCTCGGGCTGCCCACCGACCGGCCCCGGCCCGCCGTCCGCGACGGCGCCGGCGCGGTGGCGCGCTTCGAGGTGCCCGCACCGGTCGCGGAGAGCCTGCGGGGCCTCGCCCGGGACGAGGGCGCCACCGTCTTCATGGCGCTGCTCGGTGCCTGGCAGCTGCTGCTCGGCCGCTACGCCGGCACCACCGACGTGTGCGTCGGCACCGCCTCCTCCGGCCGCACCCGGCCCGAGCTGCGCCGGATGGCCGGCTACGCCTACAACACGCTGGCGCTGCGCGCCGCCTGGCGGCCCGGGACACCCTTCCGCCGCTTCCTCGCCGACAGCCGTACGGCCGTGCTGGCCGCCCTCGACCACCAGGGCACCCCCTTCGACCGGATCGCCGACGAGGTGGAGCCGGAGCGGGACCTGTCCACCACCCCCGTCTTCCAGGTCATGTTCGACCTGGTCTCCGGCGAGGGCGGCCCCGAGGGCCCCGAGCTGCCCGGTGTGACCGTCGCGCCCGTACCGGCCGAGAGCCGCGTCTCCCGCTTCGACCTCACGCTGCACCTGGCGGAACGGCCGGACGGCAGCCTGCTCGGCAGCCTGGAGTACGCCACCGCCCTCTTCGACGCGGCCACCGCCGAGCGGATCACCCGCCACTACCGGACCCTGCTCACGGCGATCGCCCGGGACCCGGGCACCCCGGTCGCCGACCTCGACGTCCTGGACGCCGCCGAGCGCGCCCTGCTCCTGGACGGCCCGGCCGCCCCCGTCGGCACCGACCGCCCGCTGGAACTCGCCGCGCTGCGCCCGGTCCACGAGACGATCGCCGCGCAGATGGCGGCCACCCCGGACGCGCCCGCGCTGCGGCACGACGGCACCACCGTCACCTACGCGCAACTCGACGCCCGGGCCGACCGGTTCGCCCGCCGCCTGACCGAACTGGGCGCCGGACCCGAGGCCGTCGTCGCCGTCCTCCTCGACCGCGGCCCCGACCTGGTCGCCGCGCTGCTGGGCATCTGGCGGGCGGGCGCCGCCTACCTCCCCGTCGACCCGGCCCACCCGGACGACCGCGTCGCCCACATGCTGGCGCAGACCGCGACCACCCTGGCCGTCACCGAAAGCCGGTACACCGGCCGCCTGACCGGCGTCCGCACGGTCGTCGTCGACGACCCGGCCGACCGGGCCGCGCTGGAGACGGCCGACGCCGAGCTGCCCGCCGCCCACGACCTGGACCGGCTCGCCTACGTCATCTACACCTCCGGCTCCACCGGGCGCCCCAAGGGCGTCCTGATCAGCCACCGCGGCCTCGCCAACTACCTCGGCTGGACGGTCCAGGCGTACGCGAGCGCGGGCACCGGGGGAGCGCCGCTGTTCTCCTCCATCGCCTTCGACCTGGGCGTGCCCGACCTGTACACGCCGCTGATGACGGGGCAGCCGGTGCACCTGCTGCCGCAGGACGCCGGCACCGCCGACCTCGGCGCCCTGCTCGCGGCAGGCGGACCGTACGCGTTCATCAAGCTCACACCGGGCCATCTCAACCTGCTGGTGGAGCAGTTGAGCCCGGAACAGGTGCGCGGCCTGGCCGGACTGGTCATCGCCGCCGGTGACTCCTTCACCGTACGGCTCGCCGAACGGTGGGCGACGGCGGCGGGCGAGGGCGGCACCCGGCTGGCCGCCGAGTACGGGCCCACCGAGATCACCGTCGGCAACTCCGCCTACTTCCTGCGCGGGCCGGTCGCCACCGAGCTGGTCCCCATCGGCCGGGCCGTCCCGCACACCACGATGTACGTCCTGGACGACCGGCTGCGCCCGCTGCCCACCGGCGTCCCCGGCGAGGTGTGGATCGGCGGCACCGGCCTGGCCCGCGGGTACGCCGGCCGGCCCGACCTGACCGCCGAACGGTTCGTGCCCGACCCCTTCGGCCCGCCCGGCAGCCGCCTGTACCGCTCCGGCGACCTGGCCCGGGTGCTGCCCGACGGCAACCTCGACTTCCTCGCCCGCGCCGACCACCAGGTCAAACTGCGCGGCTACCGCATCGAGTTGGGGGAGATCGAGACCGCGCTCACCGCGCACCCGGCCGTCGCCGAGGCCGTCGCGCTCGTCCGCGAGGACACCCCCGGCGACAAGCAGCTCGTCGCCTACCTCGTACCCGCCCCCGGCGCCGCTGCCGACGACCTCGGCCCGGCCGCCCTGCGCGCCCGCCTCGGCGCGTCGCTGCCGCCGTACATGCTCCCCTCCGCCTACCTCACGCTGGACTCGCTGCCGCTGACCGGCAACGGCAAGCTCGACCGGCGCGCGCTGCCCGCGCCCGGCCGCGCCGCCACGGCCGTCGGCGCGCACGTCGAGGCCCGCACCGACACCGAACGGGCCATGGCCGCCGTGTGGGCGGGGGTGCTCGGCCTGGACACCGTCGGCGTGCGCGACAACTTCTTCGACCTGGGCGGCGACTCGCTGCGCGCGGTCGCACTGGTCGGGGCGCTGCGCGCGGCCGGCTGGGAGACCAGCGTCCGGGACGTCTTCGCGCACCGGACCGTCGAACGCCTGGCACCGGCCGTCGCCCGCACCGGCGCCCCGGCCGCCGACGCGCCCCGGACCGTCGCACGGTTCGCGCTGATCGACGCCGCCGACCGGGCGGCACTGCCCGCCGACGTCACCGACGCCTACCCGGTCTCACGCATCCAGGCCGGGATGCTCGTGGAGATGCACGGGGGCAGCGGCGAGAACCGCTACCACAACATCACCTCCTTCCGGATCCGCGACGAACTCCCCTTCGACGCGGCCGCGTTCCAGCGGGCCGCCGACCTGATCGCCGAACGGCACGAGGTGATGCGCACCTCCTTCGCCCTGGACGGGTACTCCCAGCCGCTCCAGCTGGTGCACGCCGCCGCCCGCATGCCCGTCGTCCACGAGGACCTGCGCCACCTCCCCGAGGACGCCCGGCAGCAGGCGCTGTGGGACTTCGCCGACCGGGACCGGGCCGAGCTGTTCGACCTGACCCGGGCGCCGCTGATGCGGATGGCCGTGCACCTCCTGGACGACGAGAGCTGGTGGCTGTCGATCACCGAGTGCCACCCCGTCATCGAGGGCTGGAGCTACCACTCCCAGCTGATGGAGATGCTGCGCGCCTACCGCGCCCTGCGCACCGGCGGCGAACCCGCCCCCGCGCCGCCCGCGCCCGCCGTCCGCTACGCCGACTTCATCGCCGGTGAGCTGCGCGCCCTCGACGACCCGGCCGACCAGGAGTTCTGGCGCGGGATCGTCGAGGAGTACGACAAGGTCACCGTGCCGCCCGGCTGGGCGGGCGACCCCGCGGGACCCGACGAGCGCTACCGCATCGACCTGCCGCTGGCCGACCTGGAACCCGGCCTGCGCGCCCTGGCGACCGCCGCCGAGGTGCCGTACAAGAGCGTGCTGCACGCCGCGCACAGCAAGGTGCTGTCGCTGCTCACCCGTTCCGCCGCCTTCCGCGGCGGCATGGTCGCCGACGCCCGCCCCGAGGAGGCCGGCGCCGAGACCGTCTCCGGCATGTACCTCAACTCGGTGCCCTTCCCCTACGAGCGGACCGCCCGCACCTGGGGCGAACTGGCCCGGCAGGTCTTCGCGCACGAGGTCGCGCTGTGGCCGCACCGCCGCTACCCGATGCCCGCGATGCGGGTGCCCGGCGGGGAGGCCCACCTGATCGACGTGCTCTTCCACTACCTGGACTTCCACCAGGTCGACACCGAGCTGATCGACATCATGGCCAGCCGCGACGACAGCCCCAACGAGTTCCCCCTCGTCGTCGGCACCCCCGTCCGCGGCCACCTCTCCCTCGCCTCCCGCACCCGCACGCTCTCCCGGCCCGCCGCCGGCCGGCTGGCCGGGCTGTACCGCGCGGTGCTCACCGAGATGGCCCGCACGGGCGCCGACGGCGACAGCACCGGCGCCTTCCCCGACCGGTACGAGAGCGCCCGCCTCAAGGCGCCCGCCCTGCCCCACCCCGACACCCCGGCCGACGTCCTCGGCGCCTTCGAGGAGCGGGCCGCCCGCACCCCGGCGGCCACCGCCCTGCACGGCGAGGACTTCCGCCTCTCCTACGGGGAGCTCGACGTCCGCGCGAACCGGATCGCCCGCCGGCTGCGCGCCCTCGGCGCCGGCGCCGAGACGCGGGTGGCGGTGCTGCTCGACCGCGGCCCGGACCTCGTCGCCGCCCTGCTCGGCGTGTGGAAGGCGGGCGCCGTGCAGGTGCCCCTCGACCCGTGCGCGCCGGACGCCCGGCTCGCCGGGACCACACCACGGATCGCCCTCACCCAGCGCTCGTACCTCTCCCGGCTGCCCCTCGCGGACGTGCTGCTCGCCGAGGACGCCGCCCTCGAGGGCGACGGCTCGCCGCTCGGCCTGCGCCACGACCCGGACCGGCTCGCCTACGTCCTGCACACCTCCGGCTCCACCGGCGCCCCCAAGGCCGTGGAGGTCTCCCACCGGGCCCTCGCGCACTACCTCGACTGGGCCGTACGGCAGTACGCCGAGGCGGGTTCCGGCGGAGCGCCCTGGTTCACCCCGGCCGGTTTCGACCTCGGGATGCCCGCGCTGTACGCGCCGCTGATGACCGGGCAGCCGGTACGGGTGCTGCCGCAGAGGTACGGCACGGCCGAGTTCGGGCCGCTGCTGCTGCGCGGCGCGCCGTACGCGTTCGTCGGCCTGACGCCGGGCCATCTGGCGCTGCTGGAACACCAGCTGACCGACCGGGAACTGGCCGGGCTGGCGGCGCTCGCGGTCTGCGCCGGGGACGCCTACCCCACCGCGCAGGCCGACCGGGTCGCGGCCCGGATCCGCGCCGGCGGCGGGGGCATGGCCCTGGGCGCCGAATACGGGCCCACCGAGGCCACCGTCGCCGCCACCTACGGCCCCGTGCGCGAGCGTTCCGCGCGCGCCCTGGTCCCGCTCGGCTCGCCGCTGCCCGGCGTCCTGGTCCGCGTCCTCGACGCGGAGCTTCGGCCCGTGCCCGACGGCGTCACCGGTGAGGTGTTCCTCGGCGGTGACGGACTCGCCCGCGGCTACGGCGGCCGTCCCGACCTGACCGCGCTCGCCTTCCTGCCCGACTCGTACGGACTGCCCGGCAGCCGCCTCTACCGCACCGGCGACCTGGCCCGGCGACTGCCGGGCGGGCACCTGGAGTTCGCGGGCCGCACCGACAGCCAGGTCAAGATCCGCGGCCACCGGGTGGAGCCCGGCGAGGCCGAGGCCGCCCTCACCGCCGACCCGGCCGTACGGGAAGCGCTCGTCACGGCGGTCCCGGCCGCCGACGGCGGGAAGCGACTCGCCGCGTGGGTGGTGCCCGCCGAGGGCCGCACCGTCGAGGTCGCCGCGCTCCGGGACCGGCTGCACACCCTCCTGCCCACCGCGCTCGTCCCGGCCACCGTCGAGGTCGTCGCCGCCCTGCCGCTCACCGCCCACGGCAAACGCGACCGGGCCGCCGTCGTGGCCCGCGAGGCGACCGGCGCGGGCGCGGCACCGTACACGGCACCGCGCACCGCCACCGAACGGCGGCTCGCCGCGGTCTGGGCCGAGGTGCTCGGCCTCGAACGGGTCGGCGTCCACGACGACTTCCGCGAACTGGGCGGCGACTCGTTGCTCGTGCCGCCGCTGCTGGTCGCCGCCCGCCGCGCGGGCCTCGCCCTCGACCTGACCACGGCCCTGCGCCACCCCACCGTCGCGCGGCTCGCCGCCGCCCTGGACCACTCCGCAACCAGCTAGGGAAGGCTGATCCATGGAAGTCCCCCGCCACGCGCGCCACGCGCGCCACCTCATCTCCGTCGACGACCTCACCGACCACGAACTGCACCGCGTCGTCGCACGCGGCGCCGCCTTCTCCGCCGGCCTCGCCGGCCCGGCCCGCCCGCTGGACGGCCTGGTCACCGGCGTCTACTTCGCCAAGACCTCCACCCGCACCCGGACCGCCTTCTCCTCCGGCGCGCTGCGCCTGGGCGCCTCCCTGATCTCCTACGGGCCCGGCGACCTCCAGCTCAACACCGGTGAGACCACCGAGGACACCGGCCGGGTGCTGTCCGGCATGCTCGACGTGCTGGTGGCCCGCACCGCCGGCCCGGAGGCGGAACTGCGCGGCTGGGCCGGCCAGCACCGGATGGCCGTCGTCAACGCCATGACCGCCGAGGAGCACCCCACCCAGGCGCTGACCGACCTGACCACCCTGCTGCGGCACTTCGGCCGCATCGAGGGCCTGCGCGTCCTCTACGCCGGCGAGGGCAACAACACCGCCGCGGCGCTCGCCCTGGCCCTCGGCCGCTACCCCGGCGTCCACCTCGACCTGCGCACCCCGCCCGGGTACGGGCTCACCCCGTCCGTCGCCGCGCGGGCCGCGGCCCACGCCGCCCGCAGCGGCGCCCGGATCACCGAGCGGCACGACATGGCCGCCCTCGACGGGGCGTACGACGTCATCTACACCACCCGCTGGCAGACCACCGGCACCAGCAAGCCGGACGCGAACTGGCGGGAGATCTTCGCGCCGTTCCAGGTCGGCGCGTGGCTGTGGGACGACTCGCCCCGCGCGGTCTTCCTGCACGACCTGCCCGCCCACCGCGGCGAGGAGGTCACGGCGGACGTCCTGGACGGCCCGGCGAGCATCGCCTTCGCGCAGGCCACCAACAAGATGCACAGCGCCATGGCGGTCCTGGAGCACGCGTGCGCCCCGCTGACGGCCCGGGTGCCCCAGATCGCCTCCGTCCGATGAGCGGCCCCACGGGCCGTCCGGCCACGGACCCCGCGGAAGTACCGTGGCTGATGACGGAGCAGACGCGCGCCGGGAGCGAGAGCGGGGTGGGTACGGTCACCGAGGCGTCCGAGCCGGCACCTGGCACCGCACCGGAGCCGGCACCCGGCACCGCACCGGAGCCGGCACCCGCCGGGCCCGCGCCCCACCCGCCGTTGCGCCGCAACCGGGACTTCACCCTGCTGTGGGGCGGCGCCGGGCTGTCGCTGCTGGCCGGGCGGGCGACCGCGGTGGCCTATCCGCTCACCGTGCTGTGGGCCACCGGATCGCCGGGCGACGCCGGACTGGTCGGCACCGCGCTGCTGCTGCCCATGCTGCTGATGCAACTGCCGGGCGGGGTGCTCGTCGACCGCTACGACCGGCGGCGCATCATGATCGGCGCCGGGCTCGGCCAGGCACTGATCGCCGTGGCGGTGACCGCGCTGCTGCTCAGCGGACGCACCTGGCTGTGGGCGCTGCTGGTCGCCGCGTTCGCCGAGGGCGCCCTCGGCGTGCTCCACCAGCTCGCCGAACGGGCGGCCGTACCGGCCGTCGTCCCGCGCGAGCAGCTGCCCGCCGCGCTCACCGGCAACGAAGCCCGCACCCGCGGCGCCGCCATCGCCGGACAGCCGCTCGGCGGCGGACTCGTCGCGCTCGGCGCCGCACTGCCTTACGCCGCCGCCGCCGTCAGCCAACTGGCCGCTGTCCTTTGCCTGTTCGGAGTACGCGGCAAGCTCCAGCACCCACGCACCGGACCACCGGCGCGGCTCGGCACCGAGATCCGCGAGGGTCTGGTGTGGATGTGGCGGCAGCCCTTCCTGCGAGCCGTGATGACCGCCGTCGCGGTCACCAACGTCCTGTTCCAGGGCCTCAACCTGGCCGTGATGGCGGGCATCCAGGAACGCCACGGCACCCCCTTCGAAGTCGGCCTGGTGCTCTCCCTCAGCGGCGCGGGCGGGCTCGTCGGCGCGATCACCGGCGGCTGGTGGAGCACCCGGTTCCCGCTGCGCACCCTGGTCCTGGGCGGACTGCTCGCCTGGACCGCCTTCATGATCCCGGTGGCCGCCGCCCTGAACACCCCCGTCCTGCTCGGCGCCCTGTTCGCCGCGAGCGGCTACGTCGGCGGAGTCTTCAACGTCGCCGGCGGGGTCCTCCTGGTCCGGGCCGCACCCGACCAGCTGCGCGGTCGCGCCAACTCGCTGGCCAACCTGGTGGGTTCGGGCGCCATGGCGGCCGGGCCGGTGGCCGCCGGCCTCCTCCTGGAGTCCACGGGCGCCCTGCGCACCGCCCTCGCCCTCAGTGCCGTCATGGCGCTCACGGCACTGGTGGCGCTGGCCTCGCCCGGCCTGCGCCAGGCGCCGTTCCCCGAGCCGGGCGACACCCCCGCCGGCGACCCTGGGAACACCGCCCGCAAGCGTCCCTGAGACCTGCCCGAAAACCGGCCCTGACCTGCTCGTTTCCGGTATAGGTCGCCCATAGGGCCGTGCGCGAGAGTCGTAGCACGTGAAGCCTTCGGGCCACCGGCCCGCATCCCGCCCGGCCCACCTCGTGCATCCGCCCTTTCCGCCCCGTGTAAGGAGAACGCGCATGACGCTCAACACCCTGGACCGCAGGACCGCGCTGCGGGCCGCCTTCGGCGTCGCCGGAGCGGCCGCCACGGCGTCTCTCATCGGCGCCACGCCCGCCGAGGCCCACGGCGGCCGCCGCCACCCCTCCCTGCCGAAGGTCCCGGGCATGGTCGGCGACCGCTGGGCGAACGAGTTCTGGTACCAGTACGACGAGATGTCGTACTACACCCCGTCCCAGGAGATGTCGGACGCGGTCTACGCCATCATCGAACCGTTCGGCGGCTTCACCAAGACCTACGACGCCTGGGTCGAGACCCGCAAGAGCGGCCGCTACCCGCGCAGCTTCCTGGAGCTGATCAAGCCGAACAAGGCCGCCTTCGAGGTCATCTCACGCGAACAGATCAAGGTCTACGACCAGTTCTACGGCCGTGACCCGCGCGGACTGCTCTTCGCCTTCCAGGAGTACGGCCAGGGCACCCTGTTCGACCCGCGCCGTCCGGACGGCCAGAAGGTCCACATGATGAACTACACGCCGCCGTCGCCCACCCACGCCTACCACCGCTGGCACCCGTTCCTGGCCGGCTTCGCGCTCCTCGGCATCAAGCCGCACTACTGGACCCACATCAACCGGCTCGTCGGCGTCGCCTGGGAGCTGCAGTCGCTGGCCCAGCCGATCACGGACCGCGACGACAACCCGCACCTGCCCAAGCGCACCGTCCGCCGCGTCACCGCCAAGTGGATGTGCCGCGACCGCGCCGAGCTCGACCGGGCCTTCGACGTCTGGCCCTTCCCGGCCGACCTCGGCAAGTAGCGGCACGCAGCGGCAGACACCGACCCAACCGGGCAGGGGGCGCCCCCGCGGCGCCCCCACCGGCCCCCGTCCCGACCCGGCTCAGCCCCGTCCCAGCGCAGGAGGCACGTTCACCATGCAGGACACCGCCCGCTCCCTCGGATCCCCTCCCCGCATCGGCGTCTGGCTGGTCGGCGCCCGAGGCTCGGTCGCGACCACCGCCGTCGCGGGCGTGGCCGCCATCGCAGCGGGCCTCGCCTCCGCCACCGGATGCGTCACCGAGTCTGCCGACTTCGCCGGCGCCGGCCTGCCGGACCTCACCGACCTCGTCTTCGGCGGCCACGACGTGGTCGACGTGCCGCTGACGGTGCGGGCGGGCGAACTGGCCCACGCGGGCGTCCTGCCCGCCCCCGTCGTCGCCGCGGTGCGCCCCGCCCTGGAGACCGCCGACACCGCGATACGCGACGGCTCGCCGCTGCCGGGCGAGCCCCAGTACACCACCGCGCGCCGCCTCGCGGCCGACATCGACGACTTCCGCACACGGCACGGCCTGGAGCAGGTCGTCGTCGTCAACGTCTCCTCCACCGAACCGCTGCCCGAGCCCGACCCCGCCTTCCTCGGCCTCGCCGACCTCGACAAGGCCCTCGCCGCCAGCACGGACCTGCTGCCGCCGAGCGCGCTGTACGCCTACGCCGCCTTCCACGCCGGCTGCGCCTACGTCAACTTCACCCCGTCCGCCGGTGCCGCGCTGCCCGCGCTGGAGGAACTCGCCCGGCTGCGCGGGGTCCCGCACGCGGGCCGCGACGGCAAGACCGGCGAGACGCTGGTCAAGAGCGCCCTCGCGCCGATGTTCACGCAGCGCGCGCTCCGGCTGCGCTCCTGGTCCGGCACCAACCTGCTCGGCGGCGGCGACGGCGCCACCCTCGCCGACCCGGCCGCCGCGCGCAGCAAGACCGAGTCCAAGCAGCGCGCCCTGGAGGAGACCGTCGGGCACGCCGTCGAAGGCGTCGTGCACATCGACAACGTGCCGGAGCTGGGGGAGTGGAAGACCGCCTGGGACCACATCACCTTCGAGGGCTTCCTCGGCGTGCGCATGACCCTCCAGTTCACCTGGCAGGGCTGCGACTCGGCGCTGGCGGCGCCGCTCGTGGTGGACCTGGCCCGGCTCGCCGCGCTGGCCCGCCGCCGGGGGGAGAGCGGGGCGCTGCCCGCGCTCGGCTTCTTCTTCAAGGACCCGGCGGCCTCCGCGGAGCACAACCTGACCCTGCAGTACGCGGCCCTGACCGAGTGGGCGGCCACCTCCGCCGAGCCCGCGCGCCGGTCCGAGGTGGCGCGATGACCACCGCGACCGCGCCGCCCCGGGTGGCGGGCGCTTCCGGCTCCCCGGCACCCCGGCAGCCGCGTCCGCGCCGCCGCACCCTGCGGGAGATGACCCGCGGCGCCCGTGACACGCTCACGGCGTGCCGCGCCGCGGCCCGGGGGGCGTCGACGGCGTTCCGGACGGCGCGGGAGACCCCTGCCGCTCCTCCCCGCGGTCCCCGGTACGACACCGGCTACCGGCCCCGCTCCGTCGCGGTCCGGCAGTACGCCACCGCGGTCGCCGAGCTGGTACGGGCGCCCGCCGCGCTCACCGTCCCCGGCGACGTCCTGGCCGGTGCGCTCGGCGCCGGCCGCCCGGCGGGCGGGCGGACCCTGCTCCTGGCCGCCTCCTCCGTCAGCCTGTACTGGGCCGGCATGGCCCTCAACGACTGGGCCGACCGCGAGGAGGACGCCCGCGAACGCCCCGAACGCCCGGTGCCGTCCGGGCGGATCAGCGCCGGGGCCGCGCTGGGCATCGCCGGCGGGCTCACCGCCGCGGGCCTCGCCCTGGGCGCGCTCGCCGGCGGCCGCCGCGTCCTGCTGCGCCGGACCCTGCCGCTCGCGGCGACCGTGTGGGCGTACGACCTCGGCCTGAAGCACACCCCGCTGGGACCCGTCGCGATGGCGGCGGCCCGTGCCCTCGACGTGCTGCACGGCACCGGCCCCTCGCCGGCCGGTCCCGCGCTGCGCGCCGCGGCCACGGTCGGCGCCCACACCTGGGCACTGACCCGGCTCAGCCGCCACGAGGTGCACGGCACGGCGGGCCGCGAGCCCCTGCTGTCCATGGCCGCGACGGCGGCGGTGACCCTGGCGGCGACGGCCGGCACCCGGGGAGCCCCCGAGCGCCGGCGCCCGGACCCCGCGTCCGCCGCGACGCGGCGGACGTCGAGCGGCCCGCCGGCCACCCCGTCCGCCGTGACGCGCCACCTCACCGGCTCCGTTGGGCGTCACCTCGCCGGTTCCGTCGGGCGCCCCCTAGCCGACGCCGTTGGGCACCACCTCGCCGGTCCCGTTCGGCACCACCTCGCCCACTCCGTTGGGCGTCACCTCGCCGGCCCCGTGGCGCGTCCCCTCACCGGCACCGCTGCCCGGTCCGGCCCCGGTTCCGCCGCGTGGTCCGGCCCCGGCACCGGCGCGCCACGGCCGGCCGGCCGCTCCACCACGGTGACCGCCGTGACCGCCCTGACCGCCACCGTCTACGCCGTCACCTGCGCCCGCGCCCAGTGGGCCGCCCTGCGCGACCCGGACCCCGCGCGGACCCGGGCCGCGGTCGGCGCCGGCATCCACGCCCTCCTGCCCCTCCAAGCCGCCCTCGTCTCCCGCACCGGCGCTTCGAAGCTCGCCGCCCTGCTCGCCGCGGCCCTCCCGCAGGCAGCCCGCCTCGCCAGGAAGGTGTCCTCGACATGACAGCCCACCACGGCCACGGGCCCGGGACCCACCCGGCCGACACCGGCGACGGTGCGGCGGCGACCGGAGCCCGCCCGGGCACGGCGGCCGGCGTCGCCCCCCGAGCGCACCCGCGCCCGGCGCCGTCGGGCCGCCTCCGCTTCGCCTACGGCACCAACGGCTTCGCCGATCACCGGCTCACCGACGCCCTCGCGGTCCTCGCCGACCTCGGGTACGACGGGGTCTCGCTCACGCTCGACCACCAGCACCTCGACCCGTACGCCCCTGATCTGGCGGCCCGTGTCCGGGACGCCGGGCGGGCGATCCGGCGGGCCGGGCTGGCCGTGGTCGTGGAGACCGGGGCGCGCTATCTGCTCGACCCGGTGCGCAAGCACCGGCCGACACTGCTGAGCGCCGAGCCCGAGGGGCGGGCCGCCCGGCAGGAGCTGCTGCGGCGGGCGATCGTCATCGGAGCCGAACTGGGCGCCGAGGCCGTGCACTTCTGGAGCGGCACGCCCGACCCCGGCACCACCCGGGACGAGGCGTGGAGGCGGCTGGAGGAGGGCTGTGCGACGGCCCTCGCCCACGCCGAACGGGCCGGGGTCCGGCTGGCGTTCGAGCCGGAGCCGGGCATGCTCGTCGCCGACCTGGCCGGGTACCGCAGGCTGTGGCGGTCGCTCGGCGCGCCGGACCGGCTGGGGCTCACCCTGGACATCGGGCACTGCCGGTGCCTGGAGCCGTACCCGGAGCCGCGGTGCGTCGAGCTGGCCGCCGACACGCTGGCCCACGTGCAGATCGAGGACATGCGGCGGGGCGTGCACGAGCACCTGCCGTTCGGGGCGGGGGAGATCGACTTCCCGCCGGTCCTGGACGCGCTGCGCGCGGCCCGGTACCGCGGCCTGGTCTCCGTGGAGCTGCCCCGGCACAGCCACGCCGCGACCGCGACGGCCCGCCACAGCATCGAGTTCCTGCGCGCCGCGGCGGCCCGAACCGCCCTGCCCGCGCCCCGCACCCCGCGTGCGCCCGCATACCTCTCGAAGGAGGTCACACCGACATGACCGCGCCCACACTGACGCAGGCGCCCGGGGCCGTCCACGACGCCCTGACCGTGCGCACGCTGAGGGAGTCCCTGCTCTCCGTCCTCTCCACGGACCAGCGGAACCGTTTCGCCCGGGACGCCGCCGCCGTCGCCGAACAGGGCGCCGCCGCCCTGGACGCCCGCTTCCCCGCGGCCGGCCGGCACTACGGACGCGGCCCGCTGCCCGGCTGGGCCGGCTGGAGCGTGGAGGACGGCATCCGTACCGTCCTGCTGCTGCGGCTGCCGGCACAGGGCGGCGACCTGGCCGCGGAGGCCGCCGCCCGCTACCGGGACGGCGACGCCGCCGAGCGCCGGGGCGTCCTGCGCGCCCTGCCGTTCCTGCGCATCGGCGCCGCCGGCCTGCCCCTCACCGACGACGCACTGCGCACCAACGACACCCGGCTGATCTCGGCCGCGCTCGGCCCGTACGCGCGCGTCCACCTGGACCAGTACCGCTGGCGCCAGGCGGTGCTGAAGTGCCTGTTCACCGGGATCCCGCTGCACCGCGTCGCAGGCCTGCACGAACGCCGCGACGCCGAACTCGCCCGCATGGCCCAGGGGTTCGCCGCCGAGCGGCGGGCCGCCGGCCGGACCGTACCGGCCGACCTGTGGCTCGTCGCCACCCAGGACGCCGCGTCCGCCACCGCGGACCGGGCCCCGTACGACGCCTGACCCACCCACCCCGAGCGGAAGCCACGGCCATGCGCATCTTCGATCCCCACATCCACATGACGTCCCGTACGACGGACGACTACAAGGCGATGCACGCCGCGGGCGTCCGGGCCCTGGTGGAGCCCGCGTTCTGGCTCGGCCAGCCCCGCACCCACCCGGCCAGCTTCACCGACTACTTCGACTCGCTGCTGGGCTGGGAGCCCTACCGGGCCGCCCAGTTCGGCATCCGCCACTACTGCACGATCGGCCTGAACCCCAAGGAGGCCAACGACCCGCGCTGCCTGCCGGTCCTCGACCTGCTGCCGCGCTACCTCGCCAAGGACGGTGTCGTCGCGGTCGGCGAGATCGGCTACGACACCGGCACCGACGCCGAGGAACTCGCCTTCGCCCGGCAGCTGGAACTCGCCGCCGAGCACGGCCTGCCCGCCCTGGTGCACACCCCGCACCGCGACAAGGCCGGCGGTACCCGGCGCTCCCTGGACGCGGTGCGCGCCTCCGGCATCGACCCGGCCCTGGTCGTCCTGGACCACCTCAACGAGGTCACCGTCGGCGAGGTCGCCGGCAGCGGCTGCTGGATGGGCTTCTCCATCTACCCCGACACCAAGATGACCGCCGAGCGCATGGTCGCCGTCCTGAAGCGCTTCGGCACCGAGCGCGTGCTCGTCAACTCGGCGGCCGACTGGGGCCACAGCGACCCGTTGCTGACCCGCGCCACCGCCGAGGCGATGCTCGCCGCCGGCTTCGACGAGGACGACGTGGACCGGGTCCTGTGGCGCAACCCCGTCAGCTTCTACGGGCAGTCGGGCCGGCTGGACCTCGACGGGTACAACGAGACCCAGGCCGCCGGCCTGTTCGCGGGCAACTCCATCGCCCGCGGCGGGAGCTGAGGCCCCCATGCGCTTCCGACACCCTGACGGCAGCACCGTCCACCTGGCGTACTGCACCAACGTGCACCCCGCCGAGACCCTCGACGGCATCGTCGGCCAGCTCGCCGCCTACGCCGAGCCGGTGCGCGTCGCCGCCGGTGCCCGGCTGATCGGGATCGGCCTGTGGCTGCCCGCCGAGACGGCCGGCGCGCTCGCCGCCGACCCGGCCCGCGTGGCCCGGCTGCGCCGCGAGCTGAGCACCCGCGGCCTGGAGACGGTCACCCTCAACGGCTTCCCTTACCGCGGCTTCCACGCTCCCGTCGTCAAACGGGCCGTGTACTACCCGGACTGGTCGGAACCGGCCCGCCTGGAGTACACGCTCAACCTGGCCCGGGTGCTCGCCGGACTGCTGCCCGACGGCACGGCACACGGCTCGATCTCCACCCTGCCGCTGGCCTGGCGCACCGTGTGGACCACGGCGCAGCGCACCACCGCGGCCCGGCAACTGGACGCGCTCGCGGAAGGGCTGAAGCAGATCGCCGCCGACACCGGCAAGACCGTACGGGTCGGCATAGAACCGGAGCCCGGCTGCGTGGCGGAGACCACCGAGCAGGCCGTCGAAGTGCTGGCCGGCACCGACCCGCAGTGGATCGGCGTCTGCCTCGACGCCTGCCACCTCGCCGTCGCCCACGAGGAACCGGCCGCCGCGCTGGCCCGGCTGCGCGAGGCGGGCATCCCGGTGGTCAAGCTCCAGGCGTCCACCGCGCTGGAGGTCCCCGACCCCGCGGGGAGCTCCGTGCGCGAGGTGCTCGCACCCTTCGCGGAGCGGCGGTTCCTGCACCAGACCAGGGAGGCGGGCCCGGGCGGGGCACTGCTGGCCTGCGACGACCTCGGGGGCGCCCTGGCCGGAGCGCTGCCGGGCCGGTCGCCCTGGCGGGTCCACTACCACGTGCCCCTGCACCAGGAGCCGCCGCCGCCGCTGGCCGGCACCCGCGAGGTGCTGCGCGCCACCCTGCGGACGCTGTTCGCGGGGGAGCGGGCGGTCACCGACCACGTCGAGGTGGAGACCTACACCTGGTCCGTGCTGCCCGGCCACCACGACGACGCCCTCGTGACCGGACTGGCCGCCGAGATGACCTGGATGCGCGACGAGTTGACGGACCTCGGTCTGGCGCGGGTGACGTCGTGACCGGTCACCGGACGGACCGGCGGGTCGCCGTGCTGTGCACGGTCGGCCTGACCCGGCGGCTGCTCGACGAGATGCCCCAGGTGCGCGCGGTCGGCGAACAGGGCTTCACCGCCCGCCTCGACACCGTCTTCCCGGCCGTCACCGCGACCGTGCAGGCCACCCTGACCACCGGGGTGCTGCCGCGCGAGCACGGGGCGGTGGCCAACGGCTGGTACCACCGTGACCAGGGCGAGGTCATGATGTGGCGCCAGCACAACGGGCTGGTGCACGGCGAGAAGGTCTGGCAGGCGGCCCGCCGCCGCGACCCGGAGCACTCCACCGCCTACCTGTGCTGGTGGTGGGCGATGGGCGCCGACGTCGACACCGTCCTCACCCCACGCCCCGTCTACCACCACGACGGCCGCAAGTCCCCGGACTGCTACACCGTCCCGGCCTCCCTGCGCGACGAACTCACTGTCGCCCAGGGCGACTTCCCGCTCTTCCAGTACTGGGGCCCGACCGCGTCGATCGCCTCCACCCGCTGGGTCGCGGGCGCCGCCCGCTACGTCGTCGACCGCCGCCGCCCCGACCTGACCTTCGTCTACGTCCCGCACCTCGACTACGACCTCCAGCGGTACGGCCCCGACAGTCCGCAGGCCGTCCGCGCCGCCCGGGAGACCGACGCGGCCCTCGCCCCGCTCCTCGCCGACCTGCGCGAGCGCGGCACGACCGTGGTCGCGCTGAGCGAGTACGGCATCAGCCCGGTGAGCCGGCCCGTCGACATCAACCGCGCCCTGCGCCGCGAGGGACTGCTCTCGGTGTACGCCCAGCGCGGCATGGAGTACCTCGACCCGCACACCTCGCGGGCCTTCGCCGTCGCCGACCACCAGGCCGCGCACGTCTACGTGCCCGACCCCGCCGACGTCCCGCGCGTGCGGGACGTGCTGAAGGCACTGGACGGCGTCGACGAGATCTGGGACCGCACCCAGCAGGCCGCGTACGGCATCGACCACCCCAACTCCGGCGAACTGGTCGCGGTCTCCGAACCGGACGCCTGGTTCACCTACTACTACTGGCTCGACGACGCCCGCGCACCCGACTTCGCGCGCGGCGTCGACATCCACCGCAAGCCGGGCTACGACCCCGCCGAGCTCTTCTTCGACCCGTCGATCCCGGCGGTGAAGGCGAAGGCGGCACTGACCCTGCTGCGGAAGAAGGCCGGGATGCGCGCACCGCTGACCGTGGTGCCGCTCGACCCCGGTCTGGTCAGGGGCAGCCATGGACGGCTGCCCTCCGACGACCGGGACGGGCCGCTGCTGCTGTGCTCCGACCCGGCCCAGGAACGGGACCGCTACCACGCCACCGAGGTGAAGGAACTCCTCCTGCGCCTCAACGGACTGGCCTGAGACCGGCCGTGACGACACGAGAGGAGGAAAGATGTCATCGCTATCGGCCCCGGCCGCCGCGCACATCGATCACGCGGCGGACATCAGCGACGTGCACGTGCCGGAGACGGCACGCGCGGTGGTGGCCCGGCTGGAGGAGAACGGCGCGGCACACGTGTGGTGGTGGCCGCTGAACGAGGCCGTGGACCCGGTCGACTTCGCGCTGCTGGACGAGGCGGAACGGGCCCGTGCCCGCCGCTTCCACGCGGCGCGGGACGCGGCGGCCTTCACGACCACCCGGGCGGGCGCGCGCCGGGCGGTGGCGGAACTGCTGGGCGTGGCCCCGCAGTCCGTCCGCTTCGGCCGGCGCGTCTGCCCCGGCTGCGGCGACGCCGAGCACGGTCCGCCCGCCGTCGTGCGGCCGCCCGTCCCGCTCGCGGTCAGTCTGTCCCGCACCACCGGCTGCGGTGTGCTGGCGGTCCGGGCGGGCGACTGGGTGGGCGTCGACGTGGAGGCGTACCGCACGGTGGAGTCCGCGGCACTGGCGGAACTGGTCCTCACACCGAACGAACGCGAGCAGCTGCTGTCCCTCGACGAGGGCCCCGAGCGCACCCGGACCTTCCACCGGGCCTGGACCCGCAAGGAGGCGGTCGTCAAGGCGGTCGGCCTGGGCCTGATGGGCATGCCGCTGAACACCCTGGAGGTGAACCCGGCCGCGGACGGTCCGCTGACCGTGCGCCACGTGCACCGCGAGCGCACCACGACCTGGCACGTCGAGGACCTGCGCCTGCCGGGCCCCTGGTCGGCCTCCCTGTCCCGCCCGTCCGCCGGCCCGCTGGGCCCGGTCCACGTCCACCCGCCCGCCTGACCCCCGTACCGACTCCGTCGGTACGGCCCGCCCCGGGGAGCGCCCCCCGGCTCCCGGGGCACCACGGTTCCCGGCCCCCGGCCCTCCCCGGCGGAGGCCGGGAACCGTCCCGGCCGGCATCCCCGCGAGGGAGAAACGATGACCCACACCATCGGCACCGGCACCGGCACCCCGGTCCTGCCCCCGCCCCCCGGACCCCCGCCGGCCCGCAAGGGCCCCCCGCACACCCCGTCTCCGGGCGTCGCCCTGGTCGGCGGCGGACTCGCCGCGGCCGGTGCCGCCCTGCTGACCGGTGTGCTCGCGGCGGGCGCCCTGCGCGACGTCCTGGACCGGATGGCCGGTGTCGTCGCCCTGGTCGCCCTCTCCGCGGCCGTCGTGCTCGGCCTGGCCACCGCGCTGCGCGGACTGCTGGCGCCCGCGGTCCGCTCGCACGCCCAGCGCCTGCACCGCGCGCTGGGCGCGGTGGGCGTCGGCGCGCTGCTCACCCACATCGGCGTGAAGGTGGCGGGCGGCCGGGTGGACGCCGCGGCCGCCGCGCTCGGCTGGGGCAGCGGCGACGCCCTGGTCGGCCTGGGCACCCTCGCCTGCCACCTCTTCCTGCTCGCCCTGGCCACCGGCATCTGGCGCGGCGTCTTCGCGCGACGCCGCTGGATCCGCCCGTTCCGCCTCCTCCACGGCGCCTCCTACGCCGCCTGGGCCGCCGCCCTGGCCCACGGCCTGACAGCGGGGCGTCCCCCGGCCCCCTGGGTCACAGCCGCCTACCTGACGACCGCCGCGGCGGTGGCGGCGACGCTGATCCTGCGCTGGACCCGCCGCCGCACCTGAACCGGAACGCGGCCGAACCCCACCACGGCGCCCGCCGGTCCGGCGCCCCCCGGCCACCGCACCCGCCACTTTCGGACGATCCTCCGCGTCATCGACCGAAACCCATACCTCGATCCACCCCCACGGGTCCTTCCCATAGGGCCGATATAGATCGGACGGCCAGGTTCGATCCGATGCACCTGCGCTGTCGGCGGAGGTGCTCACCGCCCCACGCGACGATGGATGGAGAGGACTGGTCACGCATGATGACCGAGAGGACCAACACCGAGCCGCGCAGCGGCACCGTCACCCGGAGCCACGCCCTGCGGCTGGACGCGGTCAGCAAGGTCTACGGAAGGAACGGCCGTGGCGTCCGGGCCCTCGACGGCGTGTCCGTCGGCATCGAGCACGGCTCGTTCACCGCGGTCATGGGCCCGTCCGGCTCCGGCAAGTCGACCTTCCTGCACTGCGCTGCCGGCCTCGACAAGCCGACCTCCGGCCGCGCCTGGATCGGTGACACGGAACTCGGAGGGATGAACGAGACCCAGCTGACCAAGCTGCGCCGCCGGCGCGTCGGCTTCGTCTTCCAGGCGTTCAACCTGATCTCGTCCCTCTCCGTGCGCCAGAACGTCGAGCTGCCCCTGCGGCTGGCCGGCGAGCGCTTGGACAAGCGGTGGCTGGAGGAGATCCTGACCCGCGTCGGCCTCGGCGGCCGGGCCGGTCACCGCCCCGCCGAACTCTCCGGCGGCCAGCAGCAGCGCGTGGCCATCGCCCGCGCCCTGATCACCCGCCCCGACGTCATCTTCGGCGACGAGCCGACCGGCGCCCTGGACACCGTCACGGCGAAGGAGATCCTCTCGCTGCTGCGGTCCTGCGTGGACGACACCGGCCAGACCGTCGTCATGGTCACCCACGACCCCGTCGCCGCCTCGTACGCCGACACCGTCCTGTTCCTCGCCGACGGCCGCCTGGTCGACCGTATGCACGCCCCGACCGCCGAGCGCGTCGCGGACCGGATGACACACCTGGGAGCGTGGGCCTGATGCTGCGTTACGCCTTCCAGACCCTCAAGGCGCGCAAGGGCGGGTTCATCGGCGCGTTCCTGGCGCTGATGTGCGCCGCCGCCCTGGTCACCGCGTGCGGCATCCTCCTGGAGACCGGCCTGCGCGGAACCATCGGCACCGAGCGGTACGCCGCCGCCCCGGTGATCGTCGGCGGCGACCAGAACGTCCACCAGACCACCGTCAAGAAGAAGAAGGGCAAGACCAAGGTCAAGCACAAGGCGAAGCCGCTCTCCGAGCGCGTCTGGCTGCCCGGCTCCACCGTCACCGCGCTGGAGAAGGTGCCCGGCGCCCGGGCCGTCGTGCCCGAGATCACCTTCCCCGCCTACGCGGTCGGCCCCGACGGCCGCGTCGTCCAGGGCGTCGACGGCAAGCCCTCCTACGGGCACGCCTGGGCCTCGGCCGCCCTCACCCCGTTCAAGCTGGTCGACGGCGCCGCGCCCGCATCCGCCGCCGACGTCGTCGTGGACCGCGAACTCGCCGGCCGCACCGGCCTGAAGACGGGCTCGAAGCTCACCGTGCAGTCGACCGACGCCCCCCGCGCCTACACCGTCAGCGGCATCGCGGCACCCGCCGGCGGCGACCTGAAGCAGCAGACCTCGCTGTTCTTCTCCACCCCCGAGGCCCAGCGGCTCTCCGGCCGCGACGGCCAGGTCACCGCGATCGGCGTGCTGCCCGCGAAGGGCATCGCCACCGCCGAACTGGCGGACCGGGTGAAGAAGGCACTGGACGGCACCACCGCCCAGGTCGTCACCGGCGGCGACCGCGGCCCGGTCGAGTTCCTCGACGCGGCGAAGGCCCGCATCAAGCTCGTCTCCATGGGCGGCGCCATCGGCGGCACCTCGCTGCTCGTCGCGATCCTCGTGGTCGTGGGCACCTTCGCCCTCTCCATCCAGCAGCGCTACCGCGAACTCGCCCTGCTGCGCGCCATCGCCGCCACCCCCAAGCAGGTACGGCAGCTGATCGGCCGCGAGGCCCTGATCGTCGGCCTGGGCGCCGGGGTGCTCGGCGCCGTCGCCGGACTGCCGATCGCGTACTGGCTGCACCACAAGTTCGTCGGCTTCGGCACCATCCCCGACACCCTGGAAGTCACCTTCGGCTTCTTCCCGTTCGCCGCCGCCGTCGGCGCCGCCCTGCTGGGCGCCTGGTCCGCGGCCCGCATCTCCGCCCGCCGCACCGCCCGGATCCGGCCCGCCGAGGCACTCGCCGAATCCGCCATGGAGCGGACCGGCTTCGCCTGGGGCCGCTTCCTCGCCGGAGCGCTCACCCTGGCCGGCGGCATCGTGCTGCTGGCCGTCCTGAGCGTGCTGAAGACGGAGCCGGCGTCCACGCCGGTGACCTTCCTGACCGTCGTGGTGCTCGCGGTCGCCGTCGCCCTGCTCGGCCCGGTCATCGCCCGGCTCGCCGTCGCGGTCCTGGGCGTGCCGCTGCGCGCCTCGCGCGTCGCCGGCCACCTCGCCACGGCCAACGTCCGCGCCAACACCAAGCGGATGGCGTCCGCGATCACCCCCCTGGCCCTGCTCATCGGCATGGCCTGCACGGTGCTGTTCGTGCAGACCACGATGGGCGACGCCGCCTCGGCCCAGGCCAAGGACGGCAACCGGGCCGACTGGGTCGTCGCCTCCTCCGGCCCCGGCGTGCCCGAGCAGGCCGCCGACGCCCTGCGCGGCACCCCCGGCGTCACCGCGATCACCGAGGTGGTCCGTACGACGGTCCGCGTCGGCCTCGACAAATACCCCGCGCAGGGCCTGTCCACGGACGGCCTGCGCCAGAACTGGGACCCGGACGTCAGCGAGGGCACACTGGCCGGCTTCGGCACGCGCAGCGTCGCGCTCAGCGAGGTCGCCGCCGACCACCTCGGCAAGAAACCCGGCGACTCCCTCAAGATCACCCTCGGCGACGGCACCGTCGTCACCCTGAAGGTGGCCGCCGTCTACGCCCGCGGACTCGGCTTCGGCGACCTGACCATGGCCCACGACCTGGTCGCGCGGCACGTCGACAACCCGCTCGCCTCCTCCGTCCTCGTCCAGACCGCCGACGGCGGCTCGGTGGGCCGCGAGCAGCTGCAGAAGGCCGTCGGCGGGTTCCCGGGCGTCGGCGTCCTGGACCGCGGCCAGGTCGAGGACCTCCAGGCCGAGGTGCAGCAGTCCAACGCCGAGGTCAACTACGTCGCCATGGGGCTGATCATCGCGTTCACCGCCATCGCCGTGGTCAACACGCTCGCCATGTCGGTCTCCGACCGCTTCCGCGAGTTCGCCCTGCTGCGCCTGGTCGGCACCACCCGCCGCCAGGTCATGGGCATGCTGCGCATCGAGTCTCTGGTCGTGGTGATCATCGCCGCGGTGCTCGGCAGCGGCATCGCCTTCGCCGTCCTGACCGCGTTCAGCATCGGCATGACGGGCACCGCGGCCCCCTCCGTCGACCCGTGGATGTACCTGGGCGTCCTCGGCTTCGCCGGTGTCCTGGCCCTGCTGGCGACGGTCGTGCCGGGACGGCTGTCGCTGACCGGCCGCCCCGCGGACGTCATCGGCTCCCGCCAGTGACGGCACCGCGCCAGGGCACTCACGGCTGAAGGGCCGGCCCCGCGGGGCCGGCCCTTCAGCCGTGAGTCGCCTTCCCCCTCCCGCCCTAGTCCAGGACCGGGCCACCGCCCTTGCGGTCCACCCGGCTGCGGCGGTTGTCCAGGTGCGCGTAGACCCGCTCCAGCCAGCGGTCCGCGCCGTCGTAGCGCGGAACGAAGGAGGTACGGCCGTGCACCGCGACCCGGTTGTCCACGACGGCGAAGTCACCCACCCTCAGCCGGTGCGCCGTCATCGTCTCGACGAACGCCCCACGCAGTGCCGCCAGCGCCGCCTTCGCCGGGTCGTCCAGCGGGTGGGTGGCGGCGAAGTCGACCAGCACGTTGGGGTCCTCCGGGTCACCCACGAGCACCGGGTGTGCCGACCGGACGCTGTCGAGACCGCCGAACGACGGCGGCGGCTCGGTCAGGAACCGCGGCTCGCCGAGCACCCGGCGCTCCTCCTCCGACAGCAGCGGCAGCGCGCGGCGGACGGAGGAGGTGCACAGTTTCGCGTCGCCGGTCGGGTCCTCGCGAATGCAGAGCAGCCCCACGAAATCGGGCCGGTTGTCGTGGAAGGCGTTCTCCACGTGCAATTCCAGGAGAACGGAACCGGCGTTGCTCTGTGATTCCTCCCGGCCCGGCACCGGCACCACGTTCTGCACCAGGGCGCCGTTCTTCTCGCTCCGGAACGAGATCACCTCGCCGAGTTGCAGCATCAGCGAGGTGATGACGGAGGCGGCTGTCGTCGGAACGCGCTCGACGGAATTCGGCACGCTCGGCGTGGGCGGCAGCGGATCGCCCGCCACCACCGGCAGGTTGCGCAGCAGCAGCACTCCGTCCGCACCGGGGTCGTGACGGAACGCGCGCAGCGTGGCCAGCAGCGTGCGCGGCAGTGACGAGGAGGCGGCGAGGGCCGCGCCCAGCCACTCGGGGCTGTCGATGAGCGGATGCCCCGGGCCGGTCAGCCGACGGGTCAGGGCCACCAGGTGCGCCCTTTCCCGTTCGCTGAGTTCATACCCGGTCACCGTGTTCGAGGCGGCCGGCCCCAGCATCTGGATCTGAGTCATGGGAGAGATTCCTCGGGTGGTCGTCGGCAATGTCCCGGGCAATTCTGGGAGGCCGTCCTATCGCGTCCCTATGGGCCGTCGGTATAGGCCGTGAATAGCCCCGAGGAGGAGGCTCGAGAACAGTGACCGTACGCATCCGAGCACGTCTATAAAGCCCGGTCGCCCCGGCGGACGGGTGCGGAAAGGAGACGCGGGACATGACACTCCCACGCGATCGAAGCCGGGCGGAGACCCCTGGCAGGGCGGAGAAGCAGCCCCGCACCACCACGGGCGGGACGGCCGGCCCCTGCGCCACCGGCGCCACCGGCCGGGACGCCGGCCACGGCGAGGCCCGTACCGCTGACGGGGACGCGCGCCCCGGCTACGACATCCCCGCGGCTCCCGGCCCCGACCACCCCGGCGGGCGCGCCGACGCGGACCCCGCCACCGCCGTCGACCGGCTCATCGCCCGCGGCGAGGCGCACGTGTGGTGGTGGCGCTGCACCGAGCGGGTCGACCCCGCCGACCTCGCGCTGCTGGGCACGGAGGAGTTCCGGCGGGCCCTGGGCATGCTCGCCGAACGGGACGCCGCCGAGTTCGTGCGCACCCGGGCCGGAGCCCGCCGCGCGCTGGGCGAGCTGCTCGACATCGCCCCGGCCACCGCCCGGCTGGGACACCGGCGTTGCCCGGGCTGCGGCGCGGACGACCACGGCCCGCCGCTGCTGGTGCGCCCCGCGCTCCCGCTGGCGATCAGCCTGAGCCGTACGGCCGGCTGGGGCGTCTTCGTGGTGGGCGCCGGCCTCGCCATCGGCGTCGACGCGGAGGCGCTGCGCCCGGTGCACGAAACCCTGTTCGACGGGTCCGTACTGACCGCCGCCGAGCGGCGCCATCTGGACGCCATGACCCCGGGCCCGGCCAGGCACGCCGCGTTCCACCGGGTCTGGACCCGCAAGGAGGCCGTCGTCAAGGCGGTCGGCGTGGGCCTCGTCGGCACGGAACTGGACCAGCTGGAGACCCACCCCGACAGCGACGGCCCGCTGCACGTCACCCACCACGGCGTCGGCCGCCCCACCGAGTGGGCGGTGGAGGACCTGCGCCTGTCCGACCACCTCGCGGTGGCCCTGGCCCGCGCGGCAGGCCCCGCGGCCCGCGGCCCGGTCCACCTCCACCCGCCCACCGGCCCGTGATCCGGCGGCCCACCCCCGGCACCCCGGGCTCCGGCCGCAGTCCCGACCGCACACCGAGAGAGGACGTCACCCATCATGACCACGGAATCCGTCGCACCGCCGACCCGTCCCGCGGACCTCGACACCACACCGCGCGGGCCCCGCACAGGTCACCTGTCCACCGCGGAACTGGCCGCGTACTTCGACACCCTCACCGAGGCCGTCCAGCGGATCGACCCCGGCCCGTCCGCGCCCGGCGGCTGGGAGAACCGGGAGCGGCTGCGCTTCTCCACCTGGGTGCGCACCGCCTACGAACATCCCCTGTCGACCGCCGTGTTCGGCCACCCCGACGCCGATGCGGCCCGCCGCGCGCAGCACCGCCAGGCCGCCGAGCTCGGACTGCGCATGGACGTCTCGGGCACCGGTATCCGCCCCGCCCGCCCGACCCCCCACGTCCGCGCGGCCGCAGCCGTGGCCGCGGTCTGGTCGGTCACCGCGCTGGCCGTCACGCAGTCCCCACGGCCCCCGCGCGAGCGCGTCGTCTCCGACGCCTGGCGGATCGCCCAGGAGATCATCGCGCCTGCCCTGCTGACGACCGGCCCCGGCTTCACCCGTGCCCGCGCCCGCGGGGCGTGGTGACGCGTCCGGCTCACCGCACACCCCGCACGACGGCGAGGCGGAGCGGGAGACCGCGTACAGGCACACGCACACGGGCAGCGCCACGTACAGGCACAGGAACAGGGACGGCGACACGGGCCTGCTCACCCCGCCCCGGTGACGGGTGCGCCCCGCCGGGCCGCGGGCGCGAGCACCGGCGCGGACTCCCGCTCCCGCGGTCCCCGCGGTTCCCACGGGGCGGCCGCCGCGAGCAGCCGTACCAGCTCGTGGCAGTGGTACAACGGCCGTCCCTGATCGTCGAGTCCGGACAGTTCGAGGAGCGCGGCGTCGACGAGGGACTCCAGGGCGTTCTCCGCCGTGTCCTCCGGCAACCCGAGCCGGTCCCCGGCCCACCGCGCGGGGAACGGCTCGCCGTCCGCTCCGCCGAGCGCCCCGAACACCGCCCGCTCGACCGCGCCGAGCTGTTCCACCGAGGACGCCAGGACCCGGCTCAGGTCGAGGTCGCCGAAGGCGAGTTCACCCAGCCGGGAGGCGGGGTCGGCGAGCCGGTCGGCCAGCCGGGCCGCCGTCCAGTGCGGCCGGGCCGCCAGCCGCGCGCCCGCGATGGCCAGCGCCAGCGGCAGCCCGCCGCAGTACGCCACCAGGTCCTCGGCCCGGTCCGGGTCCTCCAGCAGCCGCTGCCGTCCCGCCCGGGCGGCCAGCAGGTCGAGGCCCGCCTCCTCCGCCAGCAGCGGCAGCGCGAACGTGTCGCCCGCCGTCACCCGGGCCAGCCGCCGCCTGCTGGTGATGAGGACGGCGGACGGCCCGGCCGGCAGCAGCGGGGCGAGCTGCCGGTCGCCGGAGACGTTGTCCAGCACCAGCAGCAGCCGCCGGCCGGCGGTCCGCGTCCGGTACAGCCGTACCAGCTCGTCCAGATCTCCCGCCGGCAGGTTCGGGTCGCCCTCGCCGAGCGCCCGCAGCAGCTGCGCGAGCACGGCGCGCGGGGCCCGCGGGGCGCCGTCGGAGCCGCAGAGTTCGGCGAAGAGCAGCCCGTCGGGGAAGTGCTCCCCGTTCTCGGCGGCGGCCCGTACCGCGAGCGCGGTCTTGCCGATTCCGGCCATGCCGGTCACCAGGATGCGCCGCTGTGCGGGCTCCTCGTGCCCCAGCCGCCCCCGCAGTTCCCGTAACTCGTGCTGCCGTCCGACCAGTTCCCCGTCGGAGGCCGGCAGCATCGAGGGCACCGGACCGCTCCGCCCGGCTCGCGCCCCGGCACCCCGCCCGAGCCCCAGCTCTCCGCCCAGCACGGCCTGGTACGTCGATCCGAGCACCTCGCCGGGGTCGATGCCGAGCTGCTCGGCGAGGACGCCGCGCCCCTCGTAGTAGACGTTCAGCGCGTCCGCCTGCCGGCCGCACCGGTACAGCGCGGTCATCAACTGGGCGCGCAGCCGCTCCCGCACGGGGAACGAGGCGACAAGTCCGGTCAGCTCCGCCGTCACCTGCTCGTGCCGCCCCAGCTCCAGGTCGGCCTCGATCCGCGACTCCAGGGCGAGCATGCGCTCCTCCTCCAGCGGCGCCAGTTCGGCGTCGAGCAGGTGCTCGGTGACGTTCGCGAGCGCCGGCCCCCGCCACAGCCGCAGCGCCCGGCGCAGCGACTCCGAGGCCTCCTCGAACCGCCGCTCCGCCAGCGCCCGCCGGCCGTCCCGTTCCAGCCGGCGGAACTCGACCAGGTCGACCGGGGCGCCGGGAGCGCGCAGGACGTACCCCGGAGGCCGCCGTACGATCTCGGCCTCGCCGCCCAGTTGCTTGCGCAGCCGGGACATGTACGTGTAGATCTGCGCGCTCGCCGTCGCCGGCGGATCCCAGCCCCACAGCAGTGAGCTGAGCCGCGCGTCGGACACGACCCGGTCCTGCGCCAGCAGCATGGCGGCGAGCACCGTGTGAATCTTGGACCCGGAGAGGGCAACCCGCTCGCCGTCCCGTACAGCCTCCACCGGCCCTAGGACCCGAAACTCCATGGGGCACCCCCTTTCTGGTGCGGCTATTCCTACAGTTGAAGAAGGTAGGACGCACGGTTATCGGAGGGTTATCGCCATGGCGGAGTCCGCTCCACGGAGCCGGCACCGAGTCTGGACACATCCTCCCTGCCGCCGGTCGGGCCATGGACGGGCCCACCTCCATGTGCCGGGTGAGGGCGGACTCGAACGACTGCCGGTCACGCGCCGTCGCTCCGGCCCCGCCTGACACGATGGCGGAGGCGCACCGCTCGGTGTGCGTGGTGACAAGTGGAGGTGCAGCCACATGACGGACCGCGACGTTCCGGCCCTCGACGACCCGGTGGGTCAGTCGCTCGGCGGCCGGCACGCGCATCTCGCCCGCCGGCTCGGCCGGGCCGTGAGCTACCTGCCGGACGTCGCGTCCTTCTCCGCGGTCTCCGCGGATCCGGACGCGGCGGAGTGGAACGACCTGGCGAAGCTGCTCGGTCCGGGCGAACTCGCCGACCTGTTCAGCGCTCCGGCCACTCCGCCACGGGACTGGGAACCCGTCTTCCGCATGGAGGGCCGTCAAATGGTGTGGTCCGGCGGCTTGCCGCCCGAGCCGGAAGAGGCCGGGCCCGCCGTCGTCGAACTGGGCGCGCCCGACGTGGCCGAGATGCTCGACCTCGTCGCACGGACCCGGCCGGGACCGTTCCGGCAGCGCGCCCCTGAACTCGGCACGTACCTCGGCATCCGCGAGCACGGCAAGCTGGTGGCGATGACCGGGGAGCGGCTGCGGCCTCCGGGCTGGACCGAGATCAGTGCCGTCTGCACCGCTCCCGAGGCACGCGGGCGCGGTCACGCCGCACGTCTGATCACCGCGGTCGCCGCGCGCGTCACGGCCCGCGGCGAGCGCCCGTTCCTGCACGTGGCCGAGGACAACACCGGCGCGCTCGCCCTGTACGAGCGCCTCGGCTTCACCACCCGCAAGCGGGTGACCTTCCGGGGCTTCCGCATCCCCTGAGCCCCCGGACGGCGGTCCGGCCGTCCGGGCCGGCAGGAATGGAACAGGCCGTTCCGGGCCGGCGCGGCGGCGCCCGGCGTGATGAGCGGCCGCCAACGCCACGAGGACGCGCGAAGGTTCTCCGCCGCGTCCTCGTCGGTACCCGCCGCCCCCTCACGTACGAGGGCGGGGGGCCGTGCGGGCTCCGCGACGGGTGACAGCGCGCCGTGCGGCGACAACCGCAGGGTGTCCTGCCGGAGTTCCACTCCGTCCCGGCACCGTGGTGAGGACACCAGGTCAGGAGGGGACGTCGCACCGGCGGGTGCTCGGGCCCGGCGATGACGTCCCTCGCTGCCGGTGGCCGCAGGGGCGCGTGAGCGCGGGGAGCGTTCCGGGCCGCCCAGGCGTCGGTGCGGGCCCCAGGACTCCTCCACGGTGGCGGTGGTCACCGGCCCGGGACTTGCGCGCGGGCCAGTGACGGCACCCCGCCCCACCGGTCCGGCAGCGTCGTAATCCCGCCGATTTCGCGGCAGGGGCGTACGACGAGGTGAGCGACGGCGCGCGCGGCGCGAGAATGGTGGGAGCCCGGCGCGTTCACGCGGCCCTTCCGGCGGGCGCTCCACCCTGCGCGCCTTCGCACCCGCGCGATCCGCCCGGGCACGCTCGGCCCCCACGCTCCACCGCGCAAGCCCGCTCCCCACTTCCGCCGTGCAAGCCCCCCCCGCCCCACAGCCCCCCACACCCACCGTGCAAGCCCCCGCCCCTCCCCGTCGCCTCCGCCGTGCCTCCCCGTTCCCAGGCCCTGCCTCGGAGGCTCCGCCCCGCACGACCCGCCACGCGTCACCCACCGTCCGCCCGGCACGACCCCCTCGCACGATCCCCCTCGCGCGCGAAACGGAGGACCGCACCATGGCCACACCGCTCACCGCCGCCCGGCTCGTCGCCGCGTTGCGCGCCGAGGGCTGCTCCGTGCGCGAGGTCGCCGGCTGGCGCACCAACAACCGCAACCACGTGGGCCCTTGGGGACCCGTGCACGGCGTGATGGTCCACCACACCGTCACCGGCCCGGGCACGGACGTCGTCGGCCTCATCTACCACGGCCACAGCGCCCTGCCCGGTCCGCTCGCCACCGGTTGCATCACCAAGGACGGGGTCGTCCACCTGACCGGCAACGGCCGGGCCAACCACGCCGGCGGCGGTGACCCCGACGTCCTGAACGCCGTCATCGGCGAGTCCTACGGCACGTACCCGCCCCCGACGCACGAGCACGACGGGTCGGGCGGCGCGGTCGACGGCAACGCCCGTTTCTACGGCTGGGAGTGCGAGAACCGGGGCGACGGCAGGGACCCGTGGCCGCCGGCGCAGTACCTCGCCATGGTGAAGGCCACCACCGCGGTCTGCCGTGCCCACGGCTGGGGCCACAAGAGCGCGATAGGCCACCTGGAATGGAGCGACTGGAAGGTCGACCCGCGCGGGTTCGACATGGCCGACTTCCGCCGTGACGTCGCCGAAGCCCTGGCCCTCCCGGCGGGCCTGTGGGAAGGAGAGGACATGCCCCAGTACGTCAACCTCGGTGTCGCCGGGCGGTACCAACTCGCGCCCGGCGCCTGGGACGCGGTGGAGTTCACCGCGGAGTGGACCGACGAGACCGGCGACCACGCCGCCGGCGGCAGCGTCTTCGCGCGCGGCCCGGCCCGGTTCAGCGGGACCTTCAGCGTGCACATCGACGGTCTGCCGGCGGGCGCGGTCGTGCAGGCGCGCATGTCGGAGTACCAGGGCGACGAACTGCGCGCCGACCACCCGATCCACGAGGTCGCCGGGACCGGCGGCGGCACCTTCGTGGTCCTGCCCGTCACCAAGCGTCTGGCGTCGGGCCGCGGCATGCGGCTGCGGCTGCTGAACCAGGCCGCCGTCCCGGTCACCGTCGCGAGCGCCGTGCTGACCGTGCTGGTGTGGAAGGAGCCTTGAGCAGCCCCGAGTGATCCCGGGGCACACCGTTGCGAGCTGATCGAGGGTGCCGCCCTGTGATGAGGGCGCGGGCGATGTTCCGCGCTCACGCCGCCCCCTTGCCTGCCGCGAGACGAAGCACCACCGCCTCCAGCCGCTGCGGGAGGCGCCGTGAGCGACACGGTGGCGACGGTCCGCCCGGCGGCCGGGACGACCCCGCCGACCCGGCGCCGGGACCGGCCCGGCCCGCAGCGCATCCTGCGGTTCCTGCCGTACTTCGTCCTCGGGCTGCTGCCGCGGCCGGAGCACTTCCGGCTGGCGCGGCGGCGCACGGTACGCGTCAGTACGCGTCCTCGCCGTGCCGGTGGCCGTCGGCGCGCTCGGCACGGCGAACTGGGCGGTGCCCCGGATGGACTGCGCCTGGTCCTTCCACGCCGGCAGCGTCCGGGAGCTGGACGCGCCCGCGTGGTCGGGGGCCGCTGATGACCCCGGCCACGTTCGGCTGCTCGCCCGTCCTGGTCGCCTGCTTCCTCTCCCGGGTGCCGGGCGCACCCCGCCCGTGCGGTGTGCCTTCCGGCGGGTGACCGAGCGACCGGATGGCGTGGGCGTTCGTCAGGGGGACCCGGGCGGCATCCGTCGGGCTGCCGCGCCGTGGGCGCCGAGCTGCGCCCTGAACGCCGAGCCCGCACGCTGGAGGGACAGCACACTTCTCCGCGAGGGAGCACCGGCATGGCGAAGCAGCGCAGCGGGGGCGGGAAGCCGAAGAAGGGCGACAAGGTCGCCTGGAGCAGCCACGGCAGCCGCACCGAGGGCACCGTGGAGCGGGAGATCACCGAGCGGACCGAGGCGTCCGGCCGCACGGTCGACGCCTCGCCGGACGAACCGCAGTACGAGGTGCGCAGCGACAAGTCCGGGCGGACCGCGGTGCACAAGCCGTCCGCGCTCAAGAAGAAGAAGTGAGGCAGCGTGGACGACGAGCAGCGCGAGGAGACCTGGAACGACTTCCGTGAGCTGGTGAACATGACACCGGCCGAACTGGAGAAGTGGCTGGAGTCGGACGACTCCCGCGCCGCCGGCCAGCACCCGGACGGGGGCGAGTCCACCGGGCACGCCTCCGGCCGCCGGATCGTGACGATCCTGCGCGCCGGGAAGGGCGACCTCACCGACGACGACTACCGGCACATGCGCAAGGTCGTCGGCTACGTCCGCCGCCACCTCACCCAGCGGCCCTCCGGGGACGTACGGGACACGCGGTGGCGGTACTCACTGATGAACTGGGGGCACGACCCGCTGAGCGGTTGACGCGGCGGTCGACGGTCAGGCCCCGCCGGGCTCGCGCGGTGCGGCGGCGTGTCCGGCCAGCGCCTGGCTCATCTGCTGCTGGGTCTCTTCCGCCACCGCACGGGCCTCCTCCACGACGTCACCGCGTTCGCGTATGAGGCTCTCGTAGATCGGCAGTTCTGCGGTTCGGGTCGCGTCGGATGTCACAGCGGTCTTCCTATCGATCACACAGCCGGTTTCTGAGGGGTCCGAGTAAGTCTGCGTCACGGCCCGGAACCGCGTTACCCACCCCCGTGGTGTCCATTCTTCCGTCACGTACTGCGCGAATTCCCCATGTTCGTGACCGCGCCCGGTGCCCGGCCGCCGACACGAAAAGGGCCCCGGGAATCGCTTCCCGGGGCCCTGCGCGCCGCGTCAGAGCGAGGTCGTCCGCGCGCCCGCGTGACCGCCCAGCGCGGCACCCTCCGACGACAGCGCGCCCTGCACCGAGGCGCAGAGTTCGCCGGTCAGGGGCCCGACCAGGTCGGTGGAGAGGCCGCCCACGAGGCCCGCGGAGGCGTCGACGCCCGCGTTGCCGCCGGAGATCTGCTCCAGGTCCGCGTCGGACAGCTCGGCGACGTCGACCCGAGGAGTGAGGTTCATGAGGGTGTTTCCCTTCGCGTGAATGTCTCGCAATGGTGGTGCGCGCCACGGCACCGCGAATTTCGAAAGTTCTCGAAAACCGGGATTCCGTCGGCGGCTCCGCCGTGCGCAGGATCAAAGCACTCCCCGCGGAGGAGGACCAGTCGCCCACCGGCCGCCCGCGGCGTATTCCGGCGGCCTTCTTCACCGCTGTGACCGCCGGGTCACCGGGTATGGACATTCCTTCACAGGGCCCGTCGCCCGGCGGCACGCCGCGGGGTTGCGCCCGGCGTTCCGAAGCGGGCACTTCGGCGCCAATGTCCCGCGCGGCGGCGGCACATGGGCGGCGGGCCCGGGCGGCCCGCCGCCGTCCGGCGCGCGGTGTGCAGATGTGCGGGAGGTTCGGGCCCCGCCCGTCAGGCCGCCGCGGCCGGCTGCATCAGACGGGCCAGCAGGTCGTCCAGCGTCACCAGGCCGGAGAGCCGGCCGGAGCCGTTGCGCACCACGGCCAGGGAGGACCGGCGGCGGCGCAGCACCTCGATCGCGTCGGCGACTGTCGTGTCCTCCGTCAGCTCGGGCACCGGCCGGGCCAGGTCCCGGGCGGTCGTCGCCCGCCCCCGGGCGCGGGCGACCAGGGCGTCCCGGGCGTGCACGGAGCCGAGGACGACGCCGTTCTCCCGGACCAGCAGCCGCGTCCGGTCGTGCGCGGCCGCCAGCCGCAGCAGGGCGTCGACGTCCCAGCCGCCCTCGACCCAGGTGATGTCGGCGGCCGGGATCCGCAGCTCGGCCACCGGTGTGTCCGGCTCGGTCAGCGAGCGGGTCAGCAGCTCCGAGTCGGTCGCGCTGATCAGGCCCAGCCGCTCGGACTCCTCCACCAGGTGGGCCAGCTGCTCCCGGTTGTGCACCGAGGCCAGCTCGTCGCGCGGCGCGACCCGGCACAGCCGGACCAGGCCGTTGCTGACCCGGTTGAGCAGCCGGATCAGCGGGCGCACGGTCCGCACCAGGGCGCGGAAGGGCGGGGAGAGCAGCATCGCCGACCGCTCGGGGTGGGCGATCGCCCAGGACTTGGGGGCCATCTCGCCGACCACCATGTGCAGGAACACCACCACGACCATGGCCACGGCGAAGGCGACGCCGTAGCTCACGGCGCTGGGCAGGCCCAGCTGGCGCAGCAGCGGGTCGAGCTCGTGCGAGATCGCCGGCTTGGACACCGAGCCCAGGCCCAGCGTGCACACCGTGATGCCCAGCTGGGCACCGGCCAGCATCAGCGACAGCTCGCGCATGCCGGCCAGGGCCGCCCCGGCCCCGCGCCGCCCCTCGGCCGCCGCCTTCTCCATGCGGTGGCGTCTGGCGGCGACCAGCGCGAACTCGGCCGCCACGAAGAAGCCGCTGCCGACCAGCAGCAGCACGGTCACGAAGACCGCCATCGGGAAACTCACGCCATCTCCTCGGCTTCCTCGGCGTCCGCGAGCACGCTGACGCGGACCCGGTCGGCCACGTGCCGGTCCAGCGTGCGCACGTCGATCACGGCGCGGCCGCCCTCGGGCAGCTCGACCGTGACCCGGTCGCCGACCGTCGGGAAGCGGCCGAGCCGGTCCACGACCAGGCCGGCCACGGTGTCGTAGTCGTCGTCCTCCGGCAGCCGGACACCGGTCGCCTCGGCCACCTCGTCCAGGCGTCGGCCGGCGTCGACCAGCCAGCCGTCGCCGACCGCGACGGCCAGCAGGGTCACCGTGTCGGACTCGTCGGCGATGTCACCGACCAGTTCCTCGGCGATGTCCTCGTACGTGACGAGGCCCGCCACGCCGCCGTGCTCGTCCAGGACGACCGCGAACTCGTCGTCGTGCTCCCGCATCCGCGCCACCGCGTCGGGCAGCGCCAGCGTGTCCGGCAGCAGCAGCGGACGCCGGGCCACCTCGCCCGCCCGCGCGCCGGCGAGCCGGGCCGCGGGCAGCGCCATCAGCTCGCGCACGCCCAGCACACCCGCGATGTCGTCGGGGTGGTCGCCGAGCACCGGGTAGTTGGAGTGGCCGTGCCGGGCGATCAGGCCGACCGTCTCGTCGGCGCCGGCGTCCTTGCGGACGAACACGGCGTCGGCGCGCGGCACCATCACCTCGTCGAGGGTGCGCTCGGAGAACTCCAGCGCGTGGTCGAGCAGCGCGGCGGTGTCCTTGGGCAGCGCGCCCTGCTCGTGCGACTCGCCGATCAGATGGCCCAGCTCCTCCAGCGTGGCGCCGTGGTGCAGTTCTTCGACCGGTTCGATGCCGGTCCTGCGCAGCAGTCTGTTCGCCGCGCCGTCGAAGACGCGCACGACGGGTCCGACGACCTTCAGATACGCCAGTGTCGACGGGGCCAGCGCCTTCGCCAGCCGCTCGGGCACGGCGATGGCGAGGTTCTTGGGAGCCAGCTCGCCCAGCACCATCTGCACGACCGTGGCCAGCACGAAGGCGAGCACCACGGAGGCACCGCTCACGGCCGCGTCGGGCAGACCGACACCGGACAGCGCGGGCCTGAGCAGGGCGGACACCGACGGCTCGGCGATGAAGCCGACGACCAGTCCGGTGACGGTGATGCCGAGCTGCGCGCCCGACAGCATGAACGAGAGCCGCTCCAGCACTTTCAGGGCACGGGCGGCCCGGCGGTCCCCGGCCTCGGCCTCACGCGCGAGGGTGAGCCGGTCGGCGGAGACGTAGGCGAACTCCTGGGCGACGAAATAGCCGGTGCCGGCGGTCAGCACGAACACGGCGAGCAGACCCAGCAGGGCCTCCGCGGCACTCATCGAACACCACCCCGCCGTGTGCCGCGATCAGTGATGCCGTGGCGGGATGGTCGGGGACTGTGCCCCGGGGGGTCCGTCGGTCTGGCGGACAAGGACGCGCTCCTCATGTGTGGTCGGTACCCGGCACAACGCTCATCGCCGTGCCCGTGTTCCCGAACCGATTCTACGACGGTGTAGAAAACAGCGGGCGGTGCGCCCTGACCGCCCTGGGGCCCGTTTCAGTCCGTCCGGAAGTCCGTCCGGAGTCCGTCCGGAAGTCCGCCGGGGTCCGTCCTGGTCCACCGAACGCTCCTCGGCGAGCTCCGGGACCAGTCCGCACAGCGCCTCGCACTGCTCCGGCCCCATGAATCGCCCCAGTGCCTCTGTGACTGTCTCCGCGATTGGCGCCGCGGCCCGCGCCAGCAGCCGTCGTGCCGTGTCCGTGAGCGCGACCTCGACCCCGCGCTGGATCACGGTGAATCCGCCCGACCGCGGCCGCAGTTCGCACCGGGCGGCGGCCGGGCCCGGACGGCGGGCGCGGGTCCGGCCGCCACGCCCCGGCGAACGCCGACGCCGGAGCGGTCACCGCCCCCGCCGGCCACAGCGGCGTCATCATGAGGTAGTAGCCGTCCTGCGACGGGTCGCCACGTAGAAGGCACACCGGGGCAGCACGGTCGCGGCCGGGCCCAGCCGCCGCACGAACGGCGTGAACACCCGCCGTTCCGCACTGCACGTCCCGTACGTACCCGAATCGCCCGTCGCGTCACTGTCACGCGGTTTGACCGTCGCCAGTCACGCCATTCACGCCCACGCCCACGCCGTCCTGGAGGCGCCATCCGGCCGTTGTGAGGTGCATCGAGGTCGCGGAGCGTGTCGCAGTTGGGCCGAACGGGTGACTCTGCGCAAGAATTGCCCGATGCAGACAGCCAGTGCGAGCCAGGACGGAGCATGCCGGTGAACAGCCACGATGTCACCGACGAACAGTGGGAGGGGCTCGCCCAGGTCGTGCCGCTGCGGGGCCGGGACGCCTGGCCCTCCTCCGTCGGCCACCGCTCCATACCCGAGGCCGAGACCGAGGCGCGGCGCCGTTTCGTCGTGCTGCGCGTGAACGTCTTCGCCGACGCCCGGGACGTGGCGGAGACCCTGATGGCGGGCGTGCCGGTGCTGCTCGACCTGACCGGCGCGGAGACGGAGGTCGCCAAACGGGTCCTCGACTTCAGCACGGGCGTCGTCTTCGGCCTGGCCAGCGGGATGCACCGGGTCGACCGGAACGTCTTCCTGCTGACACCGGCCGGGACCGAGGTGACGGGACTGATGGAGGGGGTCGGGGTCCCCGGGGCGTGACGCGGAGGGACCCCCGACGGCCGGGGGGCGGGCGGGTCCCCCGATCGTAGGAACGCCCCGGAGGCGGAACGGTTCGTCCCGCATGCCCGGTCCTACCTTCCGGGCATGACGCCGCCCCCCGCCCGTACCCCCCGCTCCCGCCGCGCCTTCCGCTCCCACGCAGCCCGACCGCCCCCGCATCACCGAACTGCGCCTGTCCGCCTTCGCCGGACACCGCCGGGCCGTGCTCCCGCTGGGGCGGCTCACCCTCCTGGCCGGCCCGAGCGGCTCGGGCAAGTCCACCGCGCTGCGGGCGTACGAGGCGCTCGCCCGGCTCGCAGGCGGTGCCGAGCTCGGCGAGGCGTTCCCGGACCCCGCCGTCTGCGTCCCGGAGCGGGCCCGGCCCGATGCCCAGCACCGCCGGGGCTTCCGCATCGGCTGCACGGCCGACGGTCCCGCGGGTCCGGTCCGGCTCGACGTCGCCGTGCAGGCCGAGCCGGAGCCCCGCATCGTGGGGGAGCGGCTCACCTCCGGCGGGCTGGTCCTGCTCGAGACCGCCCTGCGGGACCCGGGCAAGCGCGCGGTCCAGGCCGCCTGGCACACGGCGGGACCGGCCCCGGTGACCCGCGGCCCGCTCCCCGACGACCGGCTCGGCACCGCCCTGCTGCCGCTGCGCGTCGCGGGCCGGACCCCCGGGCAGCGCAGGGTGCTGGCCGCCGCCGAGCAGATGGTCGTCGCCCTGCGCTCCGTCTTCGCCTGCGACCCCGAACCCGCCCGGATGCGCGGGCCCGTACCGGCCGGCCCCGGCCGCCTGCTCGGCGACTGCGGCAACCTCGCCGAGGTGCTGTGGCGGACCCGCGCCGAATGCGGGCGGCGGCACTCGCTGTTCGTGGCGGCCGTACGCGCGGGGTGTGCCGGGCCGGTGACCGACGTCCTCGCGGAACAGGTGGGGCAGGCACTCGCCGGACGGGACGTGGGCGCCTCCGCCCGGCCGTCCAGGGCACCCGCCCGCTCGCCCAGGGCTCCCCTCGGGCCGCTCGCCAGCGGGCTCGTCCGGCCGGACGGTGTCGGGCCCGTCCGTGCGGCGCTCGACCGCGGCGACGGCGTCCGTACGGACCTCGGGCGGCTCGGCGACGGCGAACTCCGTTACCTGGCCCTCTCCTTGGTCCTGCTCACCGGCCCCGGTGTCCTGGAGGTCGACCCGGCCGGCGAGGTGCCCGCCGCGCTGCAGACGCTCACCGTCCTGGCCGACGGACTCGACCGCGCGCTGGACCCGCGTCAGCGGCGGGAACTGCTGGAACTCGCCGCCGGGATGTGCCGGCGGGGGCACATCCGGCTGGTCGGCACGGTCAGCGACGCCTCCTGGGCCACCGGGACCGAAGGGGTCACGGTGGTACACCTGGACCGTGACTGATCCCCTGGACGTGGCGGCACTGCAACGCAGACTCGCCGATTTCGCCGCCGCGCGGAACTGGCAGCGGTACCACACCCCCAAGAACCTGGCCGCCGCGCTCAGCGTGGAGGCGTCCGAACTGGTCGAGATCTTCCAGTGGTTGACGCCCGAGGAGTCGGCGGAGGTGATGGCCGACCCGGACACCGCGCACCGCGTCACCGACGAGGTGGCCGACGTGCTCGCGTATCTGCTGCAGCTGTGCGAGGTGCTGGGCATCGACCCGCTGGCGGCGCTGGACGCGAAGATCGACCGGAACGAACGCCGGTTCCCGCTGCCCTAGCTGTATTGCCTTGTGAGGTTGGGGACGCGGCTGGCGGGTGGTTGGCCCTTGAGCGCGGTGTGTCCGCGGTGGTGATTGTAGGAGTGCAGCCAGTCC
>NZ_JBWKIF010000027.1:0-119173 GCF_056432865.1 Streptomyces sp. NPDC044921
GGCGTTGACTTTTGGCACGCTGTTGAGTTCTCAAGGAACGGTCGCTTCCTTTGTACTCACCCTCTCGGGCTTTCCTCCGGGCGCTTCCCTTCGGTGTTCCAAACTCTATCAGTGTTTTTCCGGCCCTCCGACCACCGTCCTGCGGGCATGCAGAAGGCGACCCAGAGATAGGATCTGACAAGTTGGATGCTGCCGGGCCGGGATGCGGACTCGCGTCGTTCAGCCCCAAGCAGGAGTACGACTGTACACGCGGCCAGGGAGCCGGTGCAAATCGGTATGCGGTATGGTCTAGACCACTCCGGAGTGCCCGCGCGGAACCGGCACTTCAGGTGACATACGCTGCTGAACAGTGTGCCGTCCGGTACCTACAGGGACGGCCATATCGATCTCCACCCCTGGGAGGCTTCCCATGACCACCGTGACGTCCCCGCTCGCCGGACGCGCCATCGGACTGGCAGCCGTGCCGGATCCGGTCTTCTCCCAGGCCATGGTCGGCCCGGGCACAGCCATCGACCCCGTGCGTGAGCCGTCCGAGGCCGTCTCGCCCGTGGACGGCGTCATCGCCTCCCTGCACCCGCACGCGTTCGTCGTGGTCGACGAGAGCGGGCACGGTGTGCTCACCCACCTCGGCATCGACACCGTGCAGCTCAACGGCGAGGGTTTCGAGCTGCTGGTGAACAAGGGGGACACCGTCCGGCGCGGACAGGGCGTCGTGCGCTGGAACCCGGCCGCTGTCGAGGCCGCCGGCAAGTCCGCCGTCTGCCCGGTCGTGGCGCTGGAGGCCACGGCGGAGGCCCTCTCCGATCTTCGCGACAACGGCGATGTGAAGGCCGGCGACAGTCTCTTCCTCTGGAAGTGACGTCAGTGCCGTCGTAGGACGGCGAGTACGACAACCAACGCGGCGGCGGGACCCGCCGCACTATCGGAGACGGGTGAGATGGAGACAACGCTGCGAGGCGTCGGTGTCAGCCACGGTGTGGCGATCGGCGAGGTTCGGCACATGGGAACGGCGGTGCTGGAGCCGCCCGCGAAGCAGATACCCGCGGACGAGGCGGAGCGTGAACAGGGGCGCGCCCGCAAGGCCGTGGAGGCCGTGGCCGCCGACCTGATGGCGCGCGGCAATCTGGCGGGGGGCGAGGCCCAGGCGGTGCTCGAGGCGCAGGCCATGATGGCTCAGGACCCCGAGCTGATGGCCGACGTCGAGCGGCGGATCGCGGTCGGGAGCACGGCCGAGCGTGGCGTGTACGACGCCTTCGCCTCCTACCGCGAGCTGCTGGCGGGTGCCGGTGAGTACCTCGCGGGCCGGGTGGCCGACCTCGACGACGTGCGGAACCGTATCGTCGCCCGGCTGCTGGGGGTGCCGATGCCCGGTGTCCCCGACAGCGACGAGCCCTACGTGCTCGTCGCCCGGGACCTCGCGCCCGCCGACACCGCGTTGCTCGACCCGACTCTGGTGCTCGGCTTCGTCACCGAGGAGGGCGGTCCCACCAGCCACAGTGCGATCCTGGCGCGGGCGCTCGGCGTTCCGGCCGTGGTGGCGTTGCCGGGTGCCGGTGAGCTGGCCGAGGGCACGATGATCGCCGTCGACGGCAGTACGGGTGAGATCTTCGTGGAGCCGAGTGACGAGAAGAAGGCCCAGCTCGAAGCCGCGGCCGCTGAGCGGCGGGCGGCGCTGGCGGCTTCGACCGGGCCCGGTGCCACGGCGGACGGGCACAAGGTGCCGCTGCTGGCCAACGTCGGCGGCCCCGCCGACGTGCCGGCCGCCGTCGAAGCCGGTGCCGAGGGTGTCGGCCTCTTCCGCACGGAGTTCCTCTTCCTGGACGACAGCAAGCAGGCGCCCTCCGAGGAGAAGCAGGTCGCCGCGTACCGGCAGGTGCTCGAGGCGTTCCCCGAGGGGCGCGTCGTGGTGCGGGTGCTGGACGCGGGTGCCGACAAGCCACTCGACTTCCTGACGCCGTCCGACGAGCCGAACCCGGCGCTGGGCGTGCGTGGTCTGCGGACCCTGCTCGATCACCCCGAGGTCCTGCGCACGCAGCTGACGGCGCTCGCCAAGGCGGCGGAGGGGTTGCCGGTCTACCTCGAGGTCATGGCCCCGATGGTGGCGGACCGTACCGATGCCAGGGCCTTCGCGGAGGCGTGCCGTGAGGCGGGGCTGCGGGCGAAGTTCGGCGCGATGGTCGAGATCCCGTCGGCCGCCCTGCGGGCGCGTTCGATCCTGCAGGAGGTCGAGTTCCTGTCGCTGGGGACGAACGACCTCGCGCAGTACACCTTCGCCGCCGACCGTCAGGTGGGTGCGGTCTCCCGGCTGCAGGATCCGTGGCAGCCCGCGCTGCTCGACCTGGTGGCGCTGTCCGCCGAGGCGGCGAAGGCCGAGGGCAAGAGCTGCGGCGTCTGCGGCGAGGCCGCGTCCGACCCGCTGCTGGCGTGTGTGCTGACCGGTCTGGGCGTCACCTCTCTGTCGATGGGCGCCGCGTCGATCCCTTACGTCCGGGCGACGCTGGCCAAGTACACGCTGGCGCAGTGTGAGCGTGCCGCCGCGGCGGCACGTGCGACGGACAGCGCGGAGGACGCGCGCAGTGCGGCGCAGGCGGTGCTGTCGGGCGAGTAGTCCGGCCCGGCCTGGTCGGCCGCGGCCCGCCGGAAGGGGCGCTCCACTGCGGTGGGGCGCCCCTTCGGCGTTTCAGTGGTGGTGTGCCTGTGGCTCCTCCCCGAGGTCGGGCGGACGGCAGTAGTCGACGTTGGATTCCGGGGCGATGGGATCTCCGGATTCGATGTCCGTGCAGTAGGCGTCGAAGACCTCGCCCGCGGTGAGGGGGTCGAGGCCGTGGGAGCGGAGCCGCCAGCCGTAGACGCGATCGGGAGTGCCCGGGGAACTGGCGCGCAGGACGAGTCCGCCGGGGCTCTCGGTGGCCAGGCCGAGGGCCAGGACGGTGGTGAACTCGAGGGCTTCCGTCTCGTCGAGGTCCAGCGAGTCGCCGGTGTCGGTGGCGTGGAGGGCCGCGACGAGGGTCTCGGGTGGTCCGGTGACGCTGCACACGAGGTGCCGGTCGCCGGGAGGGGCCGTGTCGAGGATGCGGGCGAGAAGGTCCGAGGCGCGGCCGAAGGCCGCTCGTCCGATGTCCTCGCCGCAGGAGGCGCAGGCGCCCAGGCGGGCGAGGAGCGTGGTCGCGTACTCCCAGGTGGCCTGCCGGACGGCCTCGTCCACCAGGGCCGCGAGGAGGTCGGCCAGCGGCTGGCCTTCGTACGGGAGGACCGGGCCGGTCCGAGCGAGGTGTGCCGTGAAGCGTGTGCGGCTGGACGGGAGGTCGGGGTCCAGGCTCTCCCGCCGGCAGAAGTCGGCGTACTCCTCCGGGTCGAAGAGGGTGACCGCGGTGTGGCCGCCCTGCAGGGCACGTGTCCTGAGCAGGCCCTCGATCTGTTCGAGGTAGGTCTCGTGGTCGTCGAAGGTGAAGGTGCGGTAGCGCCGCATGGCCCGGAAGTCGTGTTCGTCGGTGAGCAGGCCGATGGTGCCGGCGATTTCGCGGCGCAGGACGCGTCGCATGGTCCGGCTGTCGGTGTGCGCCATGTGTTCCCCCTGTGCACGGTCGATCAATGCTCACTCACAGTAATCGGCGGCACTGACAGCGAGGGCGGCGGCGGGTGATCCGGCGACCGAGGGACGCGCGAAGGCGCAGGTCACGGCGGTGTTCGTCGTGACCTGCGCCCGCAGCTTCGGTGACGGGGAGTGCGGGTCAGGCCCGTTTGCGGGCCAGGTCCTCGTAGAAGCCCAGCAGGTCGAGGTTGTCGATGGAGCCCGGGTTGACCGCCTTCTCCAGAGGGGTGCCCTGGAGCAGGCGCTTGACGGGGACCTCGATGCGCTTGCCGGTGAGGGTGTGCGGGATGCCGGGCACTTCGATGATTTCGTCGGGGAGATGGCGCGGGGACAGTTGCTCGCGGATGGTCCGCTTGATGCGGTCGAGAAGGTCCTCGTCGAGGGTGGCGCCGGGGGCCAGGTGGACGAAGAGGGGCATCCAGTAGCCGCCGTCGGGCTGCTCGATGCCGATGACGAGGGATTCCTTGATCTCAGGCAGGCGTTCGACGGCCTCGTAGATGTCGGCGGATCCCATGCGCACGCCCTGGCGGTTGAGCGTGGAGTCGGAGCGGCCGTGGATGACGACGGATCCGCGTGAGGTGACCGTGATCCAGTCGCCGTGCCGCCACACGCCGGGGTAGGTGTCGAAGTAGCTGTCGTGGTAGCGGCTGCCGTCGGGGTCGTTCCAGAAGTGGATGGGCATCGACGGCATGGGGTTGGTGACCACCAGCTCGCCGACCTCGTCGATCAGCGCGTTGCCGCTCGGGTCCCAGGACTGCAGGTCGGTGCCGAGGCAGGGGGCCTGGAGTTCGCCGACGTGGACGGGCAGGGTGGGGACGGCTCCGGCGAAACAGGAGCAGACGTCCGTGCCGCCGCTGACGGAGGCGATCCACAGGTCGTCGCGGACCTCGTCGTGGAGCCAGCGGAAGCCGTCGGGCGGCAGGGGCGAGCCGGTGGTGGCGACGCACTGGACGGAGGAGAGGTCGAAGTCGCGGGACGGGTGCACCCCGGCCTTGCGGCACGCCATGACGTAGGCCGCGGAGGTGCCGTAGAGGGTGGCCTTCGTGCGTTCGGCGATCCGCCACTGGGCGCCGGTGTCCGGGTATCCGGGGCTGCCGTCGTAGAGGACGACCGTGGTGCCGGTGAGCAGGCCGGAGACGAGGAAGTTCCACATCATCCAGCCGGTCGAGGTGTACCAGAAGAAGCGGTCCTCGGGGCCCAGGTCGCAGTGCAGGCCGAGCTGTTTGAGGTGCTCGACCAGGATGCCGCCCTGGGACTGGACGATGGCCTTGGGCAGGCCGGTCGTGCCGGAGGAGTAGAGCACCCAGAGGGGGTGGTCGAAGGGCACCTGCTCGAAGACCGGGTCCGTGTCCACGGAGGTGAGGGCGGACCAGTCCAGGGCCCCGTCGGGTGCCTCGGTGCCGAGGAGCGGGATGTGGACGACGGCGCGCAGGGTGGGCAGTTCGCGGCGCAGTTCGGCGACGACCTCGCGGCGGTCGTGTTCCTTGCCGCCGTAGCGGTAGCCGTCGACGGTGAACAGTACGATGGGTTCGACCTGCTGGAAGCGGTCCAGGACGCTGCGCGCTCCGAAGTCGGGTGCGCAGGAGGTCCAGACGCCGCCGACGGCCGCTGTGGCGAGGAGGGCGACCACGGCCTGCGGGATGTTGGGGAGGTAGCCGCTGACGCGGTCTCCGGGGCGGACGCCCAGGGCGCGCAGTTCGGCGGCCAGGGAGCCGACCTGGCGGCGCAGTTCCGCCCAGGTCACGGGGCGGGGTTCGTGCGTCTCGTCGACGTGGAGGAGGGCGGGCTCGTCGGCGCGGGTGCCGGCGGCGCGCAGGGCGTGTTCGGCGTAGTTGAGGGTCGCCCCGGGGAACCACTGGGCGCCCGGCATGGCGCGGTCGCCGAGCACGCGCGCGCAGGGCGTGGAGAAACGTACGTCGAACCACTCGGTGACGGCGGTCCAGAAGGCTTCCAGGTCGTCGACGGACCAGCGCTGCAGGGCCGCGTATCCGCCGTCGGCGGGGGCGCCGTGGTGCTCGGCGGCCCAGGCCTGGAACCTGGTGATCCGTGCCCGTGCGATGCGCTCGGGGTCTGGCTGCCAGAGCGGCTGGGGACTTTCGGTCGACATGGTCGGCTCCCGGACTGTGCGCGTCGTGTGCGTCCTCCGCGCACGGGCTGGGGTGTGCGCGTGACGCGGCTGGGACGGACAATGCCATCTGATCGACTTCGACACCAGGGTGCGCCCCACATAGTCCCTGTCGTGAAGATGTGGTCTTGGCACGGGTGAACGGCAGTTGAACGACACACTCCCGGGCGGCGGTCAGTGGCAGGGTGAGCAGCATGAACGGTCGTGGCCTGGTGCGTTCGGTGAAAGCGGTGGGTTCGGTGGGGGCGGCGCAGGGGGTGCGTACCGTACGAGCAGCGTGGCGCAGGCGGCGGGCCGACGCCACCGGGCTGCCGGCGCGCGGGGCGGAGCGGGCGCGGGTGCCCGGGCCCGTGCGGGAGGCGGAGCCGGGGCCGGGCGGCGGTGTCGTCCGGTTCAGCCGGTCCGACCTTCGGATCCTCGTCGCGGTGAACGGTGCCGTCTTCTGGGGCTGGGACGGTGCGGAGCCCGAGCCGTCGTACGCGCTGGCCGGCCGCTGTCCGGAGCCGGACCCGCGGGCGGCGCTGGAGCCGGACAAGGACGGCGGCTGGCGTGTGGTGGCGGAGCGGGTGACGGTCGTGGTCTCGCGGCACGGCGCCGTAGAGGTGCGCACGCCCGGTGGTGTGACGCTGCGGCGCGATCTGCCGCCGCGGTGGTGGGAGCCGGTCGACGGCGGCCCGGCACGGTGGATGCAGCGGTCGGAAGTGGCTGCCGACGCGCGGTTCTTCGGGCTCGGCGGGCGGACGTCGGGCCCGCGGCTGCCGGACGGCACCTACCGGCTGTGGAACACCGGCCCCGGCCGTGCCTTCGGGCCCGGCGACGATCCGTCGTCCATCACCATGCCGGTGCAGGTGGTGGTGGCCGACGGCGGTACGCACCTGGTGTTCCACGACAGCACGTGGGACGGCACGGTGACCCTGCGGGAGGGCGAGGAGGGCGCGGGTTCCGGCCATGACCGGGCCGGGACCAGTGAGCTGCGGATGGCCGGCGGTCCCCTGCGCTGCTGGGTGATGGTGGGCACCCCCGCGCGGGTGCTGTTCGGCTGGGCCTCGCTCACGGGGGCTGCCGCGCTGCCGCCCGTGTGGGCGCTGGGCCATCACCACGCGCGGTGGGGCTCCGGCAGTGAGCAGGAGGTGCGCCGGATCGTCGCGGGGTACGTGGAGCACGGTCTGCCGCTGGACGCCCTGCACCTGGACACCGATCACCTGGACGCGCAGCAGGTGTTCACGGTCGACCAGGACCGCTTCCCGAAGCTGCCCGTGCTGGCGGAGGAGCTCCGGCGGGACGGGATCCGGCTGGTGTCGATCGTCGGCCCGGCCGTCAAGGCCGTGCCGGGGAACGCGGTGTACGACGGCGGGACGGCCGAGGACGCGTTCGTGCGGGACGCGGCGGGGCGGGTCGTGGAGGGGGTGGCGCGCCCTGGGGAGGCGGTGTTCCCCGACTTCACGCACGCGCGCGTGCGTGCCTGGTGGGGCGGTCTGTACGCGGAGCGGCTCGCCCAGGGGTTCTCGGGCTTCTGGCACGACATGGACGAGCCCACGTCGTTCGCGGCCTTCGGGGAGCCGACCCTGCCCCGGTCGGCGCGGCACTCGCTGGAGGGGCGGGGCGGGGACCACCGCGAGGCGCACAACGTGTACGCCCTGTGCATGGCCAGGGCGGCGTTCGATGGGGTGCGGCGGCTCGCTCCCGAGGAGCGGCCGTTTCTGTTCTCGCGCTCCGGGTGGGCCGGGACGCAGCGCTACGGCGGGACGTGGTCGGGTGACGTGGCCACCGGCTGGCCGGGCCTGCGGGCGTCCCTGGCCATGGTCCTGGGGCTGGGGCTGAGCGGCGTTCCGTACTCGGGGCCGGACATCGGCGGCTGCGCCGGGGAGCCGTCGCCCGAGCTGTACCTGCGGTGGTTCCAGCTGGGATCCTTTCTGCCGCTGTTCCGCACCCACGCGGGTCCGCGGGCGGGGCGGCGGGAGCCCTGGGAGTTCGGTGCCGAGGTCCTGGAGCACGCGCGCGTGGCGCTCCTGGAACGCCGCCGGCTGCTGCCGTACTTCGTGACGCTGGCGCATCTGGCACGCCGTACCGGGGCGCCCTATGTGCGGCCGGTGTGGTGGACGGCGCCGGAGGACCGGGCCCTGCGCGACTGCGGGGACGCCTTCCTGCTGGGCGACTGCCTGCTGGTGGCACCGGTGCTCGCCCCGGGCGTGGAGCGGCGTGCGGTGCGGCTGCCTCGGGGGCGCTGGTACGACACGCTGACGGAGCGGGCGTACGAGGGGCCGGCGCAGGTGCTCGTGGACGCGCCCGTGTCGCGGATTCCGGTGTTCGCGCGCGCGGGTGCCGTGCTTCCCGTGCGCGGGGAGGACGGCGGACTGGAACTGGAGGTGTGGGCGCCCGCCCGGGGACGGACCGGGGGCGGGCTGGTCGTGCCGGACGGGGGCGGGGACCGGGGCGAGCCGGAGATCGAGCGCTACACCGCCCGGTGGCTGGGCGCGCGGGTGGTCGTCGAACGCGAGGGTGAGGACGGCGGGGGTGAGCCGCCCCACCCCGTGCGTGTGCGCGGGACCGGGGAGCGCTGAGCTCAGTAGCGGCCCTCGAACCAGGCCCGTACGGCCACCGTGTGCAGGGGGAAGGCGAGCTCCTCCGGCCGGCGCAGGAGGTGCCAGCCCTCCGTCTCGTCCGTGGCGGTGGAGGGCGGCAGGCCCTCGGCCGGGCGTTCCGGGAGGAGACCGAAGAGCAGCAGGTGCCCGTCGGGCGAGCTCATGGCGTCGACGAGGCGTACGTCCCGGCCGGCCGCGTCGATGCCGGTCTCCTCCTTGAGCTCGCGTACGACGGCCTGGCGCCAGTCCTCCTGGTGGTCGATGTAGCCGCCGGGCAGGGCGGTGCCCCCGCGCGCGGGGGCGACGGTTCGTGTGATGACGACCAGGGCGGTGCCCTTGGTGTCGTACACGGGCTGGAGGGCCACGGCGACCGGGAGGGGGTTGCGGTAGGCCACGGCGCCGCACACCGGGCAGGTGCGGGGCCAGCCGGAGAGGCCCTCTCCGTAGGGCGCGCCGCAGCTCGAACAGTGGGAGTCCGGCGCGGAGTTGGAAGTGGAGTGCTGAGTTTCGGACACGCGGCGGACTGTAGCCGATCACTCGGAGGGCGTCGCGGGCAGGCTCAGTGCCGGTGGGTGAGCGACTTCGCGGACACGGGGAAGTCGAAGTAGGTGTCCGGGTAGGGCTCCGGTTGGAAGGTGTAGTGCCACCACTCCTCCGCCAGGTTCACGAAGCCCCGGCCTTCCAGGGTGCGCTTGAGCAGCAGCCGGTTGGCGCGCTGCGTGCCCTGGACGCGCGGGTCGAGGGTGTGCGAGAGGGTGTCGAAGCAGTCGAAGCCGGTTCCCATGTCGACGGAGTTGTCGGGGAACCGTTCCCCCTGGGCGGCGTAGCACGGCACGAGGGGTTCCCCGGGGCGGTAGGGCCGGGTCGGCTGCGCCGGGAGCCGGACGAGGGTGACGTCCAGGGTCGATCCGCGACTGTGGCCGGACTTCTCGGCGATGTAGCCGTCCGTGAACAGCCGGGTCTTGTCGACGTTCGGGTAGAACTCGCCCTTCATCGCCTGGTCGTCGAGGTCCTGCGCCCAGCGGACGAAGTGGTCCACCGCGCGTTGCGGCCGGTAGCAGTCGTACACCTTCAGCGTGTAGCCCTGGCGGAGGAGCCGGCGTTGTGCCTGGTGGAGGGCGTCGGCGGCGGGGCGGGTGAGGATGCAGGTCGGCCGCGCGTAGCCGTCGATCCGCTCGCCGACGAAGTTGTGCGGCGTGTAGTAGCGCATCTCCTGGAGGATCGTCGGGTCCACGCTGCGGAGCGCCACGAAGTCCTGCGGTGCCTTGGGTTCCGTCCCGGCCTGGGCGGTCGCGGTCGGGACGGTGGCCGCCGGCAGGGTGACGAGTGCGGTGAGCAGGCCGCGGGCCACGGTGGTGAGTCGCGTCATGCCTCCTGCGTCTACCAGGAGCGGGGACCGCCGGGGAAGCACCTGGCGGGGAACCGCCGTTCGCGGACGGACCGGGTGGTCTGCCGATCTCGGGCGTGCCGTGCCACACTTCTGACGGTTCGTCAGGTCTGGTGGGGAGGCGTCGTGTCGCACAGACGGGAACCTGTGGTGGCGGGGTGGTTCACCGGAGACGGGGACGGCTTCCGGCTGCTCGGCACGCGGTGCGGGGCGTGCGCCTCGGTCTTCTTCCCTCGGGAGGACCAGCGGTGCCGCAACCCGGCCTGCGGGTGCGGGGAGTTGGCCGAGGTGCCGCTGTCACGGCGGGGACGCGTCTGGTCGTACACGGACAGTCGGTACCGCCCCCCGTCACCCTATGCGACCGACCCGGAACTTCCCTGGGAGCCGTGCGCGTTGATCGCTGTGGAGCTGGCGGCCGAGCGGATCGTGGTGCTCGGCCAGGCGGCTCCCGGTGTCGCCGTCGCGGACCTGACGGTGGGCATGGAGGCGGAGGTCGTGCCGGGTGTCCTGCATGAGGACGCGGAGACGACCTGGACGACGTGGCACTGGCGGCCGACGGGGGGCGTGGCATGACGGGGGACGTGGCGGTGCTGGGTGCGGGCATGCATCCGTGGGGCAAGTGGGGGCGGAGTTTCGTCGAGTACGGCGTGGCCGCCGCCCGGGCGGCGCTTTCCGACGCCGGAGTGGACTGGCGGGACGTCGGCGCGATCATCGGCGCCGACACCGTGCGCGGCGGCTACCCGGGATACGTGGCGGGAGCGACGTTCGCGAAAGCACTGGGCTGGCAGGGGGCTCGGGTGGCGAGTGTGTACGCGGCGTGCGCGTCCGGGGCCCAGGCCCTGGACGCCGCGCGGGCGCAGATCCTCGCCGGACTGGCCGACGTGGTGCTGGTGGTCGGGGCGGACGCCGCCCCCAAGGGATTCTTCCGCCCGGCGGGCGGCGAGCGGCCCGACGACCCCGACTGGCTGCGGTTCCGGATCCTCGGGGCGACCAACCCGGTGTACTTCGGGCTGTACGCGCGCAGGCGCATGGCGGTGCATGGCGACACACCGGACGACTTCGCCCGTGTGAAGGTGAAGAACGCGGCCATGGGAGCGCTGAACGCCAACGCGCGCTACCGGGACCGCGTCACTGCGGAGCAGGTCGCCGCCTCGGCCGTCGTGGCCGACCCGCTGCGGCTGCTCGACATCTGCGCGACGTCCGACGGCGGTGCGGCCGTGGTGCTCTCCAGCATGGAGTTCGCGCGGCGTCACGGGCCGGCCGGTCCGGTGCGGATCCGGGCCGTGTCGACCGTGACGCCGCGCTTCCCGAACACCGTCCTGGACCTGCCGGACATCGCCACGGACTCCGCTGTGGCGGTCGATCCGCCGGCGGAGCCGTTCCGGGAGTCGATCGCCCGGGCGGCCTACGAGGAGGCGGGCGTCGGACCGGAGGACCTGTCGCTGGCCGAGGTGTACGACCTGTCCACGGCCCTGGAGTTGCAGTGGTACGAGGATCTCGCGCTGTGCGGCCAGGGCGAGGGCGCCAGGCTGCTGCGGGAGGGGGCGACGGCGCTGGGCGGGCGGATACCGGTGAACGTCAGTGGTGGACTGGCCTCCTTCGGCGAGGCCGTTCCGGCACAGGCGATAGCCCAGGTGTGCGAGCTGACGTGGCAGTTGAGAGGCGAGGCGGGCGACCGCCAGGTCGCGGGGGCGCGCGTCGGCATCAGTGCGAACCAGGGGCTGTTCGGGCATGGGTCGGCGGTGGTCGCGGTGCGGTGAGGGGCGGTGAGATGTGATGCGGTGAGTCGTGGTGTGGGGCGGGACGGCTCCCCGGGGCGCGGTGGCCTCGATGGGTTCGCTCGCGGGCGGTGCACTGTGCGGGGGTTCGGGCGGGGTTCGGGCGGGCAGCCCAGGGGTTCGAGGTTCTCCCACCCCCTTGTTCCTACGCTCCGTGATCGCTCCGGAATGCTGCGTGAACGTCTCATGAACTGCGCTTGGGCGTGCGCCGGTCGCGTCATCATGCTCGCGTGCACTCCTGGACGGACACTCTCCGCTTCGCTTTCCAACCGGTGGTCAACCTGACGACCGGCGCGGTCGCCGGACTGGAGATACTCGCCCGCCCCGAGACCGGCGACATCCTGGCCGAGGCCCGCCGGGACCCCGAGCTGGACTGCCGGCTGGCGGTGTCGGCCGTCCGCACCGCGGTGCACAAGGAGACTCTGCTTCCGCTGTTCGTCAACGTCTTCGCGGGCACGCTCGCCGACCTGGGCGGGCTGCCGTCGCTGCACGACGCCGTGCGCGAGGCGGGAAGGCTCCCGTGGGAGGTGACGATCGACCTCTGCCCTCCCTTCACGCACGTGCCGCAGCCCGCGCTGCTGGAGGCGGTGGCCGCGCTGCGCGGCCAGGGCTTCCGGATCTGCGCGGACGGCGTCGGGGACGGGGACGTGCCCCTGCGGCTGCTCTGCGACCTCACCCCGGAGCTGGTGAAACTGGACGCGTCGCTGCTGGCCCGGCTGGCGGTGGTGCGGTCGATGCGGACGCTCTGCGACGAACTGGGGGCGCTGCTGGCCGTCGAGGGGGTGGAGACCGAGGGGCAGTGCGCCGCGGCACTGGCGGCCGGGGCGCAACTGGCGCAGGGCGAACTGTTCGCGCCGCCGGCCCGGCTGCCCGCCGCGGACGTCTACGTCCCGCCCCGCTCCCCCGCCGACCTCTGCGTGCCACGGTCGGGACCGTCGGTGCGGGAGTTCGTGCGGCCCGCCGCGCTGTTGCCCGCCACGGCGTCGGCGGGACAGGTGCGCGCCCTGCTGACCGGGTCACCGGACGTGTCCGGCGTGCTGCTCGTGGACGCCGCGGGCGTGCCCGTCCGGTCGGTGCACCGGTCCCGGTTCCTGTTGTCGATGTCGGGGCGCTACGGGCATGCCCTGTACGCCGACCGGCCCGCGGCCAAGCTCGGCGACACGCCGCGGACGGTGGGTGTCGACGCCACCGCCTGGGAGGTGCTGGACGTGGTGGCGGTCGGCGGGCGGGACCGCACCTCGGACGACGTGGCCGTGGTGGACGGGCACGGGCGGTGTGTGGGCGTCGTCCGGCTGGCGGACCTCGTGCGCGCGCTGGCCGAGACGCGCGTGGAGGAGGCGGTCGGGCTGAACCCGCTGACGCGGCTGCCCGGCTCGGACGCGATCACCGGCGAGGTGGACCGGCGGATCGCGGCGGGGCGGCCCTTCGCGCTGAGCTGGCTTGACGTCGACCACTTCAAGCAGGTCAACGACGGGGCGGGGTTCGCCACGGGCGACGAACTGATCCGGGCGGTGGGACGGGCACTGCAGCAGGCGGCGACGGGCGGTGTGCGCGTGGGACACATCGGCGGGGACGACTTCCTGGTCCTCACCGATCCGGACGACCTTGATCCGCTGGCCGCCGCCGTGCTGGACGCGCCCTGGTCGGCGGGCGGACTGCCGGTGACGCTCTCGCTGGCGACGGTGCTGTGCGCGCCGGGCAGCGTGGCCGGCCACCAGCAGGCTGCGGCATGCCTGGCACCGCTGAAGAAGGCGGCCAAGGCGTTGGGCGGGGCCAGTTGGGTACTGGGCCGGGCCGGTGTGCCCGGCCACGAGACGCGCCGCGGGGTGGCGTCGGCAGCGGTACCGGCGCCGGCGGGGTGTGTCGCGGCGGAGCCGGGAGGGCGTCAGGACGGGCGGGGTCGCGTGGCGGGGGCGTGGCCGCGGTAGGCCGTAGTCCTCGTGCCCCTCTCCGGCCGGAGGGCGGCCGCTCGCGGCACGTCCGGCGGGAGCGGCGTGGCCGGCGGCGCGGGACCCGGGACGAGGAGCCGCAGCCCCTGGGCCGGGCTGCGGGCAAGGTCGTCGACGGTACGAGGGACCCGTCGACGCCCCCTCCTGCCCGCGGCCCGGTCGCGAGGGGACGTCGGATCCCACGCCCGACCGGGCCCCACGCCCGACCTGGCCCCCACGCCCGACCGGGCCCTCGTGCGGCGGCCCAGAGCGGGAATCCGCTCGTCCGGTTGAGAAGCCGCCAGGTCAGGTAGATCCTGGACACTAGCAAGCTGGGTGTCGGGTACGGCTGATCGATCGCCGACGGCGAGGCTCGGTACCGGCCGGGCACCGAGCGGAGGCCGGACACCATCCGCCAGGGCTCGCGCGGCTCACCGGGGCGCGCGGGTCCGACCAGATCTGAAGAGTGACCCACCGGGCGCCGCCACGGCCGTGCCACCGGCCCCGGCCCGGCAGGAGCCCGCGACCGTCACATGGCCGTCAACCGTTGCGGTCGGCGACCTTGACGCCCCATGGGTGCCGGTGAACACTTCCGGTGTCAGCCGACATCGCCGTACATACACGGTGTATTCCGGCACTGCGGCGCGCGGACGCGCCTGCGCCAAGGCCCCTTCCCCCACGGGCGAGTCGGCTGCGACGGCACGCTCGTCACGGACGCCGGGCGGGGCGCGGGATCTCCCTGCCTTCGGCCGAAGTAGCCGTGGGAAACGCACCCTGCACGTGAGGCCCGGGGCGGACCGTCCCGGGTCACGGCCTAGGAGCCGCCATGAGCAACGTAGACATCTTCGTCGGCGAGATCATCGGCACGGCGATCCTCATCCTGTTCGGCGCCGGCGTGTGCGCCGCCGTCACCCTCAGATTCTCGAAGGCGCGAGCTTCGGGCTGGATCGTCATCACATTCGGTTGGGGCTTCGGTGTCCTGGCCGGCGCGTACACCGCCGCGCCGCTGTCGGGCGGCCACATCAACCCCGCGGTCACGTTCGGCCTGGCCGTCGACACCGGCGTGTGGGACAAGGTCTGGGTCTACGTGCTCGGGCAGATGGTGGGGGCGATGCTGGGAGCCGTCCTGGCCTACCTGTTGTACTTCGCCCAGTTCCGGGCCAACGTGCGGCAGACGGGCACCACGGACGGGACGGTGGACGAGCCGGTGCCGACCCTGGGCATCTTCTCCACCATCCCGGAGATCAGGAACCCGGTCGCGAACCTGATGACGGAGATCCTCGCGACCATCGCCCTGGTGCTGCCCATCCTCGCGCTCGTCGGCGACAACCGGGTCGTCCAGGGGGTCGGCATCGGCCCGATCCCGGGGGAGGGAGCCGGGATCTACGGCTCCGGCATCTCGATCCTGCTGGTGTCCCTGTTGGTCGTCGGCATCGGTCTTTCGCTCGGCGGGCCGACCGGTTATGCGATCAATCCGGCACGTGACCTGGGCCCGCGCATCGTGCACCAGTTCCTGCCCATCCCGAACAAGGGGGCGTCCGACTGGGGATACGCGTGGGTCCCGGTGGTGGGGCCTCTGGCCGGCGGAGTCCTCGCGGCCCTCATCTACAACGCAGCCTTCTGAACGAGCCCGAGGGGTAGTCATGACGGACAACGCCGAGAAGTACGTTGCGGCCATCGACCAGGGCACCACGTCGAGCCGCTGCATCGTCTTCGACCAGAACGGCGCGATCGTCGCCGTCGACCAGCGCGAGCACCGCCAGATCTTTCCCAAGCCGGGCTGGGTGGAGCACGACGCCACCGAGATCTGGTCCAAGACGCAGGCGGTCGTGGCCGGCGCGCTGGCCAAGGCCGGTCTGCGGGCCGGCCAGCTGAGCGCGATGGGGATCACCAACCAGCGCGAGACGACCTTGCTGTGGGACCGCGCGACGGGCAAGCCGGTGCACAACGCGATCGTCTGGCAGGACACGCGGACGGCGGCCCTGTGCAACCAACTGGGCGGCTCGGACGGGCAGGACCGCTTCCGCGAGCAGACGGGGCTGCCACTGGCCACGTACTTCTCCGGGCCCAAGGCCGCCTGGCTGCTGGACAACGTGCCCGACCTGCGCGCGCGTGCCGAACGCGGAGAGATCGCCTTCGGCACGATGGACTCCTGGCTGATCTGGAACCTCACCGGCGGCACGGACGGCGGGCAGCACGTCACCGACGTGACCAACGCCGGGCGCACCATGCTGATGAACCTGGAGACCCTCCAGTGGGACTCCTCGATCTGCTCGGCGATGAACATCCCGGAGGCGATGCTGCCGGAGATCCGGTCCTCGGCGGAGGTGTACGGCACCGCGGTCGGCCAGCTCTCGGGCGTGCCCGTGGCGTCCGCACTCGGCGACCAGCAGGCCGCCGTTTTCGGTCAGGCCTGCTACGACGTGGGCACCGCGAAGAACACCTACGGCACGGGAAGCTTCCTGCTGCTCAACACGGGCAACCGCCCGGTGGCGTCGAAGAGCGGCCTGCTGACGACGATGGGCTACAAGATCGGCAGTGAGGCGCCGGTCTACTGCCTGGAGGGCTCGATCGCCATCACGGGCGCGCTGGTGCAGTGGTTCCGCGACCAGCTCGGGATCATCCGCACCGCCGACGAGATCGAGCCGCTGGCCGCGAGCGTGGAGGACAACGGCGGCGCCTACATCGTGCCGGCGTTCTCGGGTCTGTTCGCGCCGTACTGGCGCTCCGACGCGCGCGGTGTGGTCACCGGCCTCACCCGGTACGTCACCAAGGCGCACCTCGCGCGCGCGGTGCTGGAGGCGACGAGCTGGCAGACCCGTGAGGTCGTGGACGCCATGTACCAGGACTCCGGGGTGCGGATCACCACCCTGAAGGTCGACGGCGGCATGACGAAGAACAACCTGCTCATGCAGCACCAGGCGGATGTGCTCGACGTTCCGGTGGTGCGGCCGAAGGTCTCCGAGACGACCTGTCTGGGCGCCGCCTACGCGGCCGGTCTGGCCACCGGCGTCTGGAACGACCTGGACGAACTCAAGGCCCACTGGCAGAAGGACGTCGAGTGGACGCCGTCCATGGAGGCGTCGGTACGCGACCGCGAGTACCACAACTGGCGCAAGGCCGTGGAGAAGAGCTTCGGCTGGGAGGAGGGCGAGAGCTGAGCACGCGCGCGTGGAGCGCCGTCCTCGTACGGCGGCCCGTACCCCTGTCGGCGGGGGTACGGGCCGTGCCCGCACCCCGGGAGCGTCAGTTGGCCACCGTCTGACGGCGGTCTGCCGCGTACGCCATCGCGTGCTGGACGACGCCGATGAGGGCCTCCTTGACCGACTCGCGATCGCGGGCGTCGCACATCAGCAGCGGTACGCCGGCGTCGAGGTCGAGGGCCTGGCGGACGTCCTCGACGGGGTAACGGGGCGCTCCCTCGAAGCAGTTGACGCCGACGAGGAACGGTATCGAGCGCCGCTCGAAGTAGTCGACGGCGGCGAAGCAGTCCTCCAGCCGCCGGGTGTCGGCGAGCACGACGGCTCCGAGCGCGCCCTCGGAGAGCTCGTCCCACATGAACCAGAACCGTTCCTGCCCGGGCGTGCCGAAGAGGTACAGCACCAGGTCCTCGCGCAGGGTGATGCGGCCGAAGTCCATGGCGACGGTCGTGGTGTGCTTGGACTCCACACCGCTGAGGTCGTCGACCGGGCGCCCGGCCTCGGTGAGCAGTTCCTCGGTGCGCAGCGGCCTGATCTCGCTGACCGCGCCGACGAGCGTGGTCTTGCCCACGCCGAAGCCGCCGGCCACCAGGATCTTGAGCGTGACCGGCTCGACCGGAGGCTTGCCGCGCTCAGAACGCCCGAAGATCATCGATCTCTTCTCCTGCTTGATGGGGGTCGGGCGACGGCGGACCGTGGCCTCCGCCGCCGGGGTCGCGATGACGGGTCGGATGGGCATCCGGCGAGGGAGCCCACGCCCGTGAACCGAACAGCCGGTCGTCCGGATGCCGCGCGGCGACGCCCGTGCGGGTGCCGCCCCGACCGGCCCCGGACCGCCGGCCCGTCACGTCGGTGCCCCGCCTGCACGCCGCTCACAGCGCCCGGAGGCCGTTGATCACGTCGCGCAGAATACTCTCGTCCGGAAGCTCGGCAGGAGGCACGGGCCGGTTCACGTGGACGAACTCGGCGTCCACGAGATCTCCGACGAGGACCCGTACCACCCCGATCGGCAGGTCGAGTTCCGCTGCGAGTTCGGCGACCGACTGCGGGTCCTCACGGCACAGTCGGACGATGTCCACGTGCTCCGGGGAGAGCATGTGGTCCGCCTCCGGGTCGTCCGCGTGCGGTTCGGCGACCACGACCGCGATCAGGTCCAGACGGTGCTGGCCCTGACTGCTGGTGCGGCCGCGCGTCATGGCGTACGGACGGACGACCGGCCCGGCCTCGTCGTCGAACCAGTGGCTTCTTCCCTGACCGTCAGCGCTCATGCCATCCCACTACCCGCCCGCGGGCAGATCGGTGCGCGGAGCGGCACCCAGATGCACACCCACCCGCTTCACGAGAAGCGTCATCTCGTAGGCGACCTGGCCGACGTCCGAGTCGGCGTCCGAGAGGACGGCGAGGCAGCTGCCGTCGCCGGCCGCGGTCACGAACAGGAAGGCGTCGTCGAGTTCGACGACCGTCTGGCGGACGTTGCCGGCCTCGAAGTGGCGCCCCACGCCCTTGGCGAGGCTGTGGAACCCGGAGGCGACGGCGGCGAGGTGCTCGCTGTCCTCCCTGGTCAGGTCCCTGGACACGCCCGTCGGCAAACCGTCGCCGGAGAGGACGAGGGCCTTGCGGATGCTCGCGACGCGGTCCACCAGGTCGTCGAGGAGCCAGTTCAGCTCCCCCTTGCTGTTCGCGGTGTGGCCGGTCGCCTTCGGTGCGGTCATCGACCGTCCCCCTCTGTCGTTCCTTGTGGTGCTGTGCCGCTGTGGGCGGCGTCGCCCGCGGCGTTCTCCCTACGGCCGCGCTGCCAGCCGCGCTGGAGCGAGGCCATACGGCTGCGTACTTCCTCGGCGTCCCGTTCGGCGGGCTCGGACCGGTCCTCGGTGCGCGGATCGGGGCCCCGCTTGAGCTGGGGGGCCAGGTTGGCCTGCCGGACGCGCCGGGGCAGCGGCGCGGTGCCGGCGCCGTCTCCCGGGCGTGAGGTGTCCTGTCCCGGCCGTGCGGCACCGTCCTCCGGGCGTGCGGTGTCCCGTCCCGGTCGCGCTCCGCCGTTCCCTGGGCGTGTGGCGTCCCGTTCCGGCCACGCGCCGCCGTCCCCGGGCCGTCCGCCGCCGGGTGCGCCGGCGGCCGGCTGCGACGGGCCGGCGCCGGTCCGGCGAAGCGGGGCGCCGGCGCCCGCACCGGGGAGCGCGGAGTCGGCGGTGCGCTCCTGCGTGGGGCCGGAGCGGCGGTCGGGTCCCTCGAAACCGCCGGGTCCCTCGAAACCGCCGGATCGCTCGGGGCCGCCGGCGGCGATCTCCGCGCGGCGGGTCCGCCGGGGCGGACCGGACGACTCCGCGGACGCGGCGCCGAAAGCGCTGCCCGCCGGGCCCGACGGGCCAGGCGTCCGCCCGGCCTCCTCGTTCGCGTCCCGTCCGGCCTCGCCGACGCCGCGGCCCGCCGCCCCGATGCCCCGCCCGGCGCTCTCCGTCCCCCGTCGGCGGGCCGGGAGCGGCGGGGGCGTGTCCGGCTGGCTCTCGCTCCGCCGGCCGCCGGCCGCGGGACCCTCGGTGCGGCGCCGGGCGGGAAGCGCGGACGCGGGCTCCGGCCCGGTCCTGCCCGCCGTACGGGCACCGGCGGCGTCCTCGCCGCGGCGGCGCGGCGGGAGCCCGGCCGCGGGTCCGGATTCGGTCCGGCCGGCCTCCGTGGCCTCCTCGTCGGCCTTGCCGCGCCGGGTGCGCTGTTCGGTGACCGGGCGGCCGTGCGAGCTGACCAGCTTGGGGGTGTGGCGGCGGGGCAGCGGGACCGGGGCGCCCGGCTCGTCACCGGTGTCGGCGCGGTCCCGTGCGCCGGGAGCGTCGGCGGACCGCGGGTGCGCGTCGGTACGGCGTCCGCTGCTCTCGTCGTGGGCGCGGGTGAGGGAGGGGCGGTGGCGGAAGAGGCCGCCGTCCTCGCCTTCGGTGGCGCCCGGGAAGTCGTCGTCGACGGCGTCCAGGTCGACGGGCGCCTCCAGTTCGACCGGTCCGTCCAGCAGGGAGGCCGGCAGGCCGGGCCGGGGCGCGGGCGCCTTGGACAGGGCGGTGCGGCGGCCCTCGTTCGGCTCGCTGCCGTGCGCCGCCAGCTGGGGGCGGTCGAGCCGGAAGCCGATGCCGTTCGTGTCGGGCACGTCGTCCGTGAGCAGGGCGTCGGGGATGAAGACGACGGCGGTCGTGCCGCCGTAGGGGGAGGGCTGCAGGGAGACCCTGACGTTCTGCCGCTGGGCGAGACGGCTGACCACGAACAGGCCGAGCCGGTCCGTGTCGGACAGCTCGAACTCCGGCGTCTCGGCGAGCCGGAGGTTGGCGTCGAGCAGCGCCTCGGCCGCCATGCCGAGGCCGCGGTCGTGGATCTCCAGGGTGAAGCCGTTGGCGACACGCTCGCCCAGGACCTGGACGGCGGTGTGCGGCGGGGAGAAGACCGTGGCGTTCTCCAGCAGTTCGGCCACGAGGTGTGTGAGGTCGGCGACCGCCGGGCCGGTGACGGCGATCCGCGGGAGGCGGCGGACCTCGATGCGCTCGTAGTCCTCGACCTCGGCGACGGCGGCGCGGACGACGTCCATGAGCTGGACCGGCTTGCGCCACTGGCGGGAGGGCGCCGCTCCGGAGAGGATCACGAGCCCTTCGGCGTGCCGGCGCATGCGGGTGGTCAGGTGGTCGAGGCGGAAGAGGTCGGCCAGTTCCTCGGTGTCCTCGGTCCTGCGCTCCATGGCGTCGAGCAGGGTGAGCTGCTTGTGCAGCAGGACCTGGCTGCGGCGCGCGAGGTTGACGAACACCTCGGAGACTCCGGCGCGCAGTTCGGCCTGTTTGACGGCGGCCTCGACGGCGGCGCGCTGCAGGGTGTTGAGGGCCTGGCCGACCTCGCCCATCTCGTTCTTGTCGTACTCCAGGCGCGGCACCTCGGTCTCGACGTCGACCTGCTCGCCAGCGGAGAGGCGGCGCATCACGCTGGGCAGCCGCACTCCCGACGCCTCGTGGGCCTCCAGGCGCAGCTGCCGCAGGTCGCGGATGAGGGTACGGCCGACGCGCACCGACAGGAACAGGGAGAGCAGCAGGGCGATCAGACCGAGGGCGCCGGCGATGACGGCCTTGGCGATGACGCCCACGGCCACCGGGTGGACGCGGTCCTGGTAGCGGTCGTTGGCCTGGTCGTTGAGGGTGCCCAGTTCGTCGAGCACGTTGCCGGCGGCGCTGTCCCAGCTCTTGGCGGTGACGCCGCGGGGCGTCCCGGTCCCCGAGTCGAGGGCCGCCTCCTCGGCGACGCGCAGCGGTGCGGAGGAGGCGTTCTTCCAGAAGGTCTGGTAGCGGTCGCGCTCGGCGACGGGCAGCAGTTGCAGGTTGACGTCGTACATGAGCGTGCGCTGGGCCACGAGGTCGGAGATGTCGCGCGCTTCGGAACGGGTGATGCGGCCGACGATCAGGGCCGAGCCGAGCAGGGCGTCCTCGCGGGAGAGCAGTTCGCGGGCGCGGGCGAGGTTGACCAGTGCGCGGTACTGCTTGTCGAGTTCGACGTTGTCGACCACGTGCAGGTTGGTCAGGAGCGCGTAACAGGGGTCGACGAGCCGGTTGTAGAGGTCGAGGGCCTGGGAGCGGTCGACGGTGCCGTCCTCGACGCTGCGGCGCAGCGACTCGATGCCCTCGAAGGCGTCCAGCACCGCGGTGAGGCGCTCGTCGGTGGCCTCGCCCATCGCGTCGCGCACGTCCGGGTCCCGGGCGTTGCGGCGGATGCCGCTCACGGCCTCGTCGGTGGCGGTGCGGCTGCGCCGGAGCGCGGCGAGCCCGTCGGAGGCGCGGGGGTCGGCGAGGTGGACCAGGGTCTGGCGGCGTTCCTCCTGGAGGACGCGGACGGTGTCCTCGATGGGGTAGCCGATCTTCTCCACGACGGTCGACACGTTGAAGAGGTCGGCCGCCTCACGCCCCGTGAGCACGGTGGCGAAGGACCAGATCGCGGTCAGGGACACCAGCGGCACGAGAAGCAGCGCCACGATCTTCCGGCGGATGGACTTCCCGCGAAAGCGCATGGCCTCCCCCAGCTCGGGCCCCCCGGGGCTACCGGGGGTACACGTGTGCGTCAACAAACGGCGCGAGCCTACTACCGACGCACAGGGAACTCGAAGACCGGGCCCGAGGCCGAAGTTCCGCGCCAGCGACGAGGCATGCCGAGTTGTCCGGGCATTGCGGGAGTTGTCTCCCCGAAACCGATGGTCGCAGCGTGCCTCCCTCATCGCAGTCCGCCAAGGTGGTTGGCCGAATTTTTTCGTAGCCCGGGAATCTTCGTGACGGGTTGTTCGTCCTTCACTACGGGAAACGGGGGCGGAATCGGCCACAGGAGCCGCATCCTGCACCCGGGCGGCGTAAAACAGCGCAAGCCGGGCAGCCGCTGGGGAGCACGGGTCTTCGGAAACGGGCGGGCGGTCTGCTGGCGGTGGGGAGTGACACGGTGATGGGCACGGCGGAACGGCGGCGCGTAGCGCCCAGGGCGGACGGGGCGCGGGTGACGGGGCATCGGATCCCCGAGGCGACCGATCGCGACCATCCGGCGGACGAGGCGAAGACCCCGGCGGACGAGCAGCGCTACTACCGGCCCCTGTGGGTGGAGGAGCCCGCGCGACGGCGCCGGTTGCCCGATCCGGTCCGTACGGCGGCCGTGCGGGCGGTGCTCCTCATAGCCGTGACGCTGATTCAGGCGATGGTGGCCTTCCTGTGCACGATGGCCGGGTCCTGGCTGGCCCTCCCCATGGTGATCAGCAGCGTGGTCAGCACGATCGCGGCCACCTGGGGCGCCCTGGACGTGTGGGTGACCCGGCAGGTGTGGAACCAGCGCCACGGCGTGGTGTCCGTGCCGAGCAGCACGGCGCGGGCACTGCGGCGCGAGCGGCGCCGGGCCCGGCGTCAGGAGCGGGCCGTGGCACGGACGCAGGAGCGGATACGGCGGCGGGGCGGGGCCGGGCAGCTGTCCCACTCGTAGCGCTATTGGAGGCCGTCCTCGCGTTATTCCACGGCGGCGTCGGCGGTCTCCCGGGCGAGTGCGCGTCTCGCCCTCGTGAAGGAGCGGGGGCGGTCGACCGCGAGGACCGCGGTCGTCCGGCCGTCACGCTCGTAGCGGGCGAGGAAACCGCCCTCGGCCGGTGCGCCGCCGGAGAGTTCGCCCTCGGTGACGCGGACGGTGTCGCCCTCGCCGCGCCGGCCGGCGAACTGGATGCGGGCGCCGTACTGGTCGGACCAGAAGTAGGGCACCGCGTCGACGGTCGTGGTCGTGCGTCCGGCGAGCAGGTTGGTCACGGCGACGCGGGGCTGCTCGGTGGCGGACGTCCAGTGCTCGGCGCGCACGCCGCCGACGCGGGCGACGTCACCGACGGCGACCACCTGCGGCAGGGCCGTCACACAGCCGTCGTCGCACAGGACGCCCTCGCGCAGGGCGAGCGTCGAACCGGCCAGCCAGGCGGTGTTGGGGGCGGCCCCGATCCCGACGATCACGATGTCGGCGGGGAGCGTGCGTCCGTCGCCGAGTTCCACGCCGGTGACGGTGCCGCGCAGCCCGGGGCCGCCGGTGGCGGTGGCCGTGGCCCGGAACGCGGTCACGTCGGTGGCAGCGGCAGCGGCAGCGGCGGTGGCAGTGGCAGCGGCGGTGGCAGTGGCAGTGGCAGTGGCAGTGGCCCGGAACCGGGTGATCCCGGTGCCGGTGACGAGTTCCACACCCCCGCGGCGGTGCAGCGCGGCGCACACGGCGGCCATGCCGGCGCCCAGTTGAGGCACGAGCGGGAGCGGAGCGGCCTCGACGACGGTGACGTGGTGGCCGAGCGAGGAGCAGGAGGAAGCGGTCTCGGCGCCGATGAAGCCCCCTCCGATGACCACGACCCGGCGCGGGCCCCCGGTGAGTTCCTCACACAGGGCACGGGCGTCGTCGAGCGTGCGCAGCGTGTGGACCCCGGCGAGACGGTCGCCGGGCAGACGGCGGGCCGAGGCCCCGGTGGGGATGACGACGCCGTCGGTGGACACGGCGCGGCCGTCGTCCAGCACGACGGTTCGGCCGCGGGCGTCCAGGGCCCGTGCGCGGACGCCGAGCAGCCACTCGGCGTCGAGTCCGGCGGTCTCCTCGTCGTCGGTGAGACGGAGCCGGCCCTCGTCGGTCCGGCCGGTGAGGAAGTCCTTGGAGAGCGGCGGCCGGTCGTAGGGGTGGTGTGGTTCGTCGCCTATGACGACGAGACGCCCCTCGTAGCCCTGGGCGCGCAGTTCCCGGGCGGCGTAGAGGCCGGAGAGCGATGCTCCGACGATGGTCACGGTGCGCATGCCTGGTGCCTCCTCGCGCCACGGGACCCACCGGCCGGGCCGGTCGGGCCGGTCACGCCGGTCGAACCGGTCGCGCGAGACCGGCGGGTGAGGTTGCCCGCACCGCCGACCGGGGTGTGCCGGGCCGGCCCGGCCTCGAGCGTGCCGACCCGGCGACCGCCGCTGGGACGGCCGCGCTCTTCCCCCCTCGCACGGCCCTGCCCCACCCCGCGCACAGGGCCGTGCCCCGTCCCGCGTACCCGGCGGCGCGGCCATACGCTCCCCCGCTCACGCGGCTGTTCCCTCTTCCGCCGTGAGGTGGACGTGGATGACGCCGTCGTCGACGGTGACGCGGTGGGTGCGGACGGCGCGGCGGGCCGGGAGGCACGTGGGCAGGCCCGTGCGCAGGTCGAACGAGGCGGCGTGCAGCGGGCATTCGACCAGGCAGCCCTCCAGCCAGCCCTCGGAGAGGGAGGCGTCCTGGTGGGTGCAGGTGTCGTCGATGGCGTGGAGCTCTCCGTCGTCGGTGTGGAACACGGCGACGGGCGGTGTCGTCTCTACGCGGACGGACTCGCCCTTGGGAAGGTCTTCGAGGCGGCAGACGGGAATCACGGGCCCCCCTCTCGGTCCGGGGCGTGGGCCGGACCGTTCGGCCAGACTGCAGGCAGGGTGTGAGTGCCGGACCGGGGCGGTTCCGGGCACGGGAGGGTGATGCTGCACGTCGTCCGGCCCCGGCGTCGGAGCCGAGCCCCAGGAGGGCGCTCGTCCCCTTACGGGATCCGGACGCTTCGGTAACATGATGTTTCACATGGCGCACGAGCAAGCGCTATGCGCAACAGAATCCGGGCGGGGCGACCGTCACGTCAAGGGTTTCCCTCAGATGCGGCCCGAACAGGGCCGCCAGGTGGTGAGAGTTGGCCATGGCCCGCACGCAGAAGCAGTCCGCCCGCGAGGAGCGTCCGACGGACGACGGGGCGAAGCGGAGCGGCGAAGGCGCGGCGAGCGGCAGAAGTGCGGCGAGCGGCAGAGGCGCGGCCAGCGCCGTCCAGTCGGTGGACCGCGCCGTGAGCGTGCTGGAGATCCTCGCCCGCCACGGCGAGGCGGGCGTCACCGAGATCGCCGACGAGCTGGACGTGCACAAGTCCACGGCGTTCCGCCTGCTCGGTGTCCTGGAGAACCGCGGCCTGGTGGCCCAGGCGAAGGACCGCGGCAAGTACTACCTGGGCGCCGGCGTCCTGCGCCTCGCGGGGGCGGCGGCGGTACGGCTGGACGTCTCCCAGGAGGGCGTCCCGGTCTGCCGGGAGCTGGCCGACGAGCTGGGCGAGACGGTCAACATCGCGGTGCTGGACGACGACGCGGCGGTCAACATCATGCAGGCCCGGGGGACGGCCTCCGTCACGGCGCAGAACTGGCTCGGCCGCCGCACCCCCCTGCACGCCACCTCCAGCGGCAAGGTGCTGCTCGCCCACCTGCCGCCCACCCTGCGCGAGGGACTGCTGGCGCGTCCGCTGCACCGCTTCACGGAGCGCACGGTCACGGGCGCGTCCATGCTGCGCGGCGAGCTGGACACCGTGGTGCAGCAGGGGTACGCGATCACGGTCGAGGAGCTGGAGATCGGGCTGGCGGCCGCGGCCGCCCCGGTCCGGGCGCACGACGGCAAGGTCATCGCCTCGCTCAGCGTCTCGGGGCCGGTCTACCGGCTGAGCCCGGAGCGCCTGCCGGAGGTGGCGAAGCGGACCGAGGAGGCGGCGGCCGAGCTGTCGCGTCGTATGGGCTACGGCTTCTGACGTAGTCCGGGCCGACGGCCCGGGCCGGCTGACTCACAGCGCGGGGCCAGGTGGAACACCTGGCCCCGCGCTGCCGTGTGTCGGGCGTGTTTCCCGGCTCCTCCGGTGTTTTCCCAAGGTTGACGCGAACCGGAGCCGTGCCCCTTGACGGCCCTCGACGGCGTTCCCACTATGTTCCCCATCGTGCAACCCATCGTGCACTGCGCAACAAGCGGAGGAGCTTGGTCGTGCCCCACGAGGTCCGTGCAGCAGTCGCCGTCGAGCAGGGCGCACCCGTCGAGGTGCGGACGAGCGTGGTCCCCGAGCCGGCGGGCCCGATGGGCTGCGGGGTGACGGCCCGCTACGACGCGTCCGTCGGCGCGACGAGCGCACCGGACCGGGCCGGGGAGGCGTTCGCGAGGACGCACCGGGGTGCGGTGCCGCGCCCGGTGGCCGTCCGGTGAGCGCCGTGCGCGTGCGGCGCGTGGTCACCTCCGGCACGTTCAGCCTGGACGGGGAGACGTTCGACGTCGCCAACAACGTCTGGCTCGTCGGCGACGACGAGGAGGTGCTGGTCGTCGACGCCGCCCACGACGCCCGAGCCGTCCACGAGGCCGTCGCCGGGCGCCGGGTCACGGCGATCGCGTGTACGCACGCCCATGACGACCACATCGGCGCGGCGCCCCGGCTGTCCGCGCTGACGGGCGCGCCCGTCCTGCTCCACCCCGGCGACCACGAGCTGTGGTCCCACACGCACCCCGCCCGCGGACCCGACGGCGACCTCGTCGACGGCCGTGTCCTCACGGTCGCCGGGATCGAGGTCCGGGTCATCCACACCCCCGGCCACACCTGGGGCAGTTGCTCCCTGTACACGCCCTTCCTCGACGCCGTGTTCACGGGGGACACACTCTTCCAGGGCGGTCCCGGCACCACCGGCCGCTCCCACTCGGACCGCCCGACGATCGAGGCGTCCCTGCGCGGCAGGCTGCTCACGCTGCCCGGCGACACCACCGTCCACACCGGGCACGGCCCGGACACCACGATCGCGGCCGAGCGACGGAACGTGCCGGCCCCCTGAGCCCGCCCACCCCCCACGCCTTCCTGCCCCCCACACCCATACACACCTTCCCGCCCACACCCCACCCCGCACGGCACCGGGCGGCGACCGGGATCCCGGCCTCCGCACCGGACCCGCCCCGAGCCCCCGAGACCCCGAGACCCCAGCCGACTCCGGCTGACCGGGCCCACGGTTCCCCGCACGCCTCACTCCCCCACCGCCTTCACACCGTCCCGGCAAGGAGGGGCATGTCCAGCACACCCGAGAATCCCCGCGTGGTCGTCGTCGGCGCCGGTATCGTCGGCTGCTCCCTCGCCGACGAACTGACCACCCGCGGCTGGACCGACGTCACCGTCCTTGAACAGGGGCCCCTGCCCGCCCCCGGCGGCTCCACCTCGCACGCGCCCGGTCTCGTCTTCCAGACCAGCCCGTCCAAGACCCTCACCACCTTCGCCCGCTACACGGTCGAGAAGTTCGGCTCCCTCGACGTCGACGGCGTCCGCTGCTTCCAGCGGGTGGGCGGCCTGGAACTGGCCACCACGCCGGAGCGTCTCGCCGAGCTGCACCGCAGGGCCGGGTACGCCGCCTCCTGGGGCGTGCGCGGCGAGGTCGTCAGCGCCGCGCGCTGCGCGGAACTGTGGCCGCTGATCGACGCGTCGGTGGTCCTCGGCGGCTTCCACACCCCGGACGACGGTCTGGCCCGCGCCCTGCTCGCGGCCCGGGCCCAGCTGGCCCGGGCCACCGCGCGGGGCGCGCGGTTCCTGGCACGGCACACGGTCACCGGGATCGAGCGTCGGAACGGCCGCGTGACCGCCGTCGTCACGGACCGGGCCACCTTCCCGGCCGACCACGTCGTGTCGGCGGCCGGCTTCTGGGGGCCGGTGATCGGCCGCATGGCCGGGGTCGACGTGCCGCTGCAGCCGCTGGCCCACCAGTACGCCAGGACCGTACCGCTCCCGGCGCTGAGCGGCGCCACCTCGGAGGCCTCGAAGCCGATCCTCCGCTTCCAGGACCGCGACCTGTACTTCCGCGAGCACACCGACCGCATCGGCATCGGTTCCTACGCGCACCGGCCCCTGCCCGTCGACCCGTTCGCGGTCCCGCCGTACGACGAGGCTCGCGCCCGCAACATGGACATGCCGTCCTCGTACCCCTTCACGGCAGACGACTGGGCCCCCGGCTGGGAGGACTGCCGGCGTCTGATGCCCGCGCTGCGGGACGCGGAGATCGAGTCCGGTTTCAACGGTGTCTTCTCCTTCACCCCGGACGGCATGCCGGTGCTCGGTGAGTCGCGGCACCTGCGCGGCTTCTGGCTGGCGGAGGCCGTCTGGGTCACGCACTCCGCCGGAGTGGCCCGGGCCGTCGCCGAGTGGATGGTGGACGGGCGGCCCTCGCTCGACCTGCACGAGTGCGACCTCACGCGCTTCGAGAAGGCGCAGCGTTCACCGTCGTACGTCCTGGAGCGCGGGGCGAGGCAGTTCGTCGAGGTGTACGACGTCATCCATCCGCTCCAGCCGATGGAACAGCCGCGTCCGCTGCGGGTCAGCCCCTTCTACGCCCGGCAGCAGCAGCTCGGCGCGTACTTCCTTGAGGGCGGCGGCTGGGAGCGTCCGCACTGGTACGAGGCGAACGCGCCGCTCGTGGACGCCCTCGGCCCGCTGCCGGAGCGCGACGCCTGGTCGGCCCGCCACTGGTCCCCGACCGCGGCGGCCGAGGCGAGGGCGACCCGCGAGCGTGTGGCCCTCTACGACATGACGCCCCTGCGCCGCCTGGAGGTCACCGGTCCCGGGGCCCTCGCCTTCCTCGACCACATGACCAGCAACAACCTCCGCAAGAAGCCCGGCGCGGTCACCTACACCCTGCTGCTCGACGAGTCCGGCGGCATCCGCTCCGACCTCACCGTGGCCCGCCTCGCCCCCGACCGCTTCCAGGTCGGCGCCAACTCCCCCGCCGACCTCGACCGGCTCCTGCGCCACGCCCCCGACGACGTGCGGATCCGGGACGTCACCTCCGGCACCTGCTGCGTGGGCGTCTGGGGACCGCTCGCCCGGGACCTCGTCCAGCCGCTCACCCCGGACGACTTCTCGCACGAGGCGTTCGGCTACTTCCGGGCCAAGGAGACGTACGTCGGGCACGTCCCGGTGACCGCGCTGCGGCTGAGCTACGTCGGGGAGCTGGGCTGGGAGCTGTACACCACGGCCGACCTGGGGCTCAGGCTCTGGGACACGCTGTGGGAGGCGGGCCGGGAGCTCGGCGTGGTCGCGGCCGGCCGCTCGGCGTTCAACTCGCTGCGCCTGGAGAAGGGATACCGGGCCTGGGGCGTCGACATGACCGACGAGCACGACCCGTTCGAGGCGGGCGTCGGCTTCGCCGTGCGCATGGACAAGGAGGGCTTCGTCGGGCAGGACGCGCTGCGCGACCGCCCGGAGCCCACCCGCCGCCTCACGCCCCTCCTCCTCGACGACCCGGCCGCCGTCGTCCTGGGCAAGGAGCCCGTGTACGTCGACGGGGCGCCCGCCGGATACGTCACCAGCGCGTCCTACGGCTACACGCTCGGCCGGTGCGTCGCCTACGCCTGGCTCCCGGCCGGGCTCGCCACCGGCACGGGCGTGCACATCGCGTACTTCGGCGAGAAGGTCCCGGCCACGGTCGCCGACGAGCCGCTGTTCGACCCGAAGATGACCCGCATTCGCCGGTAGGAGGCGTTCCCCGTGACGACGACCCCGATCCCCCCGAGCCTGATCGCCACCCTCCCCGGCCGCTACTACACCGACCCGGACGTCTTCCGGCAGGAGCAGGAACACGTCTTCGAGTCCCTGTGGTTCTGCGCGGTCCGCAGCGGTGACCTGGACCGGCCGGGCGCCTTCCGCACCGTCCAGGTCGGCCGCGAGAGCGTCATCATCACCCGGACCCGCGGGGGCGGACTGCGCGCCTTCCTCAACGTCTGCCGCCACCGCGGGGCCCGGCTGTGCACGGCGGAGTCGGGCGAGATCCGCCGCGCGCTCCAGTGCCCGTACCACGCGTGGACGTACGACCTCGACGGGAGGTTGATCGCCGCACCCAACCTGATCAAGATGCCGGACGTCGACCGCGTGGCGTACGGGTTGATCAAGGTCGCGCTGCGCGAATGGCTCGGCTACGCCTGGGTGTGCCTGGCGGACGAACCGCCCTCCTTCGAGGACACGGTCGTGCACGCCGCCGTGGAACGGCTCGGCGACGCCGCGGCGATCGAGCACTACGGCACGGACAACCTCGCGCTCGGCAAACGCATCACCTATGACGTGAGGGCGAACTGGAAACTGATCGTCGAGAACTTCATGGAGTGCTACCACTGCGCGACGATCCACCCGGAACTGACCGAGGTGCTGCCCGAGTTCGCCGACGGCTACGCCGCCCAGTACTACGTGGGGCACGGCGCCGAGTTCGGCGAGGAGGTGAAGGGCTTCACCGTCGACGGCAGCGAGGGCTTCGGCCGGCTCCCGGCGGTCGACGCCGAGCAGGACCGCCGCTACTACGCCATCACGGTCCGGCCGGCCGTGTTCGTCAACCTCGTCCCGGACCACGTCATCCTGCACCGCATGTTCCCGCTCGCCGAGGACCGCACGGTCGTCGAGTGCGACTGGCTCTACGCGCCGGAGGTGGTGGAGTCGGGGGCGGACGTGTCGAAGTCCGTCGAGCTCTTCCACCGGGTCAACGCCCAGGACTTCGCCGCCTGTGAGAGGACGCAGCCCGCGATGTCCTCCCGCGCCTACCGCGAGGGCGGCGTGCTGGTCCCCAGCGAGCACCACATCGGGATCTTCCACGCATGGGTCCTCGAACGGCTGGGGGGCGGGCATGCCGGACCAGAGCGCCCGCCCCACCACCCAGGGTTGGTTCGACCGGCCGAACCCGACCGGACCGCCCCGAGAGAACACCCATTGAGGAGCCGCCCATGAGAAATGCCGCGCAGTCCACCGGCACCCACGGCGACGACGACGCCGAACTGACCGAGTTCGGCTACAGACCCGAACTGAAACGCACCCTCGGCACCTTCCACACCTTCGCCGCCGGCATCAGCTACATCTCCATCCTGACCGGCACGTTCCAGCTGTTCTACTTCGGCTACGGCAGCGGCGGCCCCGCCTACTGGTGGTCGTGGCCGATGGTCTTCGCCGGCCAGTTCATGGTCGCGCTGTGCTTCGCGGAGCTCGCCGCCCGCTACCCCGTGGCCGGTTCCGTCTACAACTGGTCGAAGAGAACAGGCAATCCGCATCTGGGCTGGCTCGCCGGCTGGATGATGCTGATCGCCTCGATCGTGTCCATAGCGGCCGTGGCGCTGGCCTACCAGCTGACGCTGCCGCAGATCTCGTCGTTCTTCCAGTTCGTGGGGGACGGCACCGGTACGTACGACGTGGCGACCAACGCGGTCATCCTGGCCGCGGTGCTGATCCTGTTCACGACGCTGGTGAACGCCTTCGGCGTCAAGCTGATGGCCCGGATCAACACGGCGGGCGTGTTCATCGAGTTGATCGCCACCGTCGTCCTGATCGTCCTGTTCGCCGTCCACCTCACGCGCGGCCCGCAGGTCGTCATGGAGACGCACGGCACCGGCGCGGGCTACGGCAACGGGTACCTGGGCGCCTTCCTGGTGGCCTCGCTGGCCTCGGCGTACGTCATGTACGGCTTCGACACCGCCGCCTCGCTCGGCGAGGAGTCGCTGGACCCGACCCGCAACGCGCCCCGGGCGATCATCCGGGCGATCGTCGCGTCGTTCGTCCTCGGCGGGTTGATCCTGTTGCTCGCGTTGATGAGCGTGTCCACTCTGAACGGCGAGAAGCTGTCCACGGACGGCCTGCAGTACATCGTGCTGGACGTGCTCGGCCCGACGGCCGGCAAGGCGATGCTGTGGTGCGTGCTGATCGCGGTGACGGTGTGCGCGCTCGCGGTGCACACGGCGGCGGTCCGCCTGGCGTTCGCGATGGCCCGCGACAACAACCTCCCGGCGTCCGCGAAACTGGCCAAGTGCCATCCGCGGTTCCAGACCCCGGTCCTGCCGACCGTGATCATCGGGGTCCTGGCGCTGGCGATCCTGGTGGTCAACATCCGCCAGCCGCAGATCTTCACCGTCGTCACCAGCATCGGCATCGTCATGATCTACCTCGCCTACCTCGGTGTCACGGTGCCGCTGCTGATCGCCCGGGTGCGGGGCACCTGGCAGCCCGCCGGCGAGGGCCGTTTCTCGCTCGGCCGCTGGGGCCTGCCGGTCAACGTGCTGGCCGTGCTGTGGGGCGGGGCCATGACGCTCAACCTGATCTGGCCGCGGGCCGCCGTCTACAACGCCACCGAGCCCTACCACTGGTACCTGCGCTGGGGCGCGGTGCTGTTCGTCTCGGTCATCGCGGGCGGCGGCTTCGCCTACTACTGGTTCGTCCAGCGGCACCGCACCGGCGTGCTCGCCGAGCACCGCTCGCAGGTCGCGGCCGCCGCTCCCCTCGCGGCACCGGCGGCCGACTGAGGACCGGAGGAGGACCACGGGCGCGACCGAGTCCGGCCATGTCGTCGCCGACGGCGGCCGCGGACGGCTCGGTCGTGCCCGGCCTCGTCACCGTCAACCCTGCTGCCCGAGCATGCCGATCGGCGAGAGGTGCGCGGGCCTGGTGCCGGAGGGCACCCCTAGGACACGGGCCGCTTGTACATCCTGGTGGCCGTGATCTCGCTGTGCACCGCCTCCCCCGCCTGGGGCTGCTGCGGCAGGCCCGGGCGGAGGTGCTCCTCGACGCTGATGTACTTCAGGCCCGCCCTGAGATCGGCGTCGTTGCGCATGCGGATGACCAGCGGGAACTCCGCCAGTGCGGTGGTGTCGAACAGGCCCGTGGTGTACAGCAGCTGGACACCGAGGGCGTCCGACACCGCCCGCTGGAGTTCCAGCAGGTAGGTGGCGTTGGCTCGGCCGATGGGGTTGTCGAGGAACAGCGTGCCCGCGTGCCGGTGCTTGTCGCGCCCCCGGTCGTTCGAACGCAGCGCGGCCATCGTGCAGTACAGGGCGATGGCGGCGGTGAGCAGCTGGCCGCCGGAGAAGACGTCGCCCATCTGCCCCACGGGGACGCGCTCGGCGCGCAGCACCGCGTCGGGCTTGAGGATCTCGACGGCCACGCCCTTGGGCTGGAGGGCGGCCGCCACACCTCGCAGCAGCAGGGACATGCCGTCCCGGCGCAGGTCGGAGTTCTTCTTCACGGCGGCGCGGGTCGCCTCGTCGATGACCTCGCCGAGCCGCTCGGTGAGCGTGGCCTGGTCGGGCTCCTCGAAGCGGATGCGCAGGAACTCCTGTCCCGACCACTCGCCCAGGCCCTCGGGCAGCCGGGAGAGGCGCTGGGCGGAGCGGAGCGTGGCCAGGGCGGACTCGACCAGGCCGCGCAGCCGGTCCACGATCGAGTCGCGGTTGCGCTCCAGCTGCTCCAGCTCGTCGGTGAGCACCCTCAGCCGGGGCGCGAAGGCGTCCGCCCACTTCTGGGCGTGCTCGGGCAGCGCGGAGGCGGGCAGTTCGCGGATCTGCTGGCGGGCCGGGGTGCGCACCTGCTCGTAGCGCGTGGAGTTGGCGTGCCGCACGAGCACGTCGCTCGCCTCGCGGACGGCTGCCTCGGCGCCGGACAGGTCGGCGGCGCAGCCGCGCAGCGAGCGGCGGGCCTCGGCGGCGGACTGCCGGGCCTGCTCCAGGCTGCCGGGATACGGCTCCGTCTCCTCCTGCTCCTCCTCGGCAGGGTGCTCGCGCAGCAGGTCGCGGAGCATCGCGGCGATCTCGTCGAAGCCGCTCGCCGCGTCCTCGGCGGCGCGGTGGGCGTCGAGGAGCTCGGCGTGCGCCTCGCGGGCCTCGTCCAGCGCCTCGGTGTGGGCGGCGAGTTCGGCCGTGGCGGTGCGCAGCAGGGCCTGGGCGTGCTCGGCGTCGCGCGGCCGGAGCTCCTCGGGCAGGTCGGTGTGGGCCTCGCCGTCCCGCGGTGCCAGCCGTTCGGCCTCGCCGCGCAGCCGCCCGAGCTGCTCGCTGGCGCTGGACATGCGCGTCTCCAGGAGCTGGACCAGTTCCTCGGCCCGGGCGGCGGCGGCCTGGCGGCTGGGTCCGTCGGAGCCGTCGGGGGATTCGAGGAGCTGCTCCGCGCGCGTGCGGACCTTGTTGCTCAGCCGGTCCAGCTCCGCGCGGGCCGCGCTCTCGTCGCTCTCGGCGCGGGCCTGCTCGGCGCGCAGGTCGGCGCCCACACCGACCTTCTCGTACACCTGGGAAGCGGCCCGGTAGGCCTCGCGCAGCGCGGGCAGGGACGCCTTGGGGGTGTCGGGGCCGTCCTCGGGCACGTCGTCGGGGGCGCCGGCGATCTCGGAGCGCTCGGCGCGCAGGGCACGGGCGGTGCGGCGGGCGTCGTCGGCGGCGCGCTGGGCGGCACGCCGGTCCTCGTCGGCGGCCCGGGCCCGCTCCAGGCAGGCCTGGGCGCCGGCTTCGCACTCGGCCGCCTCGTCGGCCAGTTCGCGCAGTTTGACCTGCCAGCCGGCCCGCTCGCGCAGCCGGAAGGCGAGCCCGGCGAGGGCGTCGGCGGAGCGGCGTGCCTTCTGGGCGGCCTCCTGCCGCTCGTCCCGGACGCGGGCGGCCTCGGCGGCGGCCTCGTCGGCCTCGGCCCGGACCGTGCGCGCTTCGGCCAGCTCGGCCTCGGACTCCTCGGCGAACGCGCGGGTGTCGTGCGCCGCCCGGGCCAGCTCGGTCAGGCGGCCGGCGGGGCAGCCGGTGCGCCAGGAGGCGAGCCGGGCGGCCAGCTCGCGGTCCTTGCCGAGCCGGGCGGCGAGCGTGCGGATCTCCTCGTCCCGCTCGGCGGCCCGGGCGCGCAGCGCCTGCCGCTCCTCGTCGGCGGCGTGCTCGTCGTGCATGGCCGGGTTCGGTGGCACGAGGAAGACGTCGCCGTCGCCGGTGTCCGGCGCGGGCGTGGGGGCGAGCAGGGCGGCGGCGGTGCCGACGGCCACGGCGGAGCGGGGCAGCAGCGCCGCGTCGCCCAGGGCTTCGCGGGCCCGGGCGTGCGAGCCGGGATCGGTGATGATCACGCCGTCGACGAGTTCGGGCCGGGCGGCCAGCACGCGCGCGTGGTCGGCCGGGTCGACGGCCTGCGCGAGGTAGCGCCAGCCGGGCAGCGCGGGAATGCCGTGCTCGCCGAGGAACTCGACCGTGGCCAGCACGTCCGGGCCGGGCGGCAGCAGTCCTCCGTCACCGAGCGCGCCGAGGATGCGGGCGTCGTCGGCGGCGGCCGTGCGCAGGTCGAACAGCTGGCGTTCGGCGGAGGAGACGGCGTCGTCGAGGAGGGCGCGCAGGTCCTCGGCACAACGGTCGAGCTCCTCGGGGGCGAGTCCCTGTTCCGCGGCGGCGGGCGGGGCGGGCTGCTCGCCGTCCGTGCCGTGGCGGGGCTGCGGGATGCCGGGGCGCGCCCCGGGGGCCAGGCCGAGCAGTTCCGCCAGGCGCTCCTCGCCCGCCAGCGCCTCGGCGGTGCGGCGCTCGGCCTCGTAGGCACGCTCGGCGGCCGTGGCCGCGTCGGCCGCGCGGGCCGCGGTCAGTTCGGCCCGGGTCTCGGTGGCGGCGGCCTCACGTGCGTGCTCCGTGGCACGGCGGGAGGCCTCGCGGGCCGCGTCCCACGCCGCTACGGCGGTCTTCTCGGCGTCGCTGGCGGCGAGGGCCGCGCGGGCCGGGTCGGCGTCCGGGGCGCTGTCGTCGAGCCAGCCGGCCCGGACGGCCTCGGCGGTCTCCTGCTCGACCTCGGCGAGGCGCTGCTTGAGGTGCCCGATCTCGCTGCGGGCCCGCTGTGCCTGGGTGGCGGCGGCGGTGGAGTCCCGGTAGGCGGCGTCGCTGACCTCCTGGAGGGCGGCGGAGCGCTCCTCCTCCTCGTTGGCGAGCTGCTCGGCCCTCTCCGCTGCCGCGTGCAGGGCCCGGACGAGGTCGACGGCGGCTTTGGCACGGGCGGCCAGCGCCGGGGCGGCGTCCCGCTCCGCCTCCCGGATCGCGGCGGACACGCGGGCGACGCGGTCGGCGGCGGCCCGGTGGCGCAGCACGGCCTCGGCGGCCTGCCAGGCCGAGTACAGCGTGCGGGCGTCGGCGAGTTCGCGCTTCTGGGCGGCGGCGGACTTCTCCGCGGCGGCGAGGGCCAGGGACGCGTGCCGGTAGGCGAGTTCGGCGGAGATCAGCGCGCTGCGCTCGCGGGCCGCCTCGGCGTGCGTGACGGCGTACGCGGCGGCGGTGACCCGCTGGGCGAGGTCGGCCGCGCGGGCCCGCTCCTGAACACCGCGCGCGGACAGTCTGCGGGCCAGGGTGCGGGTGCGGCGCTCGGCCGCGGCGTGGACGTCCCGCGCGCGTGAGCGGGCCCCGGCGGCCTCGACGATGCGTCCCAGCAGGTCGACGGAGCCGGCCGTGAAGTCGCGTTCGGCCATCAGCTCGGCCCGCCGGCCCAGCTTGTTGCCGAAGCCGCTGACCAGGTCGGCGAGGCCGTCGGTGTCCCGGGTGTCGGTGACGGCGCGCAGCAGCAGGTCGGTGAAGTCGGAGTCCTTCTTGACCGCGAAGAGGCCGGCCGCCTCGCCCTCGTCGGCGTTCATCTCGCGCTGGTAGCGGAAGAGTTCGGGGTCGAGGCCGAGGTCGCCCAGGTGCTCGATCCAGCGGTCGTGGATCTCCTCCCAGTGCACCTCCAGGTGGGGGTACGTCTTGCCCGCCTCGGTGAGGGCGTCGCGGAAGCCCTTCATCGTGCGGCGCCGCCCGCGCGCCCCCGACTGGCCCTCGGCGGGGGGCCGTACGGCGGTGGACTCGGCGACGGGGAGGTTGTCGAGGCTGAGTCCGGGGCCGGGGCGGAAGGAGTACCAGGCCTCGGCGAACTTGCGCGGGTCGTTGGAGACCTGCCGGCCGCGCCACTCGCTGACCTTGCCGACGACGACGCACTCGCCGGTGAGCACGTGCTGCCACTCCAGCGCGACGTGCCCGCAGTCGTCGGCGAGGAGGAACTTGCGCAGCACGCCGGAGCTGGCGCCGCCGAGGGTGTTGCGGTGGCCCGGCAGCATCACGGAGAAGATGAGCTTGAGCAGGACCGACTTGCCGCCGCCGTTCTCCAGGAACAGCACGCCCGCGGGCGCGGGCCGGCGCGGCGGGCCGACCGGCTCCTCCTCGAAGAACTCCGCCTGCGTGGGCGCGGGGTCGGGCACGAGGTCGCCCACGCCGCGCAGGTCGAGCACGGTGTCGGCGTAGCGCGCGCCGGCGGGCCCGATGGAGTAGAGGCGGACGCGGGACAGCTCGTACATGGCGGACTCTCGTGGGTCTTCGTCAGGTGGGGGGAGGTCAGGGGGACGGGCGGGGGGAGTTCAGGAGGAGTGGAACGGCAGCCCGGCGTCGGCGACCAGGTCCAGGTCGTCGCTCTCCTCCGGGGGCAGCAGCGTCGGCGTGCCGTCGGTGACCGGGACGACGCCCAGTTCCAGCAGCTCGGCCAGGGCGGCGCTGCCGGCCATGTCACGGACCTGGAGCTGGTAGCGGGCGGTGGTGCGGTACGTGCCGCCGTTGTCGTCGCCGGTGCGCTGGAGGAAGCCGGAGTCGGTGAGGAAGGCGACGGCCTTGGCGACGATGCCGGTGGTGGAACCGGCGAGCCGGCGGGCGTCCTTGGTGGCGCCGGTCGCGCTGCGCCGCACCCAGATCCGCCAGGCGGCCTCCAGGCCGGGCGCGTCGGTGACCGGGTCGGTGTTCTCGCCCTGCTCGACGGCGCGCTCCTCCAGGCGGCGGCAGGCCTGGCGCACGAAGGCGTCCACGCCGTTGACCGTGACGCGGCCGATGTAGCCGTCGTCGGCGAGGTCCTCGGGGCGCGGGAACGCCATGGCGGCGACGGCGAGATGGGCCAGTCCGTGCAGGAAGCGGTCGCCGCCGTCGGCGGACGTACGACGCGCGTAGTCGCCCATGCGGACGGCGAACACCGAGTCCTCGGCGGCGGTCACGGCCATGCCCGCGCGCGGGGACACCTCCAGCACGATCAGGCCGAGGCCGGTCGCCACGGCGTCGGCGAGCCGTGCGAACGGCGGGTCGTCGCGGTAGCGCCGCAGCAGGTCCGCGTACTCCTGGTCGCGGGCGGGCTGCAGTTTGGGCTGCAGCCCGAAGGACACGAGCCGGGCCGCGTCGGCGGCGTCGGCGGGAGTGACGGCGGCGGTGGCCGCGGGGACCGTCCCGTCCGGCTCACTCCACTCGACGTGCTCGCTCACGGTCGGGACTCCTTGTGCCACTCGTACTGACTCATGCTGCTTCCGTCCGGCTCATGCCGCTTCGCTCCGGTCCGCCGCCATTCCCGCCGCGTCCAGCAGCGCGGTGCCGACGATCAGGTCGGCCCCGCCGAACTCCGGGTCGTCGAGCTCCACACCGTCGTCCACGGCGAACAGCAGCTTCTGCTCCCCCTGCCGGTACGCCGTGCCGACGGGCGGACTCGCGGCGTGCACCGCCAGCAACGCGACCAGGTAGGGCAGCTCGGGGTCCCGCCGTCTGGCCTCAGCCAGCAGTCCCGACAGGCGTCGCGGCGCGTCCGCGGGCAGGTCGAGCAGCTCCCGCGCCGCCGCCATCTGCTCCTCGCTGAACCGGCTGTCGTCCGGCGTGGCGATGAGGTCCGGCTCGGGCATCTCGGCGCCGAGGTGCTCCCGCTCGACGGGCGGCGTGAGCAGTATGTCGACGAGGTCGGCGACCCGGACGGACACGGGCGTGCGCAGCCCGGTGCCCCGGCCGAAGAACGCGTCCGTGACCCGCACGGCCCGCTCCAGCGGCAGGGGCAGGACGGGCGAGACGAGGTGCCCGTAAAGGTCTATCCCCGAGGTGGCCGTCGGCGTCGCGAAGGCCTGCCGGTCCTGCTCGGCGCGGAACAGCGGCCCGGCCTCCAGCAGCCGGGACTGCAGCTGGGTGTGCCGCCGGATGCAGTCCTTGACGATGTCGACCAGCTCGGCGGCGCGGCGCTTGTGCTCCGGGTCCTCGGACTCGTCGCGAGCCTTGCGGATGTTCGTGAGGATCGCGTTCTCGTGCCGGTAGCGGTCGGCCACGTGCTCCAGGGCCTCGGCGATCATGTCGGGGACCGCGCTGAGCCAGTCGACCGCGCGGACGTTGCGCCGGGTGGCGTCCAGGGCCCTGCGCAGGGTTTCGGAGTACTGCACGGTCCGGTAGCGGGCCTGCTCGGCCGCGAGCTGGGCGTCGGCGAGCCGGCCGCGGCTGATCAGCACCTCGAGCTTCACCTCGGCGGCGATCTGCGCGCTGGTGACGTCCGTGTCGAGGGCGCCCACGAGGACGTTGACCGCCTCGTCCGTGGTCCGCAGGTACACCGTGCCGCCCGGGCCGGGGACCTCCTCGATCAGCTTGAAGTCGTAGTCGCGGCGCACATAGGTGCCGTCCGCGCCGAACGTGCCGTACACCGCGCGGAAGCCGCGGTCGACGCTGCCGACGTTGATCAAATTCTCCAGGACCCAGCGGGCCACCCGCTCGTGCTCGGCGGCGGGGCGCTGCGGGGCCTGGGCGGCGATGCGCGGGATGAGGCGGGCGACGATCTGGTCGTGGTCCGCGCCCGTGTCGAAGTCCATGTTCAGTGTGACGAGGTCGATGGCGGCGAGGGCGACCTCCGCCATGCCGTACACCGAGTACTCGCCGGCGAGGTTGGCCTTGCGCGCATCGAGGTCGTGCAGCGGCGCGGTGCAGGCGAGCGCGCGCAGGCGGCGCGCCAGGCCCTCGTCGGCGGCCGGCCCCGGCGCGGGGCGCGGCCCCGCGCTGAGCTGGGGCGGAACGCTGTCCGTCGATGCAGGCGAAGTCACGGTGCACAGACTAGGTCCTGGGTCTGACATCGGCCCAAACGACGCGGTGCGCCTCTTCCGCCGCCCGGTTCTCAGCCGTCCTCGCCGACGCGACGGCGGTACACCTCGACGGCCCTCTCCAGCGAGTCGTCCAGGTACCCGGCGAGCAACTGCTCCGCCTGTGCGCGGTCTCCGGCCTGAAGGGCCTGGAGAATCGCGGCATTCCGCGCGATGTAGGGTTCGTGCAGCCGTTGCGGCTCGTCCACCACGTGGAAGGCGAGGCGCAGTTCGGCGAAGACGCTGCGCATCAGCTCGTCGGTGCGCTCGCTCGCGGCCAGCGCGACCAGTTCCCGGTGGAAGTGGATGTTCGCCGTACCCACTCCTTTCCAGTCACCCTCGCGGGCCGCCCGCCGCCCCTCCTCCACGGCGGCGGCCAGCCCGTCGAGACCGTAGGGCGGCTGCCCCAGACCCCTCACGACGGCGCACTCGACCAGCCGCCGGGTGCGGTAGATGTCCTCGACGTCCTCGACGGTCAGGACGCGGACGAAGACGCCCCGGTTCAGTTCGTGGACGAGCAGGCGCTCGTGGGTGAGCAGCCGGAACGCCTCGCGCAGCGTGTTGCGGGAGACCCCGAGCGCGCCGCCGATGCTGTCCTCCGACAGCCGCGTCCCGGGCGGGAAGTACCCCTCGGCGATGCGGCTGCGGAGGATGTCCGAGACCCGTTCCGCGGTGCTGGTGCGTCCCAGGAGGGCCCGGTCGTCGGCGAGATCCTTCAGCTGCTCTGCCATGCCGGAATTCAATCGCAGATCCCAAGAACGAACCAACATGGGTATTGAGGGATCGTTGAACAATCCTCTACGGTGCTACACACAGCGCCGCCGTCCCTCACCGCGGCGCCGACGGCTTCCGCACGGCACCGGCTCACGCCCCAGCACCCTCCGTCCTCCCTCTGCGAGGTGCCCATGAGCACGACCCCTCCACCGCAGGCCCTGACCGACGACCCGCGCTCCGCGCCCGCTGGGAACGCCTCCGACGGCGGGGCGTTCGGCTGGCTGCGGGCCCTGGGCCCGCGTGGCCGCCGCGCGTTCGCCGGCGCCTTCGGCGGCTATGCCCTGGACTCCTACGACTACTTCACGCTGCCGCTCAGCATGGTGGCGCTGTCGGCCTACTTCGGCCTGAACAGCGGCCAGACGGGCCTCTTCACGACGGTCACCCTGGTGGTCTCCGCGGTCGGCGGCGCCCTCGCGGGCGTCCTCGCGGACCGCATCGGCCGGGTCAAGGCCCTGATGATCACCGTGATCACGTACGCGGTCTTCACCGTCGCCTGCGGTTTCGCGCCCAACTACGAGACACTGCTGGTCTTCCGCGCCCTCCAGGGCCTCGGCTTCGGCGGCGAGTGGGCGGTCGGCGCGATCCTGGTCGCCGAGTACGCGAGCGCCAAGCACCGGGGCCGCACCCTCGGCGTGATCCAGAGTTCCTGGGCGGTGGGCTGGGGCCTCGCCGCGATCGTCTACACGGTCGTCTTCTCGCTGGTCGACGACGGCCTGGCCTGGCGCATCATGTTCTGGACCGGGGCGCTGCCCGCGCTGCTCGTCATCTGGCTGCGGCGCAGTGTGCACGACGCGCCCGAGGCCACCGCGGCGCGCGAACAGAGCGCGCAGAAGGGCTCCTTCAAGGCCATCTTCCAGCCCGGCCTGCTGCGGGTCACGGTCTTCGCCGGCCTGCTGTCGACGGGTGTCCAGGGCGGCTACTACACGCTGGCCACCTGGGTGCCGACGTACCTGAAGTCCGAGCGCGACCTGTCGGTGGTCGGCACCGGCGGCTATCTGACGTTCCTCATCTCGGGTGCCTTCGTCGGCTACCTGACGGGTGGTTACCTCACCGACAAGCTGGGCCGGCGGCGCAACATCTGGCTCTTCGCGCTGCTGTCGGCGATCTGCATCCTGGCGTACGCGAACATCCCGAGCGGCGCCAACACCCTGCTGCTGGTGCTCGGTTTCCCGCTCGGGTTCTGCATGTCGGCGATCTTCAGCGGCTTCGGTTCGTACCTGAGCGAGCTGTACCCGACGGCGGTGCGCGGCACCGGGCAGGGTTTCACGTACAACACCGGGCGCGCGGTGGGTGCCGTGTTCCCGACGACGGTCGGTTTCCTGGCGGACAGCTGGGGCGTGGGCGGCGCGCTGGTCTTCGGCGCGATCGGCTACGGCATCGCGGCACTGGCGCTGCTCGGGCTGCCCGAGACGCGCGGAAAGGAGCTCACGTGAACCGCACGAGCACCGAGGACCGTCCGGTGGTCCTTCTCGACGAGCAAGCGCGCGCGTGGCGCCCGGAAACGGCCCGGGCCCGCTTCCGCGACGGCCTCACCGGCCCCACCGCCGGGGTCGCGGCCGGCCACACCCAGGTCAACCTGATCTCGGTGCCCGCCGACTGGGCCTACGACATGCTGCTGTTCTGCCAGCGCAACCCCAAGCCGTGCCCGGTCCTCGACGTCACGGACGCCGGGTCCTGGACGACCGTGCTCGCCGAGGGCGCCGATCTGCGCACGGATCTGCCGCGCTACCGGGTCTGGCGGGACGGCGAGCTGGTGGACGAGCCGGCCGACGTCCGCGCGTACTGGCGGGACGATTTGGTGTCGTTCCTCATCGGGTGCAGCTTCACCTTCGAGTGGGCGCTGGGCGAGGCGGGCGTGCCGATCCGCCACGTCGAGCAGGGCCGCAACGTCCCGATGTACGTGACGGGCCGGCAGTGCCGCCCGGCGGGCCGGCTGCACGGGCCCCTGGTGGTGTCGATGCGGCCGGTGCCGCCCCGGCACCTGTCGGCGGCGATCCGGGAGAGCAGTCTGCTGCCGGCGGTGCACGGCAGCCCGGTGCACTGCGGCGATCCCTCGGCGCTGGGCATCGACGACCTCGGCCGCCCCGACTTCGGCGACCCGGTGGAGGCCGAGCCGGACGACATCCCGGTGTTCTGGGCCTGCGGGGTGACCCCGCAGGCGGCCGTCATGGCCTCCCGTCCGCCGTTCGCGCTCACCCACGCCCCCGGGCAGATGTTCCTCACCGACGCCCGCGACGAGCAGTACCGCGTGGCCTGACAGGAGACACTGGATTCATGGCCTGCATCGACCTGAACGCCGACCTCGGCGAGGGCTTCGGCCGCTGGCGGCTCACCGACGACGAACGCCTGCTGTCCGTCGTCACCAGCGCCAACGTGGCCTGCGGTTTCCACGCCGGGGACGCGGTCACCATGCGCCGGGTGTGCGCGCTCGCGGCCGAGCGCGGAGTGCGCATCGGCGCCCAGGTGTCCTACCGGGACCTGGCCGGGTTCGGGCGGCGGGCCATGGACGTGCCGCCCGCGGAGCTGGCGGCCGAGGTCGCCTACCAGATCGGCGCCCTGGAGGTGTTCGCACGCGCGGCCGGTTCCGGCGTGGCCTACGTCAAACCCCACGGCGCGCTCTACAACCGGGTCGTGCACGACGAGGAGCAGGCCGCGGCGGTCGTCGAGGGCGTGCTCCTGGCGGACGCCGCGCTGCCCGTCCTGGGCCTGCCCGGCTCGCGCCTGCTGGAACTGGCCGGGAAGGCGGGGCTGCCGGTGGTCACGGAGGCGTTCGCCGACCGTGCCTACACCGACGCGGGCACCCTCGTGCCCCGCTCCCGGGAGGGCGCCGTGATCACCGATCCGGACGCCGTCGTCGAACGGTCCGTGGGCCTGGCGGCCTCCGGCGAGGTCCTGTCCGCGTCCGGGGCGCGCATCGCGGTGCGTGCGCGGTCGCTGTGCCTGCACGGCGACACGCCCGGCGCGGTGGACCTGGCCCGCCGGGTCCGGGAGCGGCTGGAGTCCTCCGGGGTCCGGGTGGAGGCCTTCGCATGAAGGTGCTGCCCGTCGGCGAGGACGCCCTGCTCGTGGAGGTCTCCTCGGGCGAGGAGGCCCAGGCCCTGCACGCCGAGCTGCTGCGGCGCCGCGCGGAGGGCTCGCTGCACGCGCGCGAGATCGTCCCGGCGGCCCGCACGGTCCTCCTCGACGGCCTCGACGCACCGGGCCGGGTGGCCGCGGAACTGACCGCGGCCGACGTCCCGCCCGCTCCCCCGCCGACGGGCGACGTGATCGAGATCCCCGTGCGCTACGACGGCCCGGACCTGGCCGACGTCGCCGCGCACTGGGGCGTGCCGGAGCCGGAAATCGCCCGTATCCACGCGGGCACCGAGTTCCGGGTCGCCTTCTGCGGCTTCGCACCCGGCTTCGGCTACCTCACCGGCCTGCCGCCCCGCTACGACGTCCCGCGCCGTGCCACCCCGCGCACCTCCGTCCCGGCCGGGTCGGTCGCGCTGGCGGGCCCGTACACGGGCGTCTACCCGCGCTCGTCGCCGGGCGGCTGGCAGCTGATCGGCTCCACGGACGCCGTGCTGTGGGACCACGCGCGCGTGCCGGCCGCGCTGCTGTCGCCGGGCGCGCGCGTGCGGTTCGTCCCCGGGGCGGGGTCATGACGGACCGCGCGCTCGCCGTCGTACGCGCCGGGGCCCTCACCACCGTGCAGGACCGGGGGCGCCCCGGGCACGCGCACCTGGGCGTGCCCCGCTCCGGGGCGCTGGACGGGCCCGCGGCGGAACTCGTCAACCGGCTGACCGGCAATCCGCCCGGGGCGGCCGTGCTGGAGACGACCCTCGACGGCTGTGCCGTCCGGCCCCGTTCGGACGTCACGGTGGCGGTGGCGGGCGCGCCCTGCCGGGTCACGGTGGACGGACGACCCGTCGCCTGGGCCGCGCCGGTGCGGGTGCCCGGCGGCGCGCTGCTGGACGTCGGTCCGGCCCTCGCGGGCGTACGCGCCTACGTGGGCGTCTCGGGAGGCGTCGCCGTCGAGCCGGTGCTCGGCAGCCGCTCGACCGACCTGCTGTCCGGCCTCGGCCCGGTCCCCCTCACGGACGGCACGGTGCTGCCGCTCGGCCGGCCCACGGGCGTCCACGCGCGCGTGGACGTCGCCCCGCAGCCGGCACCACCGTCCGAACTGGTCCTGCGGGTGACACCGGGGCCCCGCGCGGACTGGTTCACGCCGGAGGCCGTACGGACCCTCGTCTCCCGGGCCTACCGGGTCTCCCCCGCGAGCAACCGCATCGGCCTGCGCATGGACGGGCCCGCCCTGGAGCGGGCCCGTCCCGGTGAACTGCCCAGCGAGGGCATGGTGCTGGGCGCCGTCCAGGTCCCGCCGGACGGCCGGCCGGTGGTGTTCCTGGCCGACCATCCGACGACCGGCGGCTACCCGGTGATCGCCGTCGTCCGCCCCGCCGACCTCCCGGCCGCCGCCCAGGCGGTACCCGGCACGCCCGTGCGGTTCGTGGCCGTACGCCGCCGCTAGGTCGGGTCCCCGGGGCCGGTACCGAGGGCGCCGGGCGGGGCCGGATCCGGCAGCCGCGCCCCGGGGCAGGTCTCGGTCGTGTGCCGTCTGCGGAGTGGTGGGGGTGGTTCGCGTACTTCCCGCGCCCCTCGGGGTACGGACACGCAGCCCCGACCGGACCAGCCGGCTCAGGCCACCTCCGTCCGCTCCCCCACCGGCAGCGCCGCCAGGGCCGCGGACACGGCCGCCGAGGCCCGCAGGTCGAGGCGGGCGCTGGTGCCCCGGGCGCGGTGCCGGAGTTCGTCGGCGGCCAGGGTCAGCAGCTGGGGCAGCAGATCGGTGCACCGGCGGGCCACCCAGCCGGTACCGGCCGTGGCCAGCCACCACAGGCTCGCCGACGCCGTCGGGCCGGGGGACTCCGGCTCGGGCGACGGCGCGGGCCCGGTGGCGAGGCCCTGCCCGGCGAGCAGCGTGTGGAAGCGCAGGGCCAGTCGGCGGTGTCCCCGCTCGCCCGGGTGCAGCCGGTCCACGCTCCACAGGGCCCGGTCGGTGGTCCAGTCGCCCTCGCAGGCGTGCAGGTGCAGCGCCCGGTACCGCTCGGACAGGGCGTGGACCACCGTGTTCACGGCCCGTTGCCGTCGCGCCAGTGGGTGCGCCAGCGCCCCCGGCAGTCCGAGCATGGCGCCCGGGTCGGGCAGGCAGGCGGTGAGCAGGACCGCGCCCTGCCCGGCGCAGGCCGCGTACACCTGGTCGAGCCGGGCCGCCACGGCCCGGATGTCGAAGGTGCAGCGCAGGGTGTCGTTGACGCCGACGACGACGGACACGAGGTCGGGCCGCGCCTGGAGGGCGGCGGGCAGCTGCCGTTCCAGCACGTCCCGGGTCTGCGCCCCGCTCACCGCGAGGTTGGTGAAGCGGACGGGTTCCGTCCGCAGCCCGGCGGCGAGGAGCGCGGCCCAGCCGCGCCACCCGTCGCCCACCGGGTCCCCCACCCCCTCGGTCAGGGAGTCCCCGAGGGCCACGAACCTCAAGGGCCCGCCGCTCCGGGAGAAACCGTCCCTCACAGGCCCGCCACGCCGGCAGGAACCGTCCGTCGAAGGCCCGCCGCGTCGAGTGGAACCGTCCCTCACAGGCCCGCCTCGCCGCCAGGAACCATCGCGCCGACAGAACCCGTCGCATCGGGGGCCGTCACAGCCCGGCCCGTCACAGCCCGGCCCGTCACATCGCGGGCCGTCACAGCGCGGGGCCCGCCCGTCCGGCGCGGGTCTCATGCCACGCCCCCGGGCGCGAACGGCCGCGCGGGGACGGCCGCGTCGTGGGCGGCGAGGAACGCGTCGACCGCCGCGTTCCAGCCGAAGCACTCCGCACGCGCGCGTGCCGCCTCGCGGCGGTCCGGCTCCAGGCGTTCCAGCAGCAGGTCCACGGCGTCCGCGAAGGCCTCCCCGTGGTCCGCGGCGACGGCCCCGGCGGAGCCGGTCACCTCGGGCAGCGCCGACGACGCGCTCGACACCACGGGCGTGCCGCAGGCCATGGCCTCCAGCGCGGCGAGCCCGAAGGTCTCGGCGGGCCCGGGTGCCAGGGCCACGTCGGCGGACGCCTGCAGCGCGCCGAGCAGGGCCCGGTCGGCGACGTGCCCGAGGAAGGTGACCGGCAGGCCGCTGACGCGCGCCCGCTGTTCCAGCCGCGTTCGCAGCGGCCCGTCCCCGGCCACCACCAGCACCGCCCGGCGGCCGCGCCGCCGCAGCGCCGCCAGGGTGTCCAGCGCCGTGCCGGGCCGCTTCTCCACGGACAGCCGCGAGCACATCACCAGCAGCGTCTCGTCCTCGCGCGCGTGCCGTGCCCGCAGCGCCGCGTCGCGCAGGGCCGGGTGCCGCTGCGCCAGGTCGACGCCGAGCGGGGCCCGGACGACGTTGCGCGCCCCGATCCGCACGAACTCCCGCTCGGCGAACTCGGTGGTGCACACCACGCGCGCGTACGTGTGCGCCGTACGGACGTTGAGGGCGTCGGCGGCGCGCCGGGCGGCCCCCTCGGGCAGACCCCAGGTGCGCAGGACGCCGTCGGCGGTCTCATGGGAGACCATCACGGCCGGGATCCGGGCCCGCCGCGCCCACTTGCCGGTCCACCGCAGGGTCGTGCGGTCGGACACCTCCAGCCGGTCTGGCGCGAGGTCCTCCAGCAGCCGGGCCACCCGCCGCCTGTCGGCCAGGACGCGGTAGCCGCCGGTGCCGGGCAGCAGCGGCCCCGGAAGCGTGATCACCCGGCCCTGCTCGGTCTCCCGGTCGCTCGTCCGCTCGCCGGGGACCACGAGGACGGGCTCGTGCCCCGCCGCCCTGAAGCCCTTGCCCAGTTCGCGCAGGGCGGTGCGCAGCCCGCCGGAGGCGGGGGCGACGAAGTTGGCGAGCCGGACGATCCGCAGCCCGCGGCCGGCGCTGTGGGCGTTCACGCCGCCACCGCCGTCCGGCGCCCGGCGAGCACGTCACCGTAGTGCCCGATCAGCCGGTCGCCGACGGCCGCCCAGGTGCGGCCCTCGACGGTGGCGCGTCCCGCGGCGCCGAAGGCGGTGCGCAGCGCGGGCTCGGCGGCCAGGGCGCGCACGGCGTCCCGTACGGCGGTCGCGTCGCGCGGCGGCACCAGCGTTCCGGTCTGTCCGTGGGCGACCAGGTCGAGCGGTCCGCCGGCCGCGGGGGCCACGACGGGCAGCCCGCTGGCCATGGCCTCCTGGACGGTCTGGCAGAAGGTCTCGAAGGGGCCCGTGTGCACGAAGAGGTCCAGCGAGGCGAAGACCCGGGCCAGGTCGTCGCCGGTGCGGCGACCGAGGAAGACGGCCCCGGGCAGCGCCTGCTCCAGGGAGGGCCGGCTGGGGCCGTCGCCGACGATCACCACCCGTACGCCGTCCAGGCCGCAGGCACCGGCGAGGAGCTCGACCTGCTTCTCGGGGGCGAGCCGGCCGACGTATCCGACGATCAGCTCACCGTTCGGGGCGAGGGCGCGGCGCAGGGCCTCGTCGCGGCGGTCGGGCCGGAACCGTTCGGTGTCGACGCCGCGGGGCCACAGCCGGACCCGGGGCACTCCGTGGGTCTGAAGGTCGCGCAGGGCCGCGCTGGAGGGGGCGAGGGTGAGGTCGGCGGCACCGTGGACGGAGCGGATGCGCCGCCAGGCCGCGGCCTCTCCGGCCCCCATGTAGGTGCGGGCGTATCCGGCCAGGTCGGTCTGGTAGACGGCGACGGCGGGGATGCCGAGCCGGGCGGCGGCGGCCATGCCGCGCACCCCGAGGACGAAGGGGCTGGCCAGGTGGACGACATCGGCCCGGTGCTCGATGAGGGTGGCGGCCAGGCGGCGGCTGGGGAGGGCGACGCGGACCTGGGGGTAGCCGGGGAGCGGGAGGGAGGGGACGTGGACGACGGGGCACGGCGCGGACGCGTCCGGCTTGTTCCCCGGGGCGGGGGCGGGGGCGACGACGACGGGGGCGTGACCGCGCTCGACGAGGTGCCGGGCGGTCTGGAGCGCGCAGTGGGCCACGCCGTTCACGTCGGGGGGAAAGGATTCGGTCACGATGACGACACGCATACCGGTGTTGTCGCCGTGCTGGACGTGGCCGCGTCAACGTCGATCTTTCCGGCCGAGGAACGTCCCATGAGCGTTGCGATGCCCGCCCGCGCAGGTCGGGCCGTGTCCATGCCCTCCTGACCCGCGGGTCACCCGACGTTCACCTCCATGGCCTGATGAGGTCTTGGCATTTCCGCGCGGAGGGGGTCACACGGTGGTTCTCCCGCGGGTCACACGGCGGTTCCCTCCGGGCCGATCCGGCTGCGTACGGCCGTCTGGACCTCGGCCTCCTCGGCGGGGTCGGCGGCGAGCCGGCGCAGGCGTTCGACGACGCGGGCGTCACCGGTCTCGGCGTGCCGGGCGGCGAGTTCCCGGGTGGTCTCCTCGCAGTCCCACAGGCATTCGACGGCGAAGCCGGTGGCGAAGGAGGGGTCGGTGGCGGCGAGGGCGCGGGCGGTCCGGCCGCGCAGGTGGGAGGAGGCGGTCTCGCGGTAGACGTGGCGCAGGACGGGCGCGGCGCAGGCGATGCCGAGCCGGCCGGTGCCGTCGACGAGGGTCCACAGGGTCGGTGCGTCGGGGCCTTCGCCCCGCACGGCCTCCCGGAGGGCCGCGAGGACCAGGTCGCGGTCCTTGGCGCCGCCCCGGCAGGCGAGGACGCGTCCGGCGGCGGCGCCGAGGGCGTCGGGCCGCCGGGCCCAGCCGCGCGCCCGGTCGACGGCGGCGAGGGAGCGCATCCGTTCGAATGCGTCGACGGCGGCGTCCACGACGACCGTCGAGCCGTTGGTCACGGCGCCCTCGATCAGGTCGAGGGCGTCGGGATCGTCGGCGTCGGCGAGGTAGCGCAGGGCGGTGCACCGGGCACCGTCACCGCCGTCCTTCGCCGCCTGGACGATCTCGGCCCGGTCCTCGGGCCCCGCCACCGCGGTGAGGCAGCGGGCGGCCGGGACGTGGAGCGCGGCGCCGCGTTCGAGGCCCTGCTGGGCCCAGTCGAAGACGGCCCGCACGCTCCATCCGGGGCGTGGTCCGGCCGGGCGCATCTGGCGCTGCCAGCGGTCGAAACAGCCGGCTTCGTGGGCGGCACGCACGCGCGTGGCGACGGATTCGCGGGGGTCCTCGGCCCACAGCCGCCACGGCCGGGGCTCGAAGGCGTCCCGGACGGCGGCGGCCAGCTCGGCCTCGCCCTCCGGGTCGGCCGGGAACCGCGCGAGGACGGGGGCGGCGAGCGCGCGCAGGCCCGCGTCGTCGTCCCGCAGGGCCAGCTCGTCGAGGGCCCAGGCCCAGTTGGTGCCGTGGGCGGCGTACCTGCGCAGCAGGGCGAGGGCGTCCCGCCTGCCGTAGGAGGCGAGGTGTCCGAGGACGGCGAGGGCGAGCCCGGTGCGCGACTCGTCGGCGTCGAGGACGTCCTCGGCGTCGAAGAGGTGGGCCTCGATCTCGTCCAGCTCGCCGTTCAGGTCGAGGTAGAGGCGGGCGTAGTAGAGGGAGCGGTTCTCCACCTGCCAGTCGTGGCGGGGATCGCGCAGCACGCAGTGGTTCAGCGCCGCGAGCGCCTCGGGGCGCGGGGCGGTGAGCGCGTGCAGTGTGCCGTCGCCGCGGCCCCGCTGGAGCAGGCCGAGCAGCGTACCGCTGGGCGCTATGACCGGATCGAACATGGGAAACAGCCTCACATCAAGCGTCGACGCAACCGGGGACGTGTCACTACCTGGCCGCGCGACAACACGTCGGAGTGCCCGCCGTTTCCTGCTTGCTGTAGACCATCTTCCTCTGCCTCTCGTCGGTGGCCCTCGCGGACCGCGTCACGGCCCGCGCGGTGCGGCAAACCCTGCCCAACCATCACGTCCGTGAACCACGTCGTCATGATGACTCGGCACTTCCGTCTGCCGCGACCGAAATTTCGGCGGCCCCGTTCCGCCTCCCCCGTTTCTCGTGTCGTTCCAGGTCAGACCGGCCGGCCTAGTGCTCGCCGAACAGTTCGAGCAGTTCGGTCCGGCCGAACATCCGGGCCGTGTCGACGGCCGAGGGCGTCCCGGCGGACGGGTCGGCCCCGCCTTCGAGGAGGGCCTTGATCACGTCCGTCTCGCCCTTGAAGACGGCCCCGGCGAGCGGGGTCTGGCCCCGGTCGTTCACCCGGTCGGCCTCGGCGCCGCGGGCGAGCAGCGCGCGCACCGCGTCGGAGTGGCCGTGGTAGGCGGCGAGCATCACGAGCGAGTCGCCGCGGTCGTTGGTGAGATTGGCCGGGACACCCGCGTCGACGTACGCCACGAGCGCCTCGGTCTGTCCCCGCCGGGCCAGATCGAAGATCTTGGTCGCCAGCTCCACGACCTCGGGGTCGGGGACTTCGGTCATCTGCCGGACCGCCTCTCCACTCACGTCACGTCGGGTGCGTACGCCTGCGCCGGGTGCAGCCGTACGAGTGAATCGCCAGGGTACTGGCTCGCGCGGCACATGACCCGATGTGCCCGAGGTAAAGATCACCACAGACGTGGCCGGGCGCAACAGCCGAGCTCGACCGGATCACGGACCACTCCGCCACCCGGGGGAAATGGTCCGAATTTCACCCAGTTGCACCTTTTATCGTATGGATACATCCTGTGAGCCTGGAAGTACTCATGGTGACTGTCCCCGCGAACCAGGAGAACTCAAATGATCCTGTCCATCTCAGGCGTGGTCCTGCTCGGCATCGTCGTCTTCATCTTCTTCCGCAAGGACGGCCTGAAGGCCTCCCACGCGGTGGTGGCGATGCTCTTCGGCTTCTACCTGGCGAGCACGGCCATCGCCCCGAGCATCAAGGCGGGCGGCGAGAGCCTGGCGAGCCTCCTCGGCGGCATCAAGTTCTGACGGCCCCACTCCCCGTACGCACCCCGCCCGTACGCACCGACTGGAGGCATCAGTGGCCCGGCGCCCCCTCCCCCGCATTCTGAGCAACGGCAGCGCCCAGCTCGCCCGGAGCCGGGAGCTGGCCCGGACGGCCGCCGACAGCGCCACCGACGTCCTCCACCCGCTGATCACGATCGCGCGGGGTCTGCGCCGGCTGGCAGCGGCCGGACGGCGCAGATGGACCGGGACCCCGAAGGAGAAACGGGGGGCGCTGCTGTTCCTGGTGGCCTCCGTGATCCTCGTGGTGGCCCTGGTGCCGTACGGGCCGCTGCTGGCCGCCATCACCCTGATGGCGGCCGCGGCCTGGCAGGGCCGGGACCGCACGCCGGCGGCTCCCGACGGGCCCGACGAAGCGCAGGCCGAGCGCCTGAAGTCGCTGTACGAGGCGCTCGTGCCGTACTTCTCCACCCCGGAGGACCCCGAGCCGCTGTACGCGCACGGCGGCGCGTGGGACCAGGCCTTCCCCACCTACGCGTTCGACGGCGGCGGCCGGATCTCCCACCTGGTGGTGCGCTACCCGGCGTACTTCACCGACGGCGAGGCCGAGGCCCGCGCGCGGATCGAGCACCTCCTCGCGGCCAAGTCGGGCCGCGGCCGCGAATACCACTTCGCGTGGGACGAGGAGGGCAACCAGTTGACGCTCGGCGTGCTGCTGCCCCTCCCCGTCGGCATCACCGCCCAGCGCTTCGTCACCGCTCCCGGCGAGACGGTCCTGGGCTTCACCGACCCGACCCAGGTCCGCCGCACCCTCCCCCTCGGGTTCGGTGAGCAGCGGCGGGACGTGCCCCCGGTCGTCTGGCGCACGGGCCTGCGCTCCACGGAGCCGCACCTGCTCGTCCTGGGGCAGCCGGGCAGTGGCGTCTCGACGCTGCTGCGCTCCATCGCGCTGCAGGTCCTCCAGCACGGCGACGTGGTGATCGTCGACGGCGGCGGCACCGGCGAGTACGCCTGCCTGACCGGCCGGGACGGCGTGCTGGCCGTCGAGTGCGGCCTCAGCGGGGCGACGGCCAGCCTGGAGTGGGCCGCGACCGAGACGGAGCGCCGCCTCATCGCCGCCAACCGCGCCCACCAGGCGGGCCACCCCGCGCCCGAGGACACCAAGCGGCCCCTGTGGATCCTGCTGGACCGGCCCACCGCGTTCACCCACCTGGCCGCGGCGGACGACCGCAAGGACCCGCAGTCCCTCCTCCAGGTGCCCCTGCGCCACGGCCGGCCGGCGAACGTGACGGTGGTGGTGGCCGACCAGCTGGACAGCTTCGAGGCCCTGGGCGAGCCGGTGCGGCGGCGCACCCGCGCGCGGGTGGTCCTCGGCCCGGCGACGGCGGACCAGCTGGAGTCGGTCCTGGGCGCGCCCCCGCACACCACGCCGATCGACGAGATCCCGCCCGGTCGCGGGTACGCGCGGCTGGGCACGGGCCCGGTGCACCGCCTCCAGGTCCCGGCCACGCCGAACCCCTTCGACGACGCGGCCCCCGAGGCGCATCGCGAGGCGGTCCTCGCCCTCCTCCCGCCGCGCACGACACCGGCGGACGGGGAGACGGTCCCGGAGCCGGACGGATCGCCCGGAGAGCCGGAGCCGGTACCGACGGAACAACGACCGGAGCCCGTCCCGTCGGTAGTGGTCGCCGAGCCGGTCCCGTCGACGGTGATCGCCGAGCCGGTCCCGTCGACGGTGATCGCCGAGCCGGTCCCGTCGGCGGTGAACGCCGAGCCGGTCCCGTCGGCGGTGAACGCCCCCGCCCCCGCCCCGGTGACCTCGGAGCCCGTCCCCACCGCGGTGACCGCGGAGCCCGGTCCGGCGGCTCCGGCGGTGACCGCGGAGCCGCAGCCACCGGCCCACCCACAACCGCAGCAGCCACAACCACAGCCACAGCCGGAACCGGTGCCGGTCCCCGCCAAGGACCCCCTGCCGGACCCGGTCCCGGTCTTGACCAAGCCGACTGAGGGGAAGCGCGGCTAGTCCTGCCGGGCGATGCCGGGGGGCGGGCCTCCCTCTCCCGCCGGCCCCTCCTACGCCACGAACGTGCGCGGCGCCTCCGCGCCCCCCACCCCGCCCGACTCCACCAGTCCCGCGGCCGCGGCCAGCCGCGCCGCCGCCTCCTCGGCCACCGCACCGCCCACGGTGAACGGCAGCCGCACATACCCCTCGAACGCCCCGTCCACCCCGAACCGCGGCCCGGACGGCACCCGCACGCCCACGCGCTCCCCCGCCTCCGCGAGCCGGGAGCCGGACAGCCCTCCGGTGCGCACCCACAGGGTCAGCCCGCCCCGCGGCACCTCGAACTCCCACCCGGGCAGCTCGCGGCGCACGGCGGCCACCAGCTCGTCCCGGTTCGACCGGGCCTGCGCCCGGCGCACCTCGACGGCCTGCTCCCAGCCGCCCGTGCCGAACAGCCAGTTCACGGCCAGCTGCTCCAGCACGGGCGTACCCAGATCGGCGTAGGCCCGCGCCGCGACCAGGCTGCGGATCACGTCCGGTGCGGCCCGGACCCATCCGATGCGCATGCCGGCCCAGAACGCCTTGCTCGCCGACCCCACCGTGATCACGGTCGATCCGGCCGGGTCGAAGGCGCACACCGGCCGCGGCATCTCCACCTGCGGATCGAGCCACAGCTCGCTCATCGTCTCGTCGGCGATCAGCACGGTCCCCGCGGACCGCGCCGCGTCCACCAGGCGCCGCCGCTGGTCCTCGTCGGCGAGCGCGCCCGTCGGGTTGTGGAAGTCGGCGACGACGTAGGCGATCCGGGGCGCGGCGTCCCGCAGGACCTGCCGCCAGCGGTCCATGTCCCACCCGGCGAGCCCCTCGGCCATCGCGACGGGCACCAGCCGGGCCCCGGCCTCCCGCATCAGCTGGAGGATGTTGGCGTAGGAGGGCGACTCGACGGCGATGCGCTCGCCGCGGCCGGCGAAGAGGTGGCAGATCGCGTCGATCGCGCCCATCGCCCCGGTCGTCACCATGATCTGCTCGGGCATGGTCGGGATGCCGCGCGCGGTGTAGCGCTCGGCGATCATCGCCCGCAGCGCGGGCAGCCCGGCGGGATAGTCGCCGTGCGTGTGCGCGTACGGCGGCAGTTCCTCCAGCGCCCCCTGCACGGCCCGGGTGAGCCAGGGCTCGGGGGCGGGCAGCGCGGCGCAGCCGAGGTCGATCATCGAGCCGAGGGCCTCCGGCGGCAGTGGCTCCAGTCCGCGCGCGGGCAGCGGGTTCCCGGCGGGTACGGCGGTCCAGCTGCCCGCGCCCCGCCGCGACTCCAGGAACCCCTCGCTGCGCAGTGCCTCGTAGGCTGCGGCGACCGTCGTGCGGCTGACGGAGAGGGAGAGGGCCAGTTCCCGCTCGGCGGGCAGCCGGGCGGCCACCGGGACACGCCCTTCGAGCACCAGCAGGCGGATGCCGTCGGCGAGCGCGCGGTAGGCCGGAGGGCGCCGCGTGCCGGGTCCCGCCGGGCGGTCCTGCTGGGAGTTGAGCAGCCGGGCGAGCTGTGCCGCCCCCACGGCCGAGGTCCACTGCGCCATCGGAATCAGTCCACCTTCCCCGGATTGGCCCTGGATGGCAGCTCCATCCAAGCCACAGGGTGTCATGCGTCAGGCCACTACCACCACACGGGGGGGCACATCATGGCCACGCGGGGACACCTCGCCCGGCGGCTCGTCCAGCTCTACGCCGGTCTCACGCTGTACGGCGCGAGTTCCGCGCTGCTCGTCCGGTCGGGGCTCGGCCTGGAGCCGTGGAACGTCCTGCACCAGGGACTCGCCGGGCGGACGGGCCTGTCCATCGGCGTCGTCCTGACGATCGTGGGCGCGGCCGTGCTGCTGGCGTGGATCCCGCTCCGCCAGCGGCCGGGCCTCGGCACGGTCTCCAACGTGCTGGTGATCGGCATGGCGATGGACGCGACCCTGGCCCTGGTCCCCGACGCCCACGGCTGGGCCCTGCGCGTGAGCCTGATGGCCGCCGGAATCCTCCTGAACGGCGCGGCGACCGGCCTCTACATCGCCGCGCGCTTCGGCCCGGGCCCGCGCGACGGACTGATGACCGGGCTGCACCAGCTCACGGGCGTCTCGATCCGCCTGGTGCGCACGGGGATCGAGCTCACGGTCGTGGCGACCGGCTTCGCCCTGGGCGGCACCGTCGGGGTCGGCACGCTGCTGTACGCGCTGTCCATCGGCCCGCTCGCCCAGCTGTTCCTGCGCGTGTTCGCCGTCCCCGTGGCATCCCCCGGCAGCACGGTCGTTGCCACCGGTCAACCGGAAGGAGCGATACTGCGTCCGTGACCCCGCGGATACGCCACCCCTACCTCGACCATCCCGGCCCGATCCCCTTCGCCCACCGGGGCGGGGCCGCGGACGGCCTGGAGAACACGGTGCGGCAGTTCCGCACCGCCGTCGAGGCCGGCTACCGGTACATCGAGACCGACGTGCACACCACGCGGGACGGCGCACTCGTCGCCTTCCACGACACGACGCTGGACCGGGTGACCGACGGCGCGGGCCGGATCGCCGACCTGCCGTGGCGGGAGGTGCGGCAGGCCCGGGTGGCGGGGCGCGAACCGGTGCCGCTCTTCGAGGAGCTCCTGGCGACCTTCCCGGACGTGCGCTGGAACGTCGACGTCAAGGCGGAGGCCGCCCTGCTCCCCTTCCTGGACTTCGTCGGCCGCACCGGCTCCTGGGACCGGGTCTGCCTCGGCTCGTTCTCCGAGGCCCGGGTGGTGCGCGCCCAGCGGCTGGCCGGCCCGCGGCTGGCCACCTCGTACGGCACCCGGGGCGTGCTCGGTCTGCGGCTGCGCTCCTGGGGTCTGCCGGCGGCGGTGCGCCGCTCCGCCGTCGCCGCGCAGGTGCCGGAGGTCCAGTCGGGCATCCAGGTCGTCGACCGCCGCTTCGTGCGCGCCGCCCACGCGCGCGGACTCCAGGTGCACGTCTGGACGGTCAACGACCCCGAACGCATGCACCGGCTTCTCGGCCTCGGCGTGGATGGCATCATGACCGATCACATCGACACATTGCGGAAGGTCATGGAGGACCGCGGCGTCTGGGTCTGAGACCCCGGGCCCGGGCGCCTTCGCGCGTTCACGGGGAAGCGAGGGCACGGGTGGGCACCGACACCCTGCGGACACCGCCCGCCGGCGGGGCGGATCTCAGACGCGAACAGCGCGGCTGGTACTTCTACGACTGGGCGTGCTCCGTCTACTCGACGAGCGTGCTCACCGTGTTCCTCGGCCCCTACCTGACATCGGTCGCCGAGTCGGCCGCGGACGCCGACGGGTACGTCCACCCTCTCGGCATCCCGGTGCGCGCCGGTTCCTTCTTCGCGTACTCGGTGTCCCTGTCGGTGATCGTGGCCGTGCTCGTGATGCCCCTGGTGGGGGCCGCCGCGGACCGCACCGGCCGCAAGAAGCCCCTCCTGGCGGCCGCCGCGTACACGGGGGCGGGGGCGACGACGGCGATGTTCCTCCTGGACGGCGACCGCTACCTGCTCGGCGGCGTGCTGCTGGTCGTCGCCAACGCCGCGCAGTCGGTGGCGATGATGCTGTACAACTCCTACCTGCCGCAGATCGCCCCGCCCGAGCAGCGGGACGCGGTGTCCTCGCGGGGCTGGGCCTTCGGGTACGCGGCGGGCTCGCTGGTCCTCGTCGCGAACCTGGTCCTCTACACCGGTCATGAGAGCTTCGGCGTCTCGGAGGGCACGGCCGTGCGCATCTGCCTGGCGTCGGCCGGTCTGTGGTGGGGTGCCTTCGCGCTGATCCCGCTGACGAGGCTGCGCGACCGCGGGTCCGCCGCGCGGGAGGCGGCGGCCCTCCCGGGCTTCCGGCAGCTCGCCGCGACCGTGCGCGACATGCGCCGCCACCCCCTGACCCTCGCCTTCCTGCTCGCCTACCTCGTCTACAACGACGGCATCCAGACGGTGATCTCCCAGGCCTCGGTGTACGGCTCCGAGGAGCTGGGTCTGGGTCAGTCCACCCTGATCGGCGCCGTGCTGCTGGTGCAGGTGCTGGCCGTGGCCGGTGCGCTGACGATGGGCCGGCTGGCCCGGACGTACGGCGCCAAGCGCACGATCCTCGGCTCGCTGGTCGCCTGGACCGTGACGCTCGCGGCCGGGTTCTTCCTGCCGGCCGGCGCACCGGTGTGGTTCTTCGTGCTGGCCGCCGGGATCGGCCTGGTCCTCGGCGGCAGCCAGGCGCTGTCCCGCTCCCTGTTCTCCCATCTGGTCCCGCCCGGCAAGGAGGCCGAATACTTCTCCGCGTACGAGCTGAGCGACCGCGGGATGAGCTGGCTCGGGCCGCTGCTGTTCGGGCTCACCTACCAGCTCACCGGGAGCTACCGGGACGCGATCATCTCCCTGGTGGCCTTCTTCGTCCTCGGATTCGCCCTGCTCGCCCGGGTCCCGGTACGGCGTGCGATCGAAGAAGCGGGGAATCCGGTTCCTGACAGGATTTAGCACTCGGCGCGAAAGGGCTGTAGTGTACGCGTTTGGCCTGCCAGGCGTACCGTTACTGCGCGTCAAAGATGCCGAAACGCTGGGTTACATCTGCTAGCAGATGTGACAAACCGGGCGCTGGTGGGTACAACAAGGGCGGCTACGACGGCGACGCATGACCCGGAACGGGACTCGGAACGGGAATCTTTACCGCCGACCGGACGTTGACCGGATGACGACGACAGCGACACCTGTCCTGTGGGCGACAAGCCCGGGAGGCACGATTCATGAGTGAGCGAGCTCTTCGCGGCACGCGCCTCGTGGTGACCAGCTACGAGACGGACCGCGGCATCGACCTGGCCCCGCGCCAGGCCGTGGAGTACGCATGCGAGAAGGGGCACCGCTTCGAGATGCCCTTCTCGGTCGAGGCGGAGATCCCGCCGGAGTGGGAGTGCAAGGTCTGCGGGGCCCAGGCACTCCTGGTGGACGGCGACGGCCCGGAAGAGAAGAAGGCCAAGCCCGCGCGTACGCATTGGGACATGCTGATGGAGCGGCGTACCCGCGAGGAACTCGAAGAGGTCCTCGAGGAGCGCCTGGCGGTTCTTCGCTCCGGTGCGATGAACATCGCGGTTCATCCCCGGGACAGCCGCAAGTCGGCCTAGGTCCCCGCAAGGCCTGGCGGATTGATCAGCGCACATCGGTAACCGCGGGCGCCGTACGGAAGTACGGCGCCCGCGGTTTTTCCGTGCCCGTGTCCTGGCGTGCCGGGCCCCGCGTCCTGTCGGGCGCGGGGTCGTGCCGTGCGCTCGCGCCGTGCTGCCCCTGCTCGCCGGTCAGTGCTCGCCGGTCAGTGCGTCAGCGGCGGGCGCGGCCGCTCGGTGGCGCCGCCGTCCGGCTCGTCCCGGACGACCTCGCCCTGGACGACCTTGCCGTCGGGGCGGTACATGCGGGCCTGCTGGAAGGCGCCGCCCAGGGTTCCCGGACCGGCCTCGCGGAGCCTGCGCTCGAAGGTGCGCTCGGTGGAACGGCTCACGGCCTTCTGGACCGGGGGCAGCAGCAGGAGCAGGCCCACCGCGTCCGAGACCAGGCCGGGGATCATCAGGAGCAGACCGCCCAGCATCATCAGGCCGTTGCCCTCGCTGCCGGGCCGGCCCGCCGCGGGCACCGCACCGCTCTGCTGCTGTTGCAGCGCTTCGGAGAGCCGGCGGAAGGCCCGCCGGCCGGCCCGCTTGATGACCACCGAGCCGAGGACCAGGCCCGCCAGCAGGAGCAGGAAGACCACCAGGCCGTTCGACGCCCCGGCCACCAGCGTGAGCAGCCAGATCTCCAGCACGAGCCACGCGGCGACGCCCAACGGGAGGAGCGTGCGCAGGCGGGAGCGCCGGGGCCGGGCGGAGTGGCTGGGGGTCTGAGCGCCAGTCGTCATGCCTCCAGTGTGCCCGGCCCCGGCTCAGCACGGGATAAGGCCCCGATCAGGCGATCCTGCGCGCTGCCGGGGCCCGGAGCGGCTACGGCTTGGAGGGCTTGGCGTCGCGCCCCGGCGCGGACGGTCTGGCGGCGCGGCCGGTGACCTTGCCGACGCGCTCCCCCACGCCCCACGCCGTGACCCGCCACAGTGCCTCGACGAGGATGTCGCGGCTCATCTTGGAGTCGCCGAGTTCGCGTTCTACGAAGGTGATGGGCACCTCGACCACGTGGTACCCGGCCTTGACGGCGCGGCGGGCGAGGTCCACCTGGAAGCAGTACCCCTGGGAGGCGACCTCGTCGAGGCCGAGGCCCTCCAGGGTCTCGCGGCGGAACGCCCGGTAGCCGCCGGTGATGTCGCGCAGCGGCAGGTCGAGCGCCAGCCGGGAGTAGAGGCTGCCGCCGCGGGAGATCACCTCGCGGGACCTCGGCCAGTTCACCACCCGGCCGCCCGGCACCCAGCGCGAGCCCAGCACCAGGTCGGCGCCCTTGAGGGCGGTGAGCAGGCGGGGCAGTTCCTCGGGCTGGTGGGAGCCGTCGGCGTCCATCTCGACCAGGACGCCGTAGTCGCGCTCCAGGCCCCAGCGGAAGCCCGCGAGGTAGGCGGCGCCGAGGCCCTCCTTGCCCTTGCGGTGCAGTACGTGCACGTGGTCGTCCGAGACCGTCAGCTCGTCGGCGAGCTTGCCGGTGCCGTCCGGGCTGTTGTCGTCGGCCACGAGCACGTGCGCCTCCGGGACGGCCTCGCGCACCCGGCCGACGATGCTCCTGATGTTCTCCGCCTCGTTGTAGGTCGGGATGATCACCAAGGCCGTGCCGAGCGGGCCGAACTTCCTCCCCTGGGCTCCTGCCGCGAGGGTGCCGTCGCCGTCGTTCACTGCTGCCCCTTCATGTCCGTACGCAGGGGTCCACCATAGTGGCCCCCGCCTGCGCTGACGTGACAGGACGTTCGAATGGTGGTGTCGAATCCGCGAGACGCGGGTAAGGATGCGCCCCCGCGGCGCGCGCGTACGGCGGATGGGGGCCCCGGCGCCCTTCGGGCCGACCTGGGATCCGCCGGCTGCGGATCGACCGAAAGCCGTTGTCTACTGAGCGCCCGGGCCCCACCCGGGTCACACCTCCCCGACCGGCCGGACCGTTCCCTCGGCGCTGCGCCGGCCCGGGCCTGGCTCCCAGTGGCGGTGCCCCGGTGCGGCACACCGTCCCTGACCCGGCGGCGCCGCGGCGCGTGTGCGAACGATCCCCGGTCGGGCGTCCGGTGGTGGACTCGGCCGAACCTACCGGCCTCCTGCGGCTGCCTGTCAACAGCCGTCTGACCTGCGCATTGTCCCGCAAAGCGCAGGTCAGTGCGGTGGATGCGCAGGTCGCGCGCGGGGGGCGCGGCGTGCGATCGCCCGCGCGCCACCCCCGTAGATCACTCGCCCGGCCGTACGAAGACCGTGCGTCCGCCCACCACGGTCCGCAGGCAGACGGGCAGGTCGCGGCCCGGGGTCAGGTCGGGCAGGCCCGGGGTGCCGGAGCGGGGGTCGGTCGACCAGCGGGCGACCCGGTCGTCGGGGGCCTGGACGACGAGTTCACCGGTGCGCCAGACGGCGTAGTCGGCCGGGGCGCCCGGGACCAGGACCCCCGCGTCGTCCCGTCCGACGGCCCGCCAGCCGCCGCGCGTGTGCGCCGTGAACGCGGCGCGCACGGAGACGCGGTGCTCCGGCGTGCGGTGGAAGGCGGCGGCCCGGACCGTGCCCCAGGGGTCGAGCGGGGTGACCGGGCTGTCGGAGCCGAAGGCGAGCGGCACACCGGCGCGCAGCAGGGCCGCGAAGGGGTTCAGGCCCCGGGCGCGCTCCGCCCCGAGCCGCTGGGCGTACATGCCCTCCTCGCCGCCCCACAGGGCGTCGAAGGCGGGCTGGACGGAGGCGGTGAGCCCGAGTTCGGCGAAGGCGGCGACCGACTCCGGGGTGAGCATCTCGGCGTGCTCGACGCGGTGCCGGGCGGCCCGGACCCGGGCGAGTCCCACCTTCTCGGCGGCGGCGCGCACACCCTCGACCACGGCGTCCACGGCCGCGTCGCCGATGGCGTGGAAGCCGGCCTGGAGCCCGGCCTCGGTGCAGGCGACGACGTGCGCGGCGATCGCGGTGGCGTCCAGGTACGCCCGGCCGGTGTGCCCGGCGTCGGCGTACGGCTCGTGCAGGCAGGCCGTGTGGGAGCCCAGGGCGCCGTCGGCGAACAGGTCACCGGCGGCGCCGATCGCGCCCAGCTCGCGCGCCTTGGCGACGTCCTGCTCGGCCCAGTAGCCGACGACGCGGGGCCCGGGCTCCTCGGCGGCCAGGCGCAGCAGGCCGGTGAAGTCGTCCTCGGAGGAGATCTCGGGGCCGGCGCACTCGTGGAGCGTGCCGATGCCGAGCGAGGCGGCGTGCGCGCGGGCGGCGCGCTGTGCCTCGGTGCGCTGGAGGGGCGTCACGGCGGAGAGCGCGGCGGCCCGGACGGCGTGATGGGCGTCGGCGGTCAGCGGCCCGTCCTGCCGGGGGGCGTCCGGGACCAGGTCGAGCAGAGCCGTGGTGACGACCGCGGAGTGGACGTCGATGCGGCTGAGGTAGAGGGGCCGGTGCCCGGTGGCCTCGTCGAGCTCGGCCCGCGTGGGCGGGCGGCCGCCGGGCCAGCGCGCGGCGTCCCAGCCGTGCCCGAGCAGCACGCGGTCCCGCGGGCGGGCGGCGGCGAAGTCCCGCACGAGGGCGAGGGCGGCTTCCAGGGAGGGCGCGTTCGACAGGTCGAGCCCGGTGAGGGCGAGACCGGTGGCGGTGGTGTGCACGTGCGCGTCCGTGAACGCGGGTGTGACCAGCGCCCCGTCGAGGTCGACGACCTCGTCGACCCCGTCCGCGAAGGCGTCGGCGGCGCCCTCGGAACCGACCCAGGCGACCTGCCCCCGCTCCACCACCATCGCGGTGGCGAACGGATCGGCGGGGCTGTGCACCTCTCCGCGACGGAGCAGGACGGTCTGGGGCGGCGTGCGGGACTCACTCATGGAGCACAGTTTCACAGGCCCCGCGGCCGTGCCCCGCGAAGGGGTGGAGCCGTCGGTCAGATCCTGGGCGGCCGTGCCTCGTACGGCGTGGACAGCACCACCGTGGTGCGGGTGGACACGCCCGCCAGCGACCGCACCCGGGCCAGCAGTTCCTCCAGCTCGTGCGGGGTCGCCACCCGCACCTTCAGGATGTAGTTCTCGTCGCCGGCCACGCTGTGGCACGCCTCGATCTCCGGCACCCCGGCCAGCCGGTCCGCGATGTCGTCCGGTGCGCTCGGGTCGAACGGCTTCACCGAGATGAACGCGGTCATGGGCAGCCCCACGGCCTCCGGGTCGACGACTGCCGCGTAGCCGCGGATGACCCCCCGCTGCTCCAGCCGCCGCACCCGCTGGTGCACGGCCGAGGTGGACAACCCCGTGGCCTTGCCCAGGTCGGTGTAGCTCATCCGCCCGTCCTTGACGAGCAGCTGCACGATCTGTCGGTCCAGCTCCTCCATGGCGCAAGAACCTACAGGGCGGTTGATCTCCTCGGATACCTGTGGAGTCCAGGTCATGCCCGGTTCGTGATATGGCCGGAAGGCGACGATCGGCCGTCCGGGGGCCGGGGCCGCCGCAGAGGGCACCTGCGCGCGGCATGTGACGAACACCACAGAGCCCGAACATTCTCCGTGATGTTCTCGTGATTACCGCCCAGGGGGGACGGGAAGTGCTTGCTGTGGTCGAGGCCGCAGTGCCTGATACGGCCCAGCCCGAGGGGGAGTACCCAATGCAGAGTCTTAAGCGCCCTGGTCGCACCGCACCCAAGCGGCACCAGATCGTCGTCGAGCCCGAGCCGGAGGGCGTCGAACCCGACGCGTTCGACGACGAGCTCGACGCCTACGACACCTTCGAGATGTTCCGGGTCGTCTGCCCGGACTGCGCGCAGCCCATCGCCCTGCTGGCGGACGAGGAGGTCCTGCCGGAGCACGCGCTGTGCGCCTCGCCGTGGAACCCGTTCGGGCTCACGGTCTGCGCCGGAACCGGCCGCAGCGCCGCGGACGCCCGCCCCGCGGACGAGTCCGTGGATCCGCAGGAGCAGGACACCGCCCTGCTGTTGACGCTCCCGCAGGGGCTCGACTGGCGGACCCAGCCCTTCTCGCACGTCGGCGGCCCGGGCTCGCGCCCCATCAGGGTCCCCGTCATGCGCCGCGACGCGGCCTGAGCACGGGCTCTTCCCGCCCGCTCGCTCCACCCCAGTGACCGCCCCCCGCACCACGGCGCGGACCGCCGAGGTGCGGGACCGGTGTGCCCGGGGCGGGGGGCGCCGGGAACGCACGCCCGATTCCACCGTCCGGTGACCTGTCCGGCCTCTGCCGCGTTGCCCGGGTATGACCCCCATTTCCTCCGTGACCGGGCGTCAGCGCCTCCTGTTCGTCCCGCCGCCCGCAGAATCGGTTCGGCCGGGTCCGGCGCGGTATCAGGACCCGCCCATCTACCGCGACTTGATGCGGACCTGGGCCGAGGGCGGCCGCACCCTGCCGGGCCGGCACGACCCGGAGTGGATGCTGCTCGCGGCGCCCTGGCGGGGCCTCGACCAGTTCAGCGTTCCTCTGGACCCACGAGATGGCGGGCGATGACCATGCGCTGGATCTGGTTGGTGCCCTCGACGATCTGCAGCACCTTGGCCTCGCGCATGTAGCGCTCCGCCGGGAAGTCGGCGGTGTAGCCGTAGCCGCCGAGGATCTGCACGGCGTCGGTGGTGACCCGCATCGCCGTGTCCGTGCAGTGCAGTTTGGCCATGGCCGCCTGCCGGGCGAACGGCCGGCCCGCGTCACGCAGCCGCGCCGCCGCCAGATAGAGCGCCCGGCCCGCCTCGATCTGCGTCGCCATGTCGGCCAGCATGAAGCGCAGCCCCTGGAAGTTTGCGATCGGCTTGCCGAACTGGCGCCGCTGCGACGCGTAGGACAGCGCCTCGTCGAGCGCGGCCTGCGCCAGGCCGATCGCGCACGCGGCGATGCCGAGCCGCCCGGAGTCCAGGGACGACAGGGCGATCGCGAAGCCCAGCCCCTCCTCGCCGATGCGCCGGGCGTCGGAGACCCGGACGCCGTCGAAGTGGACCTGGGCCGTGGGCGAGCCCTTCATGCCCATCTTCTTCTCGGGCGGCGCGGCGCTCACCCCCGGCGCGTCGCCGGGGACCAGGAAGGCGGTGATCCCGCGCGGGCCCTCCTCTCCGGTGCGCGCCATCACCGTGTAGAAGTCGGCGACGCCGCCGTGCGTGATCCAGGCCTTGGAGCCGGTGATCACCCAGTCGTCGCCGTCCCGCACGGCCCGGGTGCGCAGGGCGGCGGCGTCCGAGCCGGAGTGCGGCTCGGAGAGGCAGTAGGCGCCGAGGAGACCGCCGCCGAGGATCGCGGGCAGGTGCTCGACCTGCTGCTCCTTGGTGCCGTAGGCGGCGAGGGCGTAGGAGGCCAGGGTGTGCACGCTGACCCCGAGGCCGACGGTGAGGCGCGCCGCGGCGAGTTCTTCGAGTACCTGGAGGTAGACCTCGTAGGGCTGGTCGCCGCCGCCGTACTCGGAGTCGTAGGGCAGGCCGAGCAGGCCGGAGCGTGACAGGAGGGTGAAGAGCTCGCGCGGGAACCGGCCCGCCTCCTCCTCCCCGGCCGCGGTCGGGACGATCTCCTGCTGTGCGATGTCACGGACGAGCGAGATCAGGTCCCGGGCCTCCTCCGTGGGCAGTTGTCGGTCCACCGGCTGCGGGGCGCGGTCGGGCATGGCGACGCTCTCCTCCCTGTCGGGCGCTGGCGGACGGGCCCGTGGGTGGGGGCGGCGCCGCCGGGTCGTTCTGGTGCCTGGCCGATGCTTGCAGTCCCGGGTCGCGGAAGCTGCTGACCAGCGGCTGTGCGCTGTGAGTATGCCCGATCGGAGGCATCCCGTCACCAGTTAACGACCGCTTACTTCAGGATACGGCCGAGCGGTCCCGGACGGGGAAATTGGTCCGAACCATTGACCAACTGGTCTAGTCCTCCTACTGTTTCGCTCCACCGACTCACCGCGTTCATGCCAATGGGCGCGGCGTTCCCCTCTCCCCACGAGGAGACACCGGATGCACACCCCCCACCCCTCCCGCTTCCGGGCCATCGTGTCCGCCGCCTGTTGCGCCGTCCTCGGTGCCGGGCTGCTGGCCGGCGCGGGCACCACCGCCACCGCGGCGACCTCGGCTCAGGAGGCCGCCACGGACGTCAAGGCCGCCCCCCAGGCCAGGGCCGCCGGTTCCAAGGTCCTCGGGTACTTCACCGAATGGGGCACCTACGACCGCAAGTACCACGTCAAGAACATCGAGACGTCCGGCTCGGGCGCCAAACTGACCCACATCAACTACGCGTTCGGCAACGTCACCGGCGGCAAGTGCGCCATGGGCGACGCCTACGCCGCCACCGACCGGGCCTACACCGCCGCCGACTCCGTCGACGGCAAGGCCGACACCTGGGACCAGCCGCTGCGCGGCAACTTCAACCAGCTGCGCAAGCTGAAGCAGAAGCACCCGAACCTCAAGGTGCTGTGGTCCTTCGGCGGCTGGACCTGGTCGGCCGGGTTCGGCGAGGCCGCGAAGAACCCGGCGGCCTTCGCGCAGTCCTGCTACGACCTGGTCGAGAACTCCAAGTGGGCCGACGTCTTCGACGGCATCGACATCGACTGGGAGTACCCGAACGCCTGCGGCGCCACCTGCGACACCAGCGGCAGGGCGGCCTTCAAGAACCTGATGCAGGCGCTGCGCGCCAAGTTCGGCCCGAAGAACCTCGTCACCGCGGCGATCACCGCCGACGCCACCCCGGGCGGCAAGATCGACGCCGCGGACTACGCGGGCGCCGCCCCGTACGTCGACTGGTACAACCCGATGACGTACGACTTCTTCGGCGCCTGGGACGCCGCCGGTCCGACGGCCCCGCACTCGCCGCTGACCTCGTACGCCGGCATCCCGAAGGCGGACAACCACAGCTCGGCGACCATCGCCAAGCTGAAGAGCCTCGGCATCCCCGGCTCCAAGCTGCTGCTCGGCATCGGCTTCTACGGCCGCGGCTGGACCGGCGTCACCCAGGCGGCCCCGGGCGGCACCGCGACCGGCCCGGCGGCGGGCACGTACGAGCCGGGCATCGAGGACTACAAGGTCCTCAAGACCAAGTGCCCGGCGACGGGGACGGTGGCCGGCACGGCGTACGCCAAGTGCGGCGGCGACTGGTGGAGTTACGACACCCCGGCGACCATCGCGACCAAGATGAACTACAAGAACCAGCAAGGGCTGGGCGGCACGTTCTTCTGGGAGCTGAGCGGCGACACCGCGAACGGTGAGCTGATCAAGGCCATCAAGTAGGCCCGGCACCGAGGGGGCGGAGGGTCCGTGCGGACGCTCCGCCCCTTTCTCACGCGCCCCGGCGGGCGGGTTCCGGCGCCCGGTGGGCGGGGTCCAGTTCCTCGATGGCCCGCAGGGCGCCGCCGAGCGTCTTCACCAGCAGCTCGCGCATGGTCGCGCGGGGCAGCTCCGGCCGGTCGATCCACTCCAGCGTGGCGCCCTCGACACTGCACACCCAGGCGAGCAGGGCCATGCGCGCCAGCGGAGTGACGTCGGCGCGGCCGTACGCGCCCTCGGCGATGGTGGCGACCACGGCCGCGCGCACCCCGTCGCGGAGGGCGTGCACCTCGGTGTCGAAGCCGACGCCGCCGCTGACGATCGTGCGGTAGGCGGCCTGGTTGTGCTCGGCGTAGCGCAGATAGCTGTCGACGGTGCGCTGGACCCGGTCGGCCGGGGGAAGTTCCGGTCCGCTCGCCGCCAGCGTGATCAGCTCGGTGACGGAGTCCTGGATGATGGCCAGGTAGTAGCCGCGCTTGGACTGGAAGTAGTAGTAGATCAGCCCCTTGGCGACGTGCGCCTGCCGGGCGATGTCGTCCATCGACAGGGCGTCGTAGGACGTGTCGGCGAACAACCTCCGCCCGATGGCGATGAGTTCGGCACGGCGCGCCGTCGAGCGCTCGGTGCCGCGGGGCCGGGGGCGCGCGGCGGGCTGGGGGCTGATATTCACTTTCGACCCTGGTCTCACGGGCGGGGGCGGGACCTCCGCAGTATGGCAGGCCCCACACCCGCGACGTGGGTCAGGTCACAGCAGCCCGAGCTGGGTCACGAGCATCGCGACGGCCACGACCAGGGCCCAGCCCATGACGTGCTCGACGATCTTCGGGCCGTCTTCCCCGGGGCCGCCGGTGCGGACGCGTGGGGCGGAGGCGGTGGCGGAGTGCGCGGTCATGGTTCTCGCTCGTTCGGTGGTGCGGACGGACTTCCCCCGACGTTCTGTCCCACCTTGACACCCGGAGCGGCTTGTGCGGCCGAGAGCTTGGTCACACGCGTACGCCCACGGCCGCCAGGGCCGCGCGCTGGGCCGCGGTCGGGTGCGCCGGGAAGCAGAGGTAGCAGACGCCGCCGGTGCCGGAGGCGACCGCTCCGGAACTGTTGTACCGCTTGGTCCGCAGCCAGATGTTCTCGAACTCGCGCCGCCGGTAGACGCGCCGCACGGCCTCGTTGCTCCCGGAGTACGGGTCGTTGGCGACCACGTCGCCGTCGGCGGTGAACCCGATGACGGTCATGAGGTGGCCGGCGGTCCCGTAGCCGGCGCCGGTCAGCTCCCCCTTCGTGAACGACTGGGAGGTTATGGCCGGGACGCCGGCCCCGATGAGCGTCTCCAGGTCGGTGAGCGAGCCGAGCCGGGTGACCACGCCCCCGAGGCCGTCGAAGGTGGCCGCGTAGGCGGTGTTGAAGGGCCAGTTGCCACAGCCGCCGTACTGGTGGTCGTAGGTGAACCGGGCGGCGTGGCAGACCTGCGGGTCGGCGTACGCCGGGTTCACCCAGGCCAGCTGCTCGGGGGTGAGCCGGCCGCCCCAGTACTCGATGACCATCTGGGAGGAGGTGGGGCTGCACCAGGCCTCGCCGCCGTTGTCGTACTCGGGGTACTGGCCCTTGTGGATCTCCTGCGAGTAGCGCGGGACGGACAGTTCCCTCGCCAGGCCGGGCGCGGAGGCCGGGACGGCGAAGCGGGCGGGGACGTCGGAGCCCATCACGTGGAGCCGCCAGACGGTGGGCGTGCCCCGGCCGCCGGGCCTGCGGTACAGGGTCAGGCGCAACCGGCAGGCGGTCATGCGCAGTCCGGACGACGGGTCGTCGACGGCCAGGGTGTCGGTCCAGACGGTGCTCCGGCCGTCGCTCTGGTCGTCGACCGAGGTGCGGCGGATGTCCTGGTCGCCCGCGGCCCAGCGGGCCATCACGTACCAGGGGCCGCTGGTGCCGTCCGTGTAGGTCGCCCGGGCCTCGACCTGGATCCAGGTGCCGGGCGGGGTGTGGGCGTTCCAGGAGACGATCGCCTCCGTCGCGGGGACGGCGAACCGGTGCGCGGGGGAGGTCCAGGTGCCGTACTGCCAGGAGGCGGTGGTGCCGGTGTGCGGGTCCGTGTAGTCGGTGGTTCCGGCGGGCGTGGCGAGGACCACGCCGGGGCGGTCGCCGGCGACGGCGCGGGTGCCCCGGGCGGTGCCGGAGCACCAGTCGCCGTAGGTGAACCAGGCCCGGTTGTCCACGGTCCGGGCCGGGGCCGCCCGGTCGGCGGCTGCGGGGTGGGTGGTCATGGCGGTCTCGGGATCGGCGGCCGCCGGACCCGCGCTCCCGGTGACGGCGGCGGCGACCACGGCGGCCAGGACGGTTCTGCGGGACGGCTGGTCGACTCTGCTCATGACGGGACCCCCGATGGTCGGAGTCGGGCAGGGCGGGGCAGGTCCGGTACACGGTCGATCGCATCCGTGTGTGCGCCACATATGAGCACAGCCCGCCGGGTCCCGCCAGCACTTCGACCCGCGCCACGCCCACCAATATTGGCGTCGACCAGTGGCACCGCCGACGCACCCCGGTGGGAGCGGCGCGAGCACGTCGTTAGAGTGCTGCGCGAGATGAATGTGCCCTTCCGCCCCGCACCGGAGTCCGTCCTCGACCTCGCCTTCCGGATCCGCCGCCTGCCGCCCTCCTGCGGCCCGGTCCGGCTCGTCGGGGTCGACGGGCACGCCGGCTCCGGGAAGACCACGTTCGCCGGGGAGCTGGCCGCGGCCCTGGGCGGCGTGCCGGTGCTGCGCCTGGACGACATCGCCAGCCACGACGCACTCTTCGACTGGACCGGGCGCCTGCGGGAGCAGGTGCTCGATCCCCTGGCCCGGGGCCGCACCGCGCACTACTCCCCCTACGACTGGCGGACCCGTCGCTTCGGACCGACCCGCCCGCTGCCGCCCGCCCCGGTGCTGCTGCTGGAGGGGGTCGGCGCCGGTCGCCGCGCGCTCCGCCCCCGTCTGGCCCTGCTGCTGTGGCTGGACCTGCCGCGCGAGGAGGCCTGGGCGCGGGGACGCTCCCGGGACGGGGAGGAGCAGCGGGAGTTCTGGAACGACTGGGTCCCGGCCGAGCGCCGGCACTTCGCCGGGGACCCCTCACGGCCGTTCGCGGACGTCCTGGTACGCCAGGTGGAGCAGGGCTACGAGGTGCTTCCGGGGCCCGCGGGAAGCCCGGAATCGGACCGTTCCCTCACTGAGGGTGACGGACCACCCGCAGTGTGCTGAACTCGTGAAGAGCCTTGCGGGACAACTCGCCGGAGTGCTCCAACTCGGCTTGACCGACGGGCCGTACAGGTCTTACGTTCTCAATGTGCGGCCGTTCGGAGCCGCCTTCAGGACGCGAAGCCCCCGGTTGTTCCCCCGTGATCGGGGGCTTCGTTCTGTCCTCTCGCGGTTCCCCACGCGCGGCGGGGCGCCGATCGATCACCCTCGGTCACCGTCCGCGACGGCGCCGTATCCCCTCCCACCTCGCCGAACGGCTCGTACGGCCCCCTGGGGACGCGCCGCCCCCGCGGGTACGATGCCCTCGTCGCGACCTGCGGACGGTTGCTGCGCGCACGGTGCAACTCCGGTCCGTGGTACAGCGGTTCGAGCAGGGGCAGCCGGCCGGGGGACGGCTCGTTGGCATACCGACGGGGGCACGCTTCGTGGGGGACGTGATGGACTTCGGCACGCAGGGCCCTCATCAGGCCCCGGCCGACCTCGCCTGGCTGCGCGGCGTGGACGCGTACACCATGGGCGCCTACCCGCAGGCCGAGGAGGAGTTCCGGGCCGCCGTGCGGATGGACCCCGGTATGGCCGACGGCTGGCTCGGGCTGCACGCGCTGCGCGTCGACACGACGACCGCGCTGCTGCGGATGTTCCGCCACCGGGACCGCTTCGGCGAACAGCGCACCCGCTACCGCCGCCCCCTCAACTCCTGGTACTGGCTGGGCTGGTGGGTGCAGCCCGTGCTGGAGAGCCCGCGCGACCTGCTGCTCGCGCACGCCTCCCACTGGCTGGACGGCCGCCACGTCCCCGAGCTGGACCGGGCCCTCGCCGGGCTGCCCCCGGTGGACACCGACCACCAGGTCCGCTTCCTGCACGCCTGCCGCGCCTACCTGGTCAAGGACTGGGAGCAGTTGGTCCGGCACACCGATCCGCTGCTGGACGACCCCCTGCTCGGCATCGAGGCGGGGCTGTTCGGCGGCATGGCCCGGGTGCGGCTGGAGATGTACGGGCAGGCCGAACCGCTGCTGTCCGCTGCCCTGATGCGCTGCCGCAGCGAGCAGCCGCAGCGCAAGGAGCTGCGCTACTGGCTCGCCCGGGCGCACGAGGGCACCGGCCGCAGCGCCGCCGCGCTCCCCCTGTACCGGGCCGTGCACCGCGTCGACCCGGCGTTCATGGACACCTCGGCCCGGCTCGCCGCGATCGCCGAGGGCGACGGGTACGACGACGCCGGCCTCGCGGCGATCACGCTCGCCGGTGGCGGGCAGGACGCCGTGGACGGACCGGACGGCTTCGACCCGCTGTTCGGCACCGAGGGGCGTGACCTGAGACTGCCCGACCTGGAGCCGCCCGTCTCCGCCGCCCTGCCGCCGGTCACCGGGCCCGCCGTGCGTGACAGGACCGCCCCGACACCGTCCCTGCCGACCGGGCCCACCGACCCCGCGTTACTGGAGGAGGCGCTCGCCGAGCTGGAGCGGATGGTCGGGCTGGAGCCGGTGAAACGCCAGGTCAAGGCGTTGTCGGCGCAGTTGAACATGGCCCGGCTGCGGGCCGGTCAGGGCCTGCCCGTCCAGCCGCCGAAACGCCACTTCGTCTTCTCCGGCCCCTCCGGCACCGGCAAGACCACCGTCGCCCGCATCCTCGGCCGGGTCTTCTACGCCCTCGGACTGCTCGGCGGTGACCACCTCGTGGAGGCCCAGCGCGCCGACCTGGTCGGCGAGTACCTCGGGCAGACCGCCGTGAAGGCGAACGAGCTGATCGACTCGGCGCTCGGGGGCGTCCTCTTCGTCGACGAGGCGTACGCGCTGTCCAACTCGGGCTACGGCAAGGGCGACGCGTACGGCGACGAGGCCCTCCAGGTGCTGCTGAAGCGGGCCGAGGACAACCGCGACCACCTCGTGGTGATCCTGGCCGGCTACCCGGAGGGCATGGACCGGCTGCTCGCCGCGAACCCCGGCCTGTCCTCCCGCTTCACCACGCGCGTCGACTTCCCGTCCTACCGTCCCCTCGAACTCACCGAGATCGGCAAGGTGCTGGCCGCGGAGAACGGCGACGTGTGGGACGAGGAGGCCCTCGACGAACTGCGGTCCATCGCCGGGCACGTGGTCGACCAGGGGTGGATCGACGAGCTGGGCAACGGGCGGTTCCTGCGGACGCTGTACGAGAAGAGCTGCGCGTACCGGGACCTCCGGCTGTCGGTGTGTCCCGGCGTGCTGGGACGCGAGGACCTGGTGACGCTGCGGCTGCCGGACCTGATGCAGGCGTACGGGGAGGTGCTGTCCGGGCGGGGCCCGCAGGATCCGCCCGGACCGTGAGGCGGCGACCCTACGTCGCCAGTACCTCCTCGCCCGACCTCGGCTCGGTCAGCCGTACCTCGCGCACCTGCCGGTGTGCGGGGTCGCGCACCTCGCCGACCAGCAGCTCCAGTACGTCCTCCAGGGTCACCAGTCCCAGCACCTTTCCGGACCCGTCGGCCACCTGCGCCAGGTGCGTCGCCGCCCGCCGCATCACCGTCAGCGCGTCGTCCAGCGGCAGCTCCGGCCGCAGGGTCGTCATCGGCCGCCACAACTGCTGCGGCACGGCCCGGTCGGAGTCCTCCAGGTCCAGGACGTCCTTGACGTGCAGGTAGCCCATGAACGCGCCGTGGTCCGCGGCCACCGGGAAGCGGGAGTAACCCGTGCGGGCCGTGAGCTCGACGATCCGCGCCGGCGTCACCGAGGGGCTGACCGTCACGAGGGACTCGCGCCGGAGCAGGACGTCCGTCACCGGGCGCGAACCCAGCTCCAGCGCGTCCTCCAGGCGTTCGGCCTCCTCCGGGTCGAGCAGGCCCGCCTGCCCCGCGTCCTCCACGAGCCGGTTGAGCTGCTCGCTGGTGAAGACGGCCTCGACCTCGTCCTTCGGCTCGACGTGGAAGAGCCGCAGGATGCCCTGGGAGACGGCACCGAGGGCGACGGTGACCGGCTTGCAGAAGCGGGCGAACCAGACCAGGCCCGGGCTGAGCCACAGCGCCGCCTTCTCGGGCGCCGCCATCGCCAGGTTCTTCGGCACCATCTCGCCGATGACGAGGTGGCAGAAGACCACGGCGGCCAGGGCGATCACGTAGGTGAGCGGGTGGATCATGCCCTCGGGCAGGTGGACCCGCTCGAAGACCGGCTCCAGCAGGTGCGCCACGGTCGGTTCGGCGACCGCTCCCAGGGTCAGGGAGCAGACGGTGATGCCGAACTGGGCCGCCGCCATCATCTGCGGCAGCCGCTCCAGGCCGTAGAGGACCTGGCGGGCGCGGGCCGTGCCGAGGGGTTCGATCTGGCTGCGGCGGACGGAGACCAGCGCGAACTCGGCGCCCACGAAGAAGCCGTTGGCCAGCACGAGCAGTGCGGCGAACAGCAGTTGGAGCACGCTCATCGGACGGCCTCCGCCTTGACGGTCACCGGGGCGGTCCGTACGAGCCGGACCCGTTCCGCGCGGTAGTGCCCGACCTGGCGCACCGCGAGGCGCCAGCCGGGCAGCTCCGCCCTGTCCCCGACGGCGGGGATCCGGCCCAGCAGGTCGGCGATCAGGCCGGCGACGGTCTCGTACGGGCCCTCCGGCACGTCGAGGCCGATGCGCCGGAGCACGTCGACGCGGCAGCTGCCGTCGGCGTCCCAGGCGGGCCTGCCGTCCTCCGGCGGCGCGGAGGCCAGCTCGGGCAGGTCGTGTCCGTCGTGCTCGTCGCGGACCTCGCCGACGAGTTCCTCGACGATGTCCTCCAGCGTGACGACACCGGCCGTGCCGCCGTACTCGTCGACGACGACCGCGATGGGCTGCTCGCTGCGCAGCCGGGTCAGCAGGGGCCGCACGGGCAGGGTCTCGGGGACGAGCAGGGGCGGGCGTGCGATGCGGCCGACGGGCGTGCGCAGCCGGTCCGGGGCGGGAACGGCCAGGGCGTCCTTGAGGTGGACCATGCCGACGACCTCGTCGATCCGCTCCCGGTAGACGGGGAAGCGGGACAGGCCGGTGGCGCGGGTCAGGTTGACCACGTCCTCGGCGGTGGCCGAGGACTGCAGGGCGCTGACCTTCACGCGCGGCGTCATCACGTGCTGCGCGGTCAGCTCGCCGAGGGACAGGGTCCGCACGAAGAGGTCGGCCGTGTCCTGTTCGAGGGCGCCGGCCAGGGCGGAGTGGCGGGCCAGGGAGACCAGCTCGCCGGGGGTGCGGGCGGAGGCCAGTTCCTCGGCGGGCTCGAAGCCCAGGGCCCGTACGAGCCGGTTCGCGACGGCGTTGAGGCCCGCGATGACCGGGCGGAACAGCCGGGCGAAGGCATGCTGCGGCGCCGCGACGAACCGCGCGACCTGCAGCGGCCTGGACACCGCCCAGTTCTTGGGCAGCAGCTCGCCGATCACCATCTGCACGGCGGAGGCCACCAGCATGCCGACGACGACGGTGACGCCGGGGACGGCTCCTCCGGGGACGCCGATCGAGGTGAACGGGCCGTGCAGGAGCTCCGCGAGCGCCGGCTCCGCGAGCATGCCGACGACGAGGGAGGTGATGGTGATGCCGAGCTGGGTGCCGGAGAGCTGGAAGGAGAGTTCCTTGAGTGATTCGACGACCCGCTGGGCGCGGCGGTCGCCCTCGGCGGCGGCCTTCTCGGCCTCGGGCCGCTCGACCGTGACGAGTCCGAACTCGGCCGCCACGAAGAATCCGTTGGCGAGAATCAGCAGGAACGCGGCTGCCAGGAGCAGCAGGGGGATGGTCATGTTGCCGCCGCCTCCGCACGGGCGCGGACACGGTCCGCGCTATGTCGGCAGGGGGCGGCGCAGGTACTGCAGGACGATCCGTCCATCGCCGGAGGGGGTCACTCCTCGGTTAGCAGGAAGCCTCTGCGCACCGGGCGGGGCAGCAGCGGCGAAGGCGCCTTCCGTAGCGCCTCCGCCAACAGGTTAATCAAGACACCGCCCGGTGCGGCAGTGGCGACGGCCGTGCGCATGGCCACGCCTCAGCTCCGGCGCCCCTCGGGGTCCGTGACCGAACGGGCCTCGACGAGGGCCCGCAGGGCGCGGGCGTCGGCGACGGCGCGCTGCTTGGCGATGCCCGGCTGGATGCCCAGGGCGGGCAGGCTGGTGCCGTCGCTGAGGTTGAGGAACACCCAGGGGTCGCCCGGGCGGAGGGTCACCTGGAGGATCTCCGCCCACTCCAGCCTGCGCTTGTTCGTGAGGTTGACCACGGTGACACCGCCCTCGTCGGCGACGACCTTGGGCCGGGCCAGCACGAGCAGCACGGCGTCCAGCAGCAGTGCCGTGACGACGAAGCTCAGGCGCTCGGCGGGGCTGAGCTGCTCCAGCAGCATCGCGACGGTCGTGATCACCACGAGAATCGCGACGGCGGCCCCGAGCAGCACCGCGCGGGTGCTGCCCGGCCGGAAAGTGACGGGGAGGGCGGGAAGCTGGGACATGGAGGTGCGCCCCTCAGAGCCGGCAGGCGTGGATGGCCGTGGTCAGGATGGCCCGGGCGCCGATGTCGTACAGGTCGTCCATGATCCGCTGCGCCTCCTTGGCCGGGACCATCGCGCGGACGGCGACCCAGCCCTCGTTGTGCAGCGGGGAGACGGTCGGCGACTCCAGGCCGGGGGTGAGGGCGACGGCCTTCTCCAGCTGCTCGACGCGGCAGTCGTAGTCCATCATCACGTAGGTCCGGGCGACCAGGACGCCCTGGAGGCGGCGCAGGAACTGCTGGACCTTGGGGTCGTCGGGGTCGGCGCCGGTGCGGCGGATCACCACGGCCTCGGACTGCATGATCGGCTCGCCGGCGATCTCCAGGCCGGCGTTGCGCAGCGAGGTGCCGGTCTCCACGACGTCGGCGATGACCTGGGCGACGCCGAGCTGGATGGCGGTCTCGACGGCGCCGTCGAGGTGGACGACGGAGGCGTCGATGCCGTGCTCGGCGAGGTGACCGGCGACGATGCCCTCGTAGGAGGTGGCGACGGTCTTGCCGGCCAGGTCGGCCAGGCCGGTCATGGTGCCGGGCTTGGCGGCGTAGTGGAAGGTGGAGCGGGCGAAGCCGAGGGGGAGGATCTCCTCGGCGTCGGCGCCCGAGTCGATCAGCAGGTCCCGGCCGGTCAGGCCGATGTCCAGCTGGCCGGAGGCGACGTAGATGGCGATGTCGCGGGGGCGGAGGTAGAAGAACTCGACCTCGTTGGCCGGGTCGACGATCCGCAGTTCCTTGGACTCGCGGCGCTGCCGGTAGCCGGCCTCATGCAGCATCTCCGCCGCAGGGCCTGACAGGGAACCCTTGTTGGGGACGGCGATGCGCAGCATGAGGTCGGCTTCCTTTGCGTGGGTGGGTGCGGGAACGGGGTGCGGCTTACAGGTGGGCGTAGACGTCGTCGAGGGAGATGCCGCGGGCGACCATCATCACCTGGACGTGGTACAGCAGCTGCGAGATCTCCTCGGCGGCCGCCTCCTTGCCCTCGTACTCGGCGGCCATCCACACTTCGGCGGCCTCCTCGACGACCTTCTTGCCGATGGCGTGGACGCCCTTGCCGACCAGCTCTGCGGTGCGGGAAGTGGCGGGGTCGCCGTGGGCGGCCTTGTGCTGGAGCTCGGTGAAGAGCTCCTCGAACGTCTTCTTGGACATGGTGACGCTCAGCCTATGCCACATACGGCTTTCGTCAGCGCCAGGGTTCGGATACTGAGCGGAGCGTGGCCGCGGTCGCCACCGCGGCCGTCACCGCCTCGTGCCCCTTGTCCTCGCTGGAGCCCTCGATCCCGGCGCGGTCCAGGGCCTGCTCCTCGGTGTCGCAGGTCAGCACGCCGAAGCCGACGGGGACGCCGGTGTCGACGGACACCTGGGTGAGGCCCTGGGTTACGCCCTGGCACACGTAGTCGAAGTGGGGGGTCCCGCCGCGGATGACGACGCCGAGGGCGACGATCGCGTCGTAGCCGCGGCCCGCGAGGACCTTGGCCACGACCGGGAGCTCCCAGCTGCCGGGGACCCTGAGCAGGGTCGGTTCGTCGATGCCCAGGTCGTGCAGGGCGCGCAGGGCGCCGTCCACCAGGCCGTCCATCACCTTCTCGTGCCACTGCGCCGCGATGACGGCGACCCGGAGATCACCCACATTGCGTACGGACAGCTCCGGTGCACCCTTGCCGCTCACGTTGCTCCCTCTCGTGCTCTGTTACTGGTTGCCGCAGGCCGGCACGGTGGTCGTGTCCAGCCAGGGCAGGTCGTGGCCCATCCGGTCCCGCTTGGTGCGCAGGTAGCGGAGGTTGTGCTCGCCGGCGCTGACCGGCATCGGCACGCGCGCCTTGACGACGATGCCGTGCCGGGTGAGGGCGTCGGTCTTGTCGGGGTTGTTGGTCAGCAGCCGGACGCTGCGCACGCCGAGGTCGGCGAGGATCTGCGCGCCCGCGCCGTAGTCCCTCGCGTCGGCGGGCAGGCCGAGTTCGAGGTTGGCGTCGAGGGTGTCGCGGCCGCGTTCCTGCAGTTCGTAGGCGCGCAGCTTGGACATCAGGCCGATGCCGCGGCCCTCGTGTCCGCGCAGGTAGACCACCACGCCCCGGCCCTCGGACTGGATGCGGGCCAGGGAGGCGTCCAGCTGGGGGCCGCAGTCGCAGCGGGCGGAGCCGAAGACGTCGCCGGTGAGGCATTCGGAGTGGACGCGGACCAGGACGTCCTGGCCGTCGCCGATCTCGCCGTGCACCAGGGCGACGTGCTCGACGCCGTCGACGGTGGAGCGGTAGCCGTGGGCGGTGAACGTGCCGTGGGCGGTGGGCAGTTGTGTCGTGGCCTCGCGGCGGACGGTCGGTTCGCTGCTGCGGCGGTAGGCGATCAGGTCCTCGATGGAGATGATCGTCAGGCCGTGCTTGCGGGCGAAGGGCACCAGCTCGGGCAGGCGCAGCATGCGGCCGTCCTCGCCGGCGATCTCGACGATCGCGCCGGCCGGGCGCAGGCCCGCGAGGCGGGCGAGGTCGACGGCCGCCTCGGTGTGGCCGTCGCGGGTGAGCACGCCGCCGGGCCGGGCGCGCAGCGGGAAGATGTGGCCGGGGCGCACGAAGTCGCCGGGCCCGGACACGCCGTCGGCGAGCAGCCGCAGGGTGGTGGCGCGGTCGGCGGCGGAGATGCCGGTGCTCACGCCGTGGGCGGCGGAGGCGTCGACGGAGACCGTGAAGGCGGTCTTCATCGACTCGGTGTTGTCGTCGACCATCTGCGGGAGCTGGAGCCGGTCGAGTTCGTCGCCCTCCATGGGGGCGCAGATCAGGCCGCGGCACTCGCTCATCATGAAGGCGACGATCTCGGGGGTGGCCTTCTCGGCGGCGATGACGAGGTCGCCCTCGTTCTCCCGGTCCTCGTCGTCGACGACCACGACGGGGCGGCCGGCGGCGATGTCGGCGACGGCCTGTTCGACGGGGTCGAGCGCGAGGTCCTCGAACTCGCCGTCGGCGCTGTACAGGATCGGTGCCGTGCTCATGCCGGCGCTCCTTCCAGGGTGGGCCGCGCGGCCTTGCGCGAGCGCAGCCACCAGTCGCGCAGGCCCCACAGGACGAGCGCGCCGTAGATGACGTAGACGAAGCCGGAGAAGGCGTAGCCGTTGGCGAAGTTGAGGGGCACGCCGACGAGGTCGACGAGCAGCCAGGCGAACCAGAACTCGACCATGCCGCGGGCCTGGGCGTACATGGCGACGACCGTGCCGACGAAGATGTAGGCGTCCGGCCAGGGGTCCCAGGACAGCTTCGGGTAGGCCGTGAACAGCAGGGCCACCGCGACCGTGCCGGCGGCGGCCGCGGCGGCCATCGCGGCGCGTTCGCGCCAGGTGGCGAACCGGACGGCGATGTGGCCGTCCTCGCCCCGGCCCGTGCCGCGCTGCCACTGCCACCAGCCGTAGAGGGCGACGACCATGACGACCGCCTGCTTGCCCGCGCTGCCGGTGAGGTGGCCGAAGAAGGCGCCGAAGAGGATGAGGCCGGCCAGGAACTGCACGGGCCAGGTCCAGATGGAGCGCCGCCAGCCGAGGGCGAGGGCGGCGAGGCCGAAGAGGTTGCCGACCATGTCGGCCCACTTGATGTGCTGGCCGAAGAGGGTGAAGGCCTCGGAGTTCAGCGTGTTCACCGGGTCGCCCCCTGCGCGCGGTCGCCCAGCATGCGCTCGACGTACTTGGCGATGACGTCCACTTCGAGGTTGACCGGGTCGCCGGGCCGCTTGTGGCCGAGCGTGGTCAGGTCGAGGGTGGTGGGGATGAGGCTGACCGTGAAGTGGCCGGGGCCGGCGTCGACGACGGTGAGGCTGACGCCGTCGACGGTGATGGAGCCCTTCTCGACCACGTACCGGGTGAGGTCCGCGGGCAGGGAGATCTTCACGATCTCCCAGTTCTCCGAGGCCTCGCGCTCCAGGATCTCGCCGGTGCCGTCGACGTGGCCCTGGACGATGTGCCCGCCGAGGCGGTCGCCGACGGCCATGGGGCGTTCGAGGTTGACGCGGGACCCGGCCCGCAGGGCGCCGAGGCTGGAGCGGTTCAGGGTCTCCGCCATGACGTCGGCGGTGAACTCGTCGGCCTCGTGGTCGACCACCGTGAGGCAGACGCCGTTCACGGCGATGGAGTCTCCGTGTTTCGCGCCCTGGGTGACGACGGGACCGCGCAGGCGGAAGCGACAGGCGTCGTCGAGGGTCTCGACGGCGGTGACCTCGCCCAGCTCTTCGACGATTCCGGTGAACACTTCCCGGGTCCTCCTGCCTCTTCGGGCACGGACTCCGGGGCTGTCGAAGACGACAGAGGTACGAGCAGGAACACCGGGGGCGACGCCGGATGGAGTCCGCCCTGGGGACGGACCTCTCGGGCGGCGCGCACGGATGCCCGCTCGCCGCGCACTGCCTCCCATCCGGACTTTAACCGTCGGTCCAGGAATTTCACCTGGTCAACCGGTCGCTGGAGGCGACCGGGTCGCGGACTGTAACCGCCGGTTCGGACTTTCACCGACCCCGGAGTGCGCTGCTGTTGATACACGGCCAGTGTGCCACGCCCGACGGGGGTCCAGACGGGCGAACGGTGTGGGGTGCCTCACAGAACGTGGCGCGTTCCTTCCCCAGCGCGACGGCGCGGCCAACGCCCCCACCCGGCCGGGGACTCGGCTTGGTACGAACCTATTGACGCTGTGGTCTAGTCCTTTCTAGGGTCGACGCCAGGGTCGGCACCCCCCACCCCCACGGACCGGCCCGGCGGCGGTGACGACGGCCCTTGCCCGCCGTCGGGCCTCCCAGACGCGACGCCCTCCCCCGCCCCGGGCGCTACCAGCGCCGCGCGGTCTCACCCGGCGTGAACAGTTCGTCCTGCGCGCGGTCCCGGGCCGTCAGCAGCGCACCGCGCAGGACCGCGCCACCGCCCAGGCCGGTGGCCCGCACCTCGGTGGCCAGCGGGGTCATGCGGGCCAGGCGCTCCCGCACCCGTGCGGCGAGTTCCGCGCCCCCGGCCTGCCCGACCTCGCCGCCGAGCACCACGCACCCGGGGTCGAGGATCGCGACGACCGCGGCGACCCCGACGGCCAGTCGGTCGGCGAGGGCGTCCAGGAAGCGGGCCTCGGGCGCGGGGGCGCGGGAGGGCACGGCCCCCTGGGCCGCCGCCTCCCGGACCAGCCCGACCGCGGCCCGCAGCGCCCCGGCCGCCGACGGATCCCGGCCCGCCGCCACCGGCACCGCGCACCGCGCGGCCAGGTCCACCACCGCCGCCGCCGAGGCCAGCGAGTGGAAGCCGCCCTCGCAGTCGGTGGCGGTCGGCAGGGCGGTGGTGCCCGGGACGGGCAGGAAGCCGATCTCGCCGGTGCCGCCGGAGGCACCGCGGCGCAGCGCCCCGTCGAGGACCACCGCCGCTCCCGTGCCGTGCCCCAGCCACAGCAGGACGAAGGTGTCGCGGTCCCGGGCGGCGCCGTCGCGCTGCTCGGCCAGGGCCGCGAGGTTCGTCTCGTTCTCCACGCGCACCCGCGCCTCGGGCAGCCGCTCCTGGAGGGCGGCGACCAGCCGCCGGTGCCACTCGGGCAGCCCGGAGGAGTCGCGCAGTTCGCCGCTGGCCGGGTCGATCAGCCCGGGCGCCCCGATGCCGACGGTGTGCAGCCGGTCCGCCCCGGCTTCCTTGACCGCGCGTTCGACCAGCGCGACGGCCTGCTCCACGGCGGGTCCCGTGCCCGTGTCCCCGCCGATCGGCACCGACGCCTCGGCCAGCACCCGCCCCACCAGGTCGGCGACGGCCACGGCCACGCCCTCGGTGCGGACGTCCAGCGCGGCGAGGTGCGCCCGGTCGGCGACGATGCCGTACACCTTGGCGTTGGGTCCGCGGCGCTGCTCCCCCGCCTCGCCGACGACCGTGATCAGGCCGGCGTCGGTGAGGCGTTCGATGAGGTCGGCGACGGTCGGCCGGGACAGGCCGGTCAGCTGCTTCAACTGCCCTGCCGTCAGCGGGCCCTCCTGCTGGAGCAGACGCAGGGCGAGCCGGTCGTTGATGGCCCGGGCGGTGCGCGGGGATGCGGGCATGCCGGGATCCTTCCAGATCGCCAGGCCCTGCTTCCCGGGCCCGACGGGAGACCCTCTTATTATCAGGCAGGGTTCCTGATAGTTTACGGCGGCACGACCGGGTGCACGTGAGCGAGCAGGAGGGGGACCGCACCATGGGAAACGTGGTCGACGCACAGCGCGAGGTGAAGCGGTCGCGGTACGCCGTGGCCGCCGTCTTCGCGGTGCACGGCGCCGTGACCGGCTCGTTCGCCACCCGGGTGCCGTGGATCCAGGACCACGCGGGCGTGAGCGCCGGCCAGCTGGGCATCGCCCTGGCCTTCCCCGCCCTCGGCGCGTCCGTCGCGATGCCGCTCGCCGGCAGTGTCAGCCACCGTTTCGGCGCCCGCAACGCGCTGCGCGGGCTGATCGCCCTGTGGACCCTGTCGCTGGTGCTGCCGTCCCTCGCGCCGAACCTGCTCACGCTCTGCCTGGCCCTGTTCGTGTACGGCGCGACGGCGGGCATGGCGGACGTGGCGATGAACGCGCTCGGCGTCGAGGTCGAGAACCGGCTCGACCGGTCGATCATGTCCGGACTGCACGGCATGTGGAGCGCGGGTGCCCTGATCGGCTCGGCGGCCGGTACGCTCGCCGCCCACCTGGGCTCGGACGCCCGGCTGCACCACGCCCTGGCCGCGGCGGTGCTCACCGTCGTCGGCGTGCTGTGCTGCCAGTGGGTGCTCGACCTGCAGCCCGCGCAGGACGAGGAGCCGCCGCCGCGGTTCGCGCTGCCGCCCCGCTCGGCGCTGCTCATCGGCGCGATCGGGTTCTGTGCGGTGTTCGCGGAAGGGGCGAGCCTGGACTGGTCGGCGGTCTACCTGCGCGAACAGCTGGAGACCTCGGCCGGTCTCGCGGCCGCCTGCACGACGGGCTTCACCCTCACCATGGCCGTCGCCCGGATCGCGGGCGACAAGGTCGTGGACCGCTTCGGCGCGGTGCGGACCGTGCGGGCGAGCGGGGTGTTCGCCGTCCTCGGCGGGCTGCTGATCGTCCTCGCCGAGCACCCGGCGGTGGCGATGGCCGGGTTCGCGCTGATGGGGCTGGGCATCGCCGTCGTCGTGCCGCTGTGCTTCGCGGCGGCGGGCCGCAGCGGCTCCAACCCGAGCCTGGCCATCGCCGGCGTCGCGACCATCACCTACACCTCGGGCCTGATCGCGCCGAGCGCGATCGGCATGCTGGCCCAGGCGACCAGCCTGATGGTCTCGTTCTGCCTGGTGACGCTGCTCTCCGGCGGTCTGGTCGCCTTCGCCCGGGTGCTGCGCCCCGGCGACCGGGTGAAGATCAGCGGGCCGGACGCAGCAGTTCCCGACCCGCGGCCCTGAACTCCTCGCTCCAGGGGGCGGGGCGCAGCGTGGCGGCGTCGAGCCGGACCAGCACCCGCGTCCCGTGGGCGTGGGTAGTCGCGCCGTCCGCCGAGCAGAAGCGGAAGCCGTACGTGAGCCCGGTCGTGCCGAGCCGCTCCAGCCAGAGGTGGACGGCGTACGGGCCCGGCCGGGTCACCGGCGCCTCGTAGGTGATCGTCAGCTCCTTCACCGCGTTGCAGGCGTCGCCCGCGGCCGCCCAGTCGCCCTCGAAGCGGATGCCCCGCTCCTGCCACAGCTCGGCCCAGGCCCGCTCCACCATGAGCGGATAGCGGGCGTTGTGCAGCAGGCCGAGGGCGTCCAGGTCGTCGAAGTGGACGGTGACGGGGACCAGCCGGCCGTGGGACGGGGCGGGGGCGGGGAGGGCTTCGGCGGTCACGGGCGGGGCTCCTGGGCGTACGGATCGGTGGGCTCTACAGCGACCGCCGATCCTAAGCGTCCGCCCAGGTGTACGGAGCATCACCCGTCAGCCCGGAGAATGGTCCGGACTCAGCTGCCCGCACGACGAAAGCGACACCCCCATGGATCTCGGCGTCCGCTGGAAACTGCACGGCGACGGACGCGTCCCGGCCCCCGGAGCGGTGGTCCGGCCCGACGAGCGGCTCTCCTGGCCCCGTACGGCCGGGCTCGGCGCCCAGCACGTGGTGGCCATGTTCGGGGCGTCCTTCGTGGCGCCGGTCCTGATGGGCCTGGACCCCAACCTGGCGATCATGATGTCGGGCGTCGCGACCGTGGTGTTCCTGCTGGCCACGCGCGGCCGGGTGCCCAGCTACCTGGGCTGTTCGCTCTCCTTCGTCGGTGTGGCGGCGGTGATCCGCGCGCAGGGCGGCAGCAGCGCCACGGTCACCGGCGCGGTCTTCGTCGTCGGTGCCGCGCTGTTCCTGGTGGGGCTCGCCGTGCGGCGGTTCGGGGCGCGGATCATCCACGCCGCGATGCCGCCGATCGTCACCGGCGCGGTGGTGATGCTGATCGGCTTCAACCTGGCACCGGTGACGGCCGCGACGTACTGGCCGCAGGACCAGTGGACGGCCCTGCTGGTGATGCTGTTCACCGGACTGGCGGTCGTCTGCCTGCGCGGTTTCTGGTCCCGGATCGCGATCTTCCTGGGGCTGGTCTTCGGCTACGGCGTCTCCTGGGTCTTCGACCTGGTCTTCGGCAAGATCCACTCGGCGGACGGCAGCGGCAAGGTCACCGACCACTGGCGGCTGGACCTCTCCGGCGTGGGCCAGGCCGACTGGATCGGACTGCCGACGCTGCACGGCCCGTCGTTCGAGTGGTCGGCGGTTCTGGTCGCGCTGCCGGTCGTCATCGCGCTGGTCGCGGAGAACGCCGGGCACGTGAAGGCGGTCGGTGAGATGACCGGTGACCCGCTGGACGACAGGCTCGGCACGGCCATCGCGGCCGACGGCGTCGGCTCGATGCTGTCCACCGCGGTCGGCGGCCCGCCCAACACCACGTACTCCGAGAACATCGGCGTGATGGCCGCGACCCGCGTCTACTCCACGGCCGCCTACTGGGCCGCCGCCGGTTTCGCCCTGCTCTTCGGCCTGTGCCCCAAGTTCGGCGCGGTCGTCGCGGCGATCCCCGGCGGGGTGCTCGGCGGCATCACCGTCATCCTGTACGGGATGATCGGCCTGCTCGGCGCGCAGATCTGGATCAACGCGGAGGTGGACCTGCGCAATCCGCTGAACCTGGTCCCGGCGGCCGCGGGCATCATCATCGGCGTCGGCAACGTCTCCATGGAGTTCACGGACACCTTCTCGCTGAGCGGCATCGCGCTCGGCACGGTGGTCGTCATCACCGGCTACCACGCGCTGCGGGCCTTCGCCCCGGCCCATCTGAAGACGCAGACGCCGCTGCTGGACGAGGGCACCTCCTCCTACGACGACGCCAAGTCGTAGGCGTAGGACGCGGTGAACGTCCCGGGCCTGCCCCGGCAGCCGTCCGACTCCCCCGGCAGCTTGACCCACAGGTAGGCGTCGATCCGGGGCTCGCCGGTGGTCAGGGTCGGGGGGCGGCCGAGCTTGCGGCCGGCGGGGTCGCACCACTCTCCGTCGGCGGGGGCGCCGTTGCCGTTGCGGCTGGTGTCGATGACGGCCCCGAGGTCCGCCGGGCCGCCGAGCGCGTCCAGGACCCGCCGGTCGTAGGCGATCTCGTCGGCGGTGGTGTGGAAGTTGGAGACGTTGCTGAAGATCCCGTCCGATGACCCGGGCTCGGCGGCACCGGCCTGCCGCAGCCAGGCGGCCTGCTTGCCGGGCGCGTTCCAGCCCGAGTGTCCCGCGTCGAAGTAGACGCGGGCCCGGGGGTTGGCGGCCTTCAGGACGCGTCCGGCCCGGGCCAGGGAGGCGAAGCGGTCCGCACGCGCACCGGCGGAGAGGCACTCGGCCTGGGCTACGGAGTCCGGCTCCAGGACGACGATGACCTCGCCCGAGCCCAGTCCCTCGGCGAACCGGTCGATCCAGGCGTCGTAGGCGTCCAGGTCGGGCGCCCCGCCCTGGGAGTGGCCGCCGCAGTCGCGGCCGGGGATCGCGTACGGCACGAGGACCGGCACCCGGCCCCGGGCCGCGCCGCCCGAGGTGACGGCGGCGACCCGGGCGGTGAGGGTCTGCGGCGCGTACTCGGCGAACCAGACCGCGGCCGGCCGCTCGGCGATGCGGGAGGCGATGACCGCGTGCCGGGGGTCGCCGGAGTGGGTGCGGACCCAGTCGAGCACCTGGGAGTCGGGGTGGCGGTAGAGCCGGCCCGCGGCCGGGGCGCCGCGCTGCTGCCGCACGGCCCTGCTCCTCGACGGGGACGGCGAGGGCGAAGGGCTCGCCGTCGCGGACGCGTCAGCCGAGGACCTGGCCGCGGACGGGGACGGGGACGGCACCGCGGGCAGGGGCGCCAGCCGTGGGGAGGCGGTCACCGCGGGAGTCCTCGCCTGGTCGGAGCCGCGCCGCTCGCCGTCGAACGCGGAGAGCGTCCCGGCGACCACCCCGGCCACGACCACGACGGCCGCCGCCGCGACCATCGCGCCGCGCCGGGCGGCACGTCTGCGCGCGGCCCGGCGGGCGGCCAGGCGCTGCGCACGCGAGCCTGCCACGCCGTTGCTCCCCCTCCCCCTGCGGCGGGCGGTGTTCCCCCGTTTCGGGGAAGCGCCGGGCCCGCCGGTACTCCCGCCAGCCTAGAGCTGGGACTCTGCCCGCATGCCGCGATGCGAACAAGTCCCCCCGGCCGTGGACACACCGGTCGACGGAGTCATCCGCCGGATGCGCGCCCTGGACGCGGCCCTGCACCCGCGGGACGGGGTGGCGGTCTTCAACCGCGTCTACCTCACCGTCACGCAGACGGTGGACCGGTACGTCGACACCGGGCGGTTCGCCGATCCGCACGCCGCGATCACGCTGGACGTACGGTTCGCGCGGCGGTACCTGGACGCCGTCGCGGCGGCGGCGAAGGACCGGCGGGCACCGGCCTGCTGGCGGCCGCTGTTCCAGTTCCGCCGCCATCCCGGGGTACGCCCGCTGCAGTTCGCGCTGGCGGGCATCAACGCGCACATCGGGCACGATCTCGCGCTGGCCGTCGTGGACACCTGCCGTACCCTCGACTGCGCTCCGGCCGAGCTGGAGGACGAGTTCGACACCGTGGGCGATCTCCTCGTGTCGCTGGAGGAGCGCATCCGCGAAGATCTGATGCCGGGCCCCGACCTGTTGCAGATCGCCGACCCGCTGACGCACCTGCTGGGCTCCTGGAGCCTGGAGCGGGCCCGGGACGCGGCGTGGACGGCGGCCCGGGCCCTGTGGGCACTGCGGCGACTCCCCGACATCGCCGGGGAGTTCACCGAGCGCCTGGACACGGCGGTGGGCCTCACGGGGCGCATGCTGCTCACGCCCCTGGCCCAACCCCCGCCCCGGCGCTAGTCCTCCGGCAGTTCCACGGGCGCGATCTCGTCGTACACGTCGCCCGGGCCCGGGTTGGTCGGGTCGGTCGTGCCGCCGAGGTGGTGCATGACGCCCCAGACCGCGTTGAGGGCGGTCTGGACCGCGCCCTCGGCCCAGCCGGCCGTCCATGAGATGTCGTCGCCGGCGAGGAAGATGCCGCGCTTGTCCTCCGGCAGCCGGTCCTGCATGAAGTGCGTGAACAGGCGCCGCTGGTAGCGGTAGTGGCCGGGCAGGTTGGCCTTGAACGCGCCCATGAAGTAGGGCTCGTTCTCCCAGGACACGGTGACCGGGTTGCCGATGATGTGCTTGCGGATGTCGACCTTGGGATAGATCTCGCCGAGCGACTTCAGCATGACCTCCATCCGCTCGTTCGCGGACAGCGGCAGCCACTTCAGGCTGTCGTCGCACCAGGTGTAGGACAGGCAGATGACGGCGGGCTTGTCCGGGCCGTCGTCGAGCAGGTAGGTGCCGCGCGTCATGCGGTCGGTGAGCGTCATCGACATGACGTCCCGGCCGGTCTCCTCGTCCTTGTCCAGCCAGAACGGGCGGTCCACCGGCACGAACAGCTTGGAGCTCTCCATGTAGTGGGTGCGCTCGATGGCCGTCCAGTGGTCGATCGGGAAGAGCGAGTCGTCGCAGTCGATCTTCGACAGCAGCATCCAGGACTGGGCGGTGAAGATCGCCGCCCGGTAGGTGCGGATGTCGCCGCGCGCGTCGGTCACCGTGATGCGGTTGCCGGCCGTGCGGTGCAGCCGGGTCACCGCCGGGCGGGGCTCGCGGCCCTCGTGCAGGCTCGCCAGCGAGGTGCCCTGGGGCCAGTGGACGATCTTCTGCGGCTCGCGCTCCCACAGGCGCAGCGGCAGCTGCTGGGAGCCGCCGACGATGCCGCGGTGGTGGTCGTCGGCCTCGGTGTAGACGACGCGCAGGATCTCCAGGATGGAGTTCGGGAAGTCGGTGTCCCAGCCGCCGGTGCCGAAGCCGACCTGGCCGAAGATCTCCCGGTGGCGGAAGGACTTGAACGCCTCGGAGTCGCAGAGGAAGCCGTAGAAGGTCTGGTTGTCGAGCTTCTCGACGAGCTTGGACCAGATCTCGCGGATGCGCGGGACGTCCCGCTCGCGCAGGGCCCGGTTCATGTCGGAGAAGTCGGCGCCCTCCTCCAGGCACCGGCCCCAGGCCTCGGCGACGTCCCGGTAGACCTGCGGCAGGTCCTCGATCGTCTCGGCGTAGTGCGACTCGCCCTTGAGGTCGACGACAGTCGACGGGGTCGCCTCCGCGAGGGGGTTGGGGAACGGCCGCGTCTTGAGGCCGACGAGGTCGATGTAGTGCTGCAGGGCCGTGGAGGACGGCGGGAAGCGCATCGCGCCCATCTCGGCGGTGAGGGACGCGTCGCAGCCCTCGAAGCCGACCGTGCGCAGCCGCCCGCCGATCTGGTCGGCCTCGTAGACGACCGGCTTGAGGCCCATCTTCATCAGCTCGTACGCGGCGACGATGCCGGACAGGCCGCCGCCGATGACCGCGACCTCCGTGCCGTGCTCCGTCGCGGGCACCTGGCCGAGGCCCGCCGGGTGGGCGAGGAAGTCGTCGTAGGCGTAGGGGAAGTCCGGGCCGAACATGGTGATCGGCGGCTGCTGCGCGTCTGCGTGCTCGACGGCGTTGGGCACGGTGGACGTCATGGGGTACGGACTCCTTGCACAGGAACGAACAGGCGGGTGAGGGGGGTCGGACGGGTGTCAGACGAGCGACCCGTACAGGCCGGGGCGCCGGTCCCGCAGATACGGGTTGTTCTCGCGCGACGCGGCGAGGAAGGCCGGGTCGACGTCGGCCAGGACGAGGTCCTCGCCCCGCCCGGCCCGGGTGCGGGCGATGCCGTCGGGCCCGGCCAGCGTGGACAGGCCCACGAACTCGAACTCGCCCTCCCGGCCGACCCGGTTGACGTACGCGACGTACATCTGGCTCTCGAAGGCCCGCACCGGGACCACCGACTCGGCGACGAACTGGAACGGGTGCATCTGCGCGGTCGGGACGACCAGCAGGTCGGTGCCGGCCAGGGCGTGGGCGCGGACGTTCTCCGGGAACTCCACGTCGTAGCAGATGAGGATCCCGACGCGCACGCCGTCGATCTCGGCCTGGACGACCTGCCGGTCCCCCGGCGTGAAGTGGTCGCGTTCGAAGCAGCCGAAGAGGTGGGTCTTGCGGTAGTTCGCCAGGCGGGTGCCGTCGGCCGAGATCAGCTGGGCGGAGTTGAACACCGTCTCGCCGGACCGCTCGGGGTAGCCGTAGGCGATCGCCAGGCCGTGGCTCGTGGCGATCTCGGCGATCGCGTCGGCGCAGTCGCCGTCGGCGGGCTCGGCGAGCCGGCCGACGTCGTCGCCGATCGCGTACCCGGTCAGGAACATCTCCGGCGTGAGCAGCAGCCCGGCGCCCGCGGCGGCGGCCCGGCCCGCGGCCTCGTCGAGGACCTTGAGGTTCTCGACGGTGGAGCCGGGGCGGCCGGAGCTCTGGAGCAGGGCGGTGCGCATGCGTGTTCCTCACCGGGCGAAGGGTGGCTGGGGGGCCCACGGGACGGTTGAAGGGGCCACGTAGACGGTACGGGCGGCTGACCAGGGCGGACAAGCGGGAGCCGTTGCGCGCCGGTGAACGGTTCGTTGCGTGCTTTGCGGGGCGGGCGGCGATTCGTTGCGCGACTTCGGGCGTAGCCCCGCTCCTCCCGGGAGACCGGTCCGGTGCGGTCCTCCCCGCCGCGCGGCGGAGCCCGGGTCCCACCCCGGCCCGATGTCCCGCCCGCTCCGGGCCGGGAGAGTGAGGGCTGTCCACACCACCCGCGGAAAGGACCGCCATGAAGCGCCGTACGAAGATCGCCGTGCTCGGCTCCGCACTGCTGCTCACCACCGGGGCGGCATCGGCCGCGACCGCCTCGGACGCGCCCCGGCCGCGGGAGGCGGCGGCCCTGACCGGCACCGCGAAGCTGTACCGCTCGGCCGGGGACGACATCACCTTCTCCTTCGACGCGCACCTGGCCGCGCGGGACAACGCCGACCCGACGAAGGCCACCGGCACCTTCGCGTTCAGCCACTACAGGGACGGCCACGGAGCCCGGGCCGAGGTCGCGGTCGACTGCCTGGTGACCGGCGGCAGGGTCGCCGTCGTCTCGGGCGTCGTCACGGAGTCCGACCTGCCGGGCGCCGAGGGCAAGCGGGTCGGCGTCACCGTCCACGACCTCGGCCGCCACGACCGGCTCGGCTACAGCTGGGCCGCCACGGGCAGCCCCGCCGAGACGGAAGGGCTGCCCGAGTGCGTGAGCTCCGCCCCCTTCGAGAAGGTCGCGGGGGGGACGGGCGACTTCACGGTCGTGCCCTGGCAGCCCGAGCTCTGAGCAGCGCCAGGGCCGTCACCAGGTAGGGCAGCGCGAGGACCGCGAAGACGGTGCCGTGCGCCAGGCCGGTGCCGAGCAGCGCGTACGCGCCGAACGTGGCGACCGTGCCCAGCTCGGTGCCCAGGCTCGCCACCGAGGTGAGGGTGGCGCGGCGGGACTCGTCGATGCGGTGCTGGAGGCGGGCGTCGGCCAGCACCTCCGCCAGCTGGAACCCTGCGAAGGCGAGGCCCATCAGGGCGATGCCGGCCGGCGAGCGGGACGCGCCGCCGGCGGCCAGGGCGAGGGCGGCGCCCGCGAGCAGGGCCGCCAACCCGGTCGTGCCGAGGCGCTCGGCCGGCCCGGCCAGCAGGCTGCCGACGGTGGCACCCGCCCAGATCAGCATGATCAGGTAGGGCACGGTCGCCTCCGCGACGCCGGTCTCCCGGACCAGCAGCGGGGTGTACTCGTCGAGCGCGCCCCAGACCGCGGCGACGGCCGGGACCAGCAGCAGGGCGCCGCGCACCGCACGGTCCCCGCGCACCTGGGCGAGCCCGGTCCGCAGGGTCGTCGCCCAGCTGTCGCCGGTGGCCTCCGGGCGCTTCCGGTGCTCGGGGAGCCGGGTCGCGGTGAGGGCGGTCAGGACGCAGGCCAGGACGCTGGCGGCACCCACGGCCGCGTACCCGCCGTGGGCGAGGACGGGTCCCGCGAGGCCGAGGGAGGCCACGGTGCCCGTCAGCCGCGCGGCCCGGGCCCGGCCCATGACCCGCGCGTACCGGCCGGCGGCACCGAGGTGGTCCAGCTCGTCGTGGACGAGGGCCTCCAGCGCTCCGGAACCGAGCGCGCCGCCGGCGCCCCACAGGACGAAACCGACCGCGAAGGCCCCGTACGAGGGGACGGTCACCCACAGCGCGAAGCCGGCGGCCGTGAGCAGCGGGCCGATCCACAGCAGCCGGCGGCGCGAGACGGCGTCGGCCCAGGCACCGGAGGGCACTTCGAGGAGCACGCCGGTGACCGACCACAGGGCGAACAGGGAGGAGAGCTGCCAGAGCGACAGGCCGGTGTCGGCGAACAGCAGCGCGTACACCGGGTAGAGCAGGACGAAGTCGTCGAGGAACGCGTAGCCGTACAGCGTGGTCGTCAGCCGCCGGACGCCGGTTGCGGGCACGCGCGCGGGTGAGAGTGTCATGAGGCCTTCCCGAAAGGACCGATCGGACGCCGGAGGTACGGCGGCCGGGGCGGTCCCCGGGAGGCACGGCGGGTGGATCAATGTCGCCAGGTCATGACACCGATGCTAGGCGCCGGCCGGCGGATCGGCCCCCGGTTTACGTGGGCGATCCCGACGAGAAGCGCCGCAGCAGCGGCGACAGCACGAGCACGGACTTGGTCCGCTCGACGAACGGCTCCCCGGCGATGCGCTCCAGGACCCGTTCGAAGTGGCGCATGTCGGAGGCGAAGACCTGGGCGATCGCGTCCGCGTCCCCGGTGACGGTGGAGGCGGCCACGACCTCCTGGTAGCGCTCCAGGCCGCGCTGGATGGTCTCCGGGGAGGTGTTGCCGCGGCAGTAGATCTCGACGAACCCCTCGGTCTCCCAGCCGAGGGCGCCCGGATCCACGCGAACGGTGAAGCCGGTGATGGCTCCGGTGGCCCGCAGCCGGTCCACGCGCCGTTTCACGGCGGGCGCGGACAGGCCGACGAGTTGGCCGATGTCGGCGTAGGAGCGGCGGGCGTCCTCGGCGAGGGCGTGCACGATGCGTTCGTCGAGATCGTTCAGCACTGTGGGTCGTTCACTTCTCGGATGGTGCCAGTCGGGAACGGCGGTAGCCGTACACGAAGTAGAACACGAGCCCGGCGGCCATCCAGACACCGAAGACCACCCAGGTGACGGTCGACAGGCTGCCCATCATCCACACGCAGAAGGCGAAGCCCAGCGCGGGCAGGACCGGCGAGAGCGGCACGCGGAAGGTGCGCGGCAGGTCCGGCTTGGTCCGGCGCAGCACCACGACGGCCACGTTGACCAGCGCGAAGGCGAACAGGGTGCCGATGCTGGTGGCGTCGGCGAGCTGCCCGAGCGGGATCGCGGCGGCCAGGACACCGCAGAACAGGGAGACGATCAGGGTGTTGGCGCGGGGCGTGCCGGTCCCGGGGTTGACCTTGGCGAACACCTTGGGCACCAGGCCGTCGCGGGACATGGCGAACAGGATGCGGGTCTGGCCGTAGAGCACGGTCAGCACGACGCTCGCGATGGCGATGACGGCGCAGAACGCCAGCAGCGTGCCCCAGAAGGTCTGCCCGGTGACCTCGCGCATGATCTGGGCGAGGGCGGCCTCGGAGTCGGTGAAGTTCTGCCAGGGCTTGGCCCCGACGGCGACGGCGGCGACGAGGACGTACAGCGCGGTGACGATGACGAGCGAGAGCATGATCGCGCGGGGCAGGTCGCGCTGGGCGTTCTTGGCCTCCTCGCCGGCGGTGGAGGCGGCGTCGAAGCCGATGTAGGAGAAGAACAGCGTGGCCCCGGCGGCGCTGACCCCGGCCATGCCGAGCGGCATGAAGTTCTCGTAGTTGCCCGAGCGGAAGCCCTGGACGCCGATGGCGCAGAACAGCACCAGCGCGCCGATCTTCACCACGACCATGATCGTGTTGGCGCGGGCGGACTCGCGGGCGCCGCCCAGCAGGAACGCCATGGCGAGCAGGACCACGATCAGGGCGGGCAGGTTGAACACGCCGCCGTCACCGGGCGGGGCGGACAGGGCGGCGGGGATGGTGACGCCTATGGTCCCGTCGAGCAGTTCGTTGAGGTACTCGCCCCAGCCGACCGCGACGGCGGCGACGGACACGCCGTACTCCAGGACCAGGCACCAGCCGCAGACCCAGGCGATCAGCTCGCCCATCGTTGCGTACGCATACGAGTAGGAGGAGCCGGAGACCGGGATGGTGCCGGCCAGTTCGGCGTAGGACAGGGCCGAGAACAGGGCCGTCAGACCGGCGATGACGAAGGAGAGCGTGACGGCCGGGCCCGCCTTCGGGACGGCCTCGCCGAGGACCACGAAGATGCCGGTGCCGAGGGTGGCACCGATGCTGATCATGGTGAGCTGCCACAGCCCGAGGGTGCGCCGCAGCGACCCTCCCTCACCCTGGCCACCCTCCGCGACCAGGCGTTCCACAGGCTTGCGGCGCATCAGGCGAGCAGCGACGCCCGGGGACGGCGGGGCGGTCTGGTTCCTGCTGTGCGGGGGTGCGCCTTGATCGAGCACGCGCTGACTCCTTCGTCGCTGCCGGTCTCGCGCAGCGGGGACCGGCGGCGACCCGCCCGACAGCCGGGACCCACCGAGCGGGGTCCCCGCCACGCCACGTACGAGGCGACAGCCTACGAGCAGGGGCGTTGCCGGTGTAATGCAGCAACCTTGCGCGTGCCCGCAAGATCATTGCGTTCCTCGCGGTGGGCCGGAGGTTCGTTGCACGGCGGTTTTCGTCCGTTGCGCACGGCTTGCTCGGGACGGCGCTTTCACGAGGAAGGTGAGCTTCTCGGCACATCGGCGCGCGACACCCTCGTGGTCCCGGTACGACCAGCGGCCCGCGCGGCGGGTGAGGGGGGTGGCCGGCGGCCCGCGTGGCGGGCGAGGGGGGTGGCCGGCGGCCCACGCGGCGGGCGAGGGGGGTGGCCGGCCGCCCCAGCGCAGCGCCGGGGGGGCACAGGGCCGGTGCGCTGGTCTCCGGGCGGCCGGGGCCTCCCTCGCCGGCCGGCCCTGTCGGTGCGGGCGCCCCAGCGGCTCCTCCGCGGGCCCGGTGGGCCGCCCGTCGAGCCGGCGCGAGGCGGGGACTCGGGGCCCCGCCCCGGCGCTCGATGCGGCGCGCGCGGAACGAGGTGGCACCCGGGAGACCGACCGCGCCGGTCGAGCAGCGGCGGTCCGCCGCCCGGCGGGCGAGGGACTTCGTGGCGTACGCGGGTGCCGAGGGTGAGGGGCGCGCAGGCGCGAAGGCCCCCGGTCTGCCTCCCGGGGGCCTTCCGCGGAGCGTGCGGCGCGTCAGCTCCAGCTGGCGTGCAGCGGCTTGCCCTCGGCGTATCCCGCGGCGCTCTGGATGCCGACGATGGCCTTCTCGGCGAACTCCTCCAGGGAGCCGGCACCGGCGTAGGTGCAGGAGGAGCGGACACCCGCGATGATCGAGTCGATCAGGTCCTCGACGCCCGGGCGGGCCGGGTCGAGGAACATGCGGGAGGTGGAGATGCCCTCCTCGAACAGCGCCTTGCGGGCCCGGTCGTACGCCGACTCCTCGGAGGTGCGGTTGCGCACGGCACGGGCGGAGGCCATGCCGAAGGACTCCTTGTAGGCGCGGCCCTGCGCGTCGTGCTGGAGGTCGCCCGGGGACTCGTAGGTTCCGGCGAACCAGGACCCGATCATCACGTTGGACGCGCCGGCCGCGAGGGCCATGGCCACGTCGCGGGGATGGCGGACGCCGCCGTCGGCCCACACGTGCTTGCCGTGCTTCCTCGCCTCGGCGGCGCACTCCAGCACGGCGGAGAACTGCGGCCGGCCGACGCCGGTCATCATGCGCGTGGTGCACATGGCGCCCGGGCCGACACCGACCTTGACGATGTCGGCGCCCGCCTCGATGAGGTCGCGCACGCCCGCGGCGGCCACGACGTTGCCCGCGACGATCGGCACCTGCGGGTCGAGGTCGCGCACCAGCTTCAGGGCGCTGATCATCGACTCCTGATGGCCGTGCGCGGTGTCGATGACGAGCGTGTCGACGCCCGCGTCGAGCAGCTGCTCGGCCTTGCCCGCGACGTCGCCGTTGATGCCGACGGCGGCGGCGACGCGCAGGCGGCCCCGGGCGTCGGTGGCCGGCGTGTACAGCGTGGCGCGCAGGGCGCCCTTGCGGGTGAGGATGCCGGCGAGCGTGCCGTCCGCGTGCACGGCCGGGGCGTAGCGGCGGTTGGCGTGGTCGAGGGTGCCGAAGGCCTCGCCGGGGTCCATGTCCGCGTCGATGAGCAGCAGGTCCCGGGACATGACCTCGGAGAGCTGCGTGAAGCGGTCCACGCCGGACAGGTCGGAGTCGGTGACCACACCGACCGGCTTGTGGTGCTCGTCGACGACGACGCCCGCGTTGTGCGCCCGCTTGGGCAGCAGCGAGAGGGCGTCCGCTACGGTCTGGTGCGGGGACAGGATGATCGGGGTGTCCAGCACCAGGTGGCGGCTCTTCACCCAGGAGACGACGTCGGTGACCACGTCGATCGGGATGTCCTGCGGTATCACCACCAGGCCGCCGCGGCGGGCCACGGTCTCGGCCATGCGGCGGCCGGCGATGGCGGTCATGTTGGCGACGACGAGCGGGATGGTGGTGCCCGTGCCGTCCGGGGAGCTGAGGTCGACGGCCTGCCGGGAGCCCACCGAGGAGCGGCTCGGCACCATGAAGACGTCGTCGTACGTCAGGTCGTACCCGGGCTGGATGTCATTGAGGAAACGCACGTGCTGCACATCCCAGTCGATCAGAGGTGACCCCCCGACCGGCCGGCCAGGGGGAAAAGAGCACGTACTTCATTCTCCCATGCCGGACGCCCGAACAACCCCGGGCGGAACATCCAGGCTGGTCAGGGGCCTGCTCGGAGGATGCTCCAAATCCGGGTGGCGGGCCTATGAGCCGAGGGTCACGAAGAGTCCCGGGCCGCGGTCCGTCGCCTCGGCGAAGATCTCCTCGGCGACCTGCCACTCCTCGGGCCGCGTCTCGGCGTACGCCCGCCAGCCCTTGACGACGACCAGCAGCCCCCGCTCCCCCGCCCCTTCGGGCCACAGGGCGGGGTCCGACAGGCAGTCGGCGAGGGCGTCCCAGTTGCGGCCGAACCACTCGGGCAGGGACAGGTCACGGGCGCAGCGGTCCATGAGGCCCGCCTTGTCCGTGACCCCGTCGAGGTCCAGCACGAGAACGATCCGGCCGGCCGGGTCGTCCGGCACGCCGTGCGCCTGGTCCGCCACCCGTCAGGCCCCGTCCGGGTCGGCCCGGTTGAGCGCGGGCTTCGGTGCCGGGCCCGCCGTCATGAGGTAGTCCGCGGCCGACGTGTCCGTCACCAGGCTGGTGACGAGCCCGGAGCGCAGCACCGCGTCGATCGCGGGTCCCTTGCGCTGCCCGCCCGCGATCGCCACGACCTCGGGGATCCGGCGCAGCTGGTCGGCCTTGACGGTGATGCACCGCTCGCCCAGGTCCCGCCCGACGCGGCGGCCCTCGGCGTCGAAGAGGTGCGCGGACATCTCGGCGGCGACCCCGAGGGAGGCGTAGTGCGCGCGCTCCTCGTCGCTGAGCATGTCGTGCACCGTCGAGATGCCCGGCTCCCAGGAGCCGATGGAGACGCAGGCGACGGTGACCTTGTCGAAGTGCTCGAAGGCCCGGGCGATGCCCGTCTGGTTGCGCAGCGCCGCGGCCGTGGCCGCGTCGGGCAGCAGCATGGGCGCGTAGATGGGGTGGGCGTCCCCGCCGGCCACCTGGGCGGCGCGGCGCACGGCCTCGACCGAGCCGCGCTCGGCGGTCCCGGCGTCGTACACCCCCGTCAGCTGCACCACCGTGCACGGGGGCAGCCGGTCGAGCGCCGCCGCCATGTGGATGGTGGAGCGGCCCCAGGCCAGGCCCAGCACGTCTCCTTCGTCGACCAGCTCGCCGAGCAGGTCGGCGGCCACCTCTCCCAGGTTCTCGGGGTCGGGCGTCTCCTCGGCCTCGGCCGGGGACTCGACCACGACGGCGTGCCTGAGCCCGTAACGGGCGCGGAGCGCGTCCGAGCGCTCGGCGTCCAGCTCCGCAGGCACACGGATCTCGATACGTACGAGATCCCGTTCGAGGGCGGTCTCCAGGACCCGGGCCACCTTGAAGCGGCTGACGCCGAACTCCTCGGCGATCTGGATCTTGGACTTCCCCTCGAGGTAGAAGCGGCGGGCCATGGCCGCCGCCTGCACCAGCTCAGCGGGTCCCATCCGCATGGCTGACCGGCCCGCCGACATACCCGACACGGCGATCTCCTCACTGCTGTTCACACTCTGGATTCGCCGTTCATCCTTGCAGATCCGGCGCGGATGATCAGCCCTGATGGGAGCCGTTCACTTTGCTGTGGCTCAGTGGTCGCAGGCCCAGGAGGCCTGCGCCGTCGCCGCCTCGGCCTGGGTGCGTAGTGCACGTACCGCTTCTGCCGGGTCGTTTGTCCCGTAGACCGCCGATCCGGCCACGAAGACGTCGGCTCCGGCCTCGGCGCAGCGCTCGATGGTGGACGCGGAAACTCCGCCGTCGACCTGGAGCCAGAGCTCCAGTCCGTGCTTGCTGATCAACTCACGGGTGCGGCGGATCTTCGGAAGCATGATGTCGAGGAAGGCCTGGCCCCCGAAGCCCGGCTCGACCGTCATGATCAGCAGCATGTCGAGCTCGGGGAGCAGGTCCTCGTACGGCTCGACGGGGGTCGCGGGCTTCAGCGCCATGGAGGCGCGGGCGCCCTTGGCCCGGATCTCCCGCGCGAGCCGGACCGGCGCGGCGGCGGCCTCCACGTGGAAGGTGACCGAACCGGCCCCCGCCTCCACGTACTGGGGCGCCCAGCGGTCGGGGGCCTCGATCATCAGATGGCAGTCCAGCGGGGTGTCCGTCGCACGGGCCAGCGACTCCACGACCGGCACGCCGAGCGTGAGGTTCGGGACGAAATGGTTGTCCATGACGTCGACATGGAGCCAGTCGGCTCCCTCCACGGCCTTCGCCTCGTCCGCGAGGCGGGCGAAGTCGGCGGACAGGATGCTCGGGTTGATCTGCACGGCCATGTCATAAGACTGCCATGCCCTCCGGGGGTTGTGGGCATCGGTCCCGGATGGTCTGCCGGGTGCGGGCCGGACTGGTGGTGGCCCTTGACTGGTGGTCCTGTTCGTGACGTCCCTGTTCCCGGGCGTGGGCCCGAAGGTGTGGTGGCCCCACCGGCTCACGCGCGAGGACGGCGGTGCGGCCTCCCGGGAGGGCGGCGGGGCGGGGCTCAGCCGGTCCGGCGGATGAGCGCCAGGTACATCGCGTCGGTCCCGTGCAGATGCGGCCACAGCTGCACGTCGGGACCCTCGCCCAGGTCCGGCACGCCCGGCAGCAGCGGCCGGGAGTCGATGAGCTCGGTGTCCGGGTGCTGCTTGAGGACGTCGGCGACGACGGCCCGGGTCTCGGCGAGGTGGGGCGAGCAGGTCGCGTAGCCGACGACCCCGCCCACCCGGACCGACTCCAGGGCGGTGCGCAGCAGCCCGCGCTGCAGCGGCGCGAAGCCCTCCAGGTCCTCGGGCCGGCGCCGCCAGCGCGCCTCGGGGCGACGCCGCAGGGCGCCGAGGCCGGTGCACGGCACGTCGACCAGCACCCGGTCGAAGCTGCCGGGCTGCCACGCCGGGCGGGTCCCGTCCGCGGCGATCACCTGGTACGGCCCCGGGTTCCCGTCCAGCGCCCTGGCCACGAGTCCGGCGCGGTGGGTCTGCTTCTCGGAGGCGACGAGCAGGGCACCCCGCTCGGCGGCCAGGGCACCGAGCAGCGCGGCCTTGCCACCGGGGCCGGCGCACCCGTCCAGCCACCGCCGGTCGGGCCCGTCCACCGGCGCGTTGGCGAGGGCGATCGCGACGAGCTGGCTGCCCTCGTCCTGCACGCCCGCGCGCCCGTCCCGCACGGCCGGGACGGCACCCGGCTCACCGCCCTCGCTCAGCCGCACCGCGTACGGCGACCAGCGCCCCGGAACGGCGGCGTCCTCACCCAGCAACTCCTCGGCGGTGGCCCGGCCGGGCCGCGCCACCAGGGTCACCTCGGGCCGGTCGTTGTCGGCCCGCAGCAGCTCCTCGATGCCGGCGCGCCCGCCGCCCAAGGAGTCCCACAGGGCGGACACGACCCAGCGCGGGTGCGAGTGCACGACGGCGAGATGGTCCTCGGGATCGTCCTCGTACGGCGGCGCCACCCGCTCCAGCCAGCCCTCCAGGTCCTCCCGCGCGACCTTGCGCAGCACGGCGTTGACGAACTTGGCCCGCCCGTCACCGAGCACGACCCGCGCCAGCTCGACGGTGGCGGACACGGCCGCGTGCGTCGGGATCCGCGTGCCGAGCAACTGGTGCGCGCCGAGGCTGAGCACGTCCAGCACCGGCGGGTCGACCTCGCCGAGCGGCCGGTCCACGCAGGTCGCGAGGATCGCGTCGTACGTGCCCTGCCGCCGCAGCGTCCCGTACACCAGCTCGGTGGCGAGCGCCGCGTCCCGCGCGTCGAAGTCGCCCTTGTCCCGGGCCTTGCGCAGCAGCGGCGGCAGAACGAGGTTGGCGTAGGCGTCCCGCTCGTCCACGGCCCGCAGCGCCTCGAAGGCGAGGATGCGGACGGGGTCCTTCTGGGGGCGGCGGTAGGGCTTGCCGGACGGGCGGGGCCGACGGGGCTGGTCGCTCACGGAAAAGGTGCTCCGGGGGTGAGAGGAAGTGCGCGCTCCAGCGTACGCCGCGACACGGTGCGAGCCGGGGTGAGGTGGGCAGGAGGGAGGGACGCGTGGGGTGGGTCGACCTGGACGGGTGGAGGGCCGGGCCTGGCCTGGTGGGTGGGTCGGGCCGGGTGGGCTCGGCACGTCGCACAGGCCCGGAACGTCGTGCGGTGGAGGCTCGTCGCACAGACCCGGCACGTCGCGTGGTGCCGGCCCGTCGCGTGGTGCCGGCCCGTCGCGTGGTGCCGGCTCAGCTCCCGAGCCGCTCCCCCTCCGCGATCCGCACGCCGCGCGCCCAGTCCGCCGCCCGCATCGGCTTCTTGCCCTGGGCCTGCACCCACAGCAGCTCGACACCGTGCGAGCCGGTGCCGACGTACACGTTGTTCTTCCCGGCGGCGATCTGCCCGGGGGCGAGGTCCGACCGCTCGGGCACGGGGGCGGCCTGGATGAGCTTGAGCCGCTCACCGCGGAACGTGGTCCAGGCGCCGGGCGCCGGGGTGCAGCCCCGCACCACCCGGTCGATGCGCAGCGCGGGCGCGTTCCAGTCGAGGTGGGCGTCCTCGACACTGACCTTGGGGGCCAGGCTGACGCCCTCGGCCGGCTGCGGAACGGCCTTCAGCGTGCCGTCCTCGATCCCGTCCATGGTCGCCGCGAGCAGCCCGGCCCCGGCGAAGGCGAGCCGGGTCAGCAGGTCCCCGCTGGTGTCGGTGGCCCGGATCTCCTCGGTCACCGTGCCGTACACCGGCCCCGAGTCGAGCCCTTCCTCGATCAGGAAGGTGGAGGCCCCGGTGATCTCGTCCCCGGCCATGATGGCGTGCTGCACGGGCGCGGCCCCCCGCCAGGCCGGCAGCAGCGAGAAGTGCAGGTTGACCCAGCCGTGCGCGGGGATGTCGAGGGCGACCCGGGGCAGCAGCGCGCCGTAGGCGACGACGGGGCAGCAGTCGGGGCCGATCTCCCGCAGCCGCTCCAGGAACTCGGGGTCCCTCGGCTTCGCCGGCTTCAGCACCTCGATCCCGGCCTCCTCCGCCCGCTCGGCGACGGGCGACGCGACGAGCCTGCGCCCGCGGCCGGCCGGCGCGTCGGGGCGCGTGACGACCGCGGCCACCTCGTGCCGCCCGGTGGCGAGAAGAGCGTCCAGGGCGGGAACGGCGACCTCGGGGGTACCGGCGAAGACGAGCTTCATGGGGTGGTGGCGGCCTCTCGGTCGGGGGCGATCATGTGCAACGCCCAAGTCTATGAGCAGGAAACGGATCGCCGCAGACGGCGGCCCGCCCCCACGGGAGAGCCGGGCGTCGGGACGGACAACTTCGGGCGGTGCACGGGCGGGAGACGACGACCGACGGCCGCAGGCCGAGGCGCACGCCCCGCGCAAACGGGCGCACGCATATGCCCCCACGCCCCCACACCGTGACCAGCGGAGCGAATCGGCGTTGGTCAAGACAGAGTTGACCACTACGGGCCGCGATCGCGGCCCATTCCTTTCAACGCCGGTTCGAGAGGCTTGTTCATGGCCGACCACGCAACCCACGACGCCCAGGCTCGGGCCAGCCTGCACTTGCTGGTGCGGGACATCGAGCGGGTCCGCCGGCAGGTGGACGCACTGCGCACCTTGACCGCCCAGCTGGGCAACGTCTACCGCCCGCGCCGCTCCGGCCCTTCCACGGGCTTCGTCGTCTACGGACGCGCCCCCGCCCCGACCGTACGTCTCGCCCAGGAGCTGCGGGACAGTGTCGAGACCCTGGTCACGGCGGCCGTGGACTTCGACCGCTCACTCGGCTTCTCGTGGGACGCGGTGGGCTCCGCACTCGGAGTCACCAAACAGGCAGTCCACCGCCGTTACGGCGCACGCCGGGCCACGGCCCAGACCGCCGGGGCCGAGCCGGAGCGCGCACCGGAGCCCTCCGGCAGCCGCACGGTCAACGTGACCACCGGCCTGCCCGCGGTCCCGACGGTCCCCGCGGCCCGGTCCATGCCGACGCAGCCCACGGCGGGCAGCCCGGCCCTGCGCGACGAGGCGCGGCCGACGGCGTTCCCGGGCCCGCGCAACGGCTGACCGGCCCTCCGCCCCGCCCTCCCGGACCGCACCCGGGAGGGCGGCCGCGTCCTGCGGCAGTGGAGCCGGGCTCCCGGGACGTCGGCCGCGTGTATGGATGGCCAAGCCGGGCTCCAGGACACCCCGTTCGGCCGACGTCCGCCGGGCTGGCCCTCAGCCGACGCACCTCGGCTCGGCCCTCGGCGGGCGTCCGCCGAATCTCCCCTCAACCGATGTCCGCCGGATCGATCCGCACCCAGACCCCGGCTCCGGCGCCGTTCCCGCCCGCACTCCCCCGGGCCATCCGCGCGGCCTGCGCGGCCTTCAGCGAGGCGGCCAGCGCCGCTCCCCGCCCCGGCGGCACCCGCACCAGCGCCCGCTCCCACTGCTCCCCGGGCGGCGGCGCCCCCGTCCGCCGGGGGCGCCCGGCCGCGGTGACGGGCAGCGGCACCGGCCCCAGCACCTCGGCCTCCGGCGGCAGCTCGGCCGTGCGGAGGAAGTCGGCGACGGCCTCCGCCGGGCCCGACACCGCCGCCATCCGGGACACCGGGGGGAAGCCCAGCTCGGCCCGCTCGGCCAGCTCCCGCACCGCGTGACCGACGGGATCCCACCGGACGAGTGCCTGCACCGGCCGCAGCGTCGGCTCGGCCACGACCACCACCGTGCCGCCGGCGGGCTGCGGCCGGACGAGCGACGCGGCCGCGATCCACCGCCGCAAGGCGTCCTCCCCGGCCCGCAGGTCGGGCCGCCCGAGCATGGCCCACCCGTCCAGCAGCAGCGCCGCCGCGTACCCGCCCTCGGCGACGGGTTCGGCCCCCGGCGTGCTCACCACCAGCGCGGGGGCCCCGGGCACCGTGTCCAGGACGTGTTCCCGCCCCGAGGTGCGCACCGGTACCGCCGGGAAGGCCCGTCCGAGTTCCTCGGCCGTCCGCCGCGCCCCCACCACCGAGGCGCGCAGCCGGAACCCGCCGCACTCCGGACAGTGCCAGCCGCTCTCCTCACGTCCGCACCAGCCGCAGCACAGCGCGCCCCCGTCCCGTGCCTCCAACGGCCCCGAGCAGTGCCGGCAGCGCGCGGGCGCCCGGCAGTCGGCGCACGCCATGCGCGGCACGTATCCCCGCCGGGGCACCTGCACCAGCACCGGTCCGTGCTTCAGACCCTCCCGGACGGCCTGCCAGGCCAGGGTCGGCAGCCGCGCGGCCCGGGCGGCCTCGTCCCGCGCGAGATCCCCGTCCCCGACGGTCCGGACGAGCGGGGCGGCGGCGCGCACCTGGTCCCGGCCGGCGACGAGCGGCCGCGCCCAGCCGCTCTCGACGAGCTGGGCCGCCTCCACCGTGCAGGCCCAGCTGCCCAGCAGGAAGCCGCACTTGTCTTGGGCGGCCCGCAGCAGGAGCACCTCGCGGGCGTGCGGCTGCGGGGCGTGCTGCTCGCTGTGGCTGTCGTCCCCGTCGTCCCAGAGGGCGACCAGGCCGAGGTCCTGGACCGGTGCGAACATCGCGGCCCGGGTCCCGACCACGGCCCGTACCGAGCCGCGCCGTACCGCGAGCCACTGCGCGTAGCGCTTCTCGGGGCCGGCGTCGGCGGTGAGCACGGCGTGCCGCCCGTCCCCCAGCAGCGCGGTCAGCGCGGCGTCGACCCGGGCCACGGCCCGTCCGTCGGGCAGGACGACGAGCGCCCCGCGGCCGGAGGCCAGCGTCGCCGCGACGGCCCGGGCCAGCTCCTCGCTCCACTGCGGTCCCGGCAGGGCGTTCCACACGGCCCGGGGCGCGCCGCCGGAGGCCAGCGATTCCAGGAAGGCCTCTCCCCGCTCGTACCGCTGCCAGGACCCGGCCTCGGGCGCCGGGGGCGGCGGCAGGGGCTGCGGGGAGGCGCGCTGCTCGGCCCGTGCGTTGCGCGGCGGCACGGCGAGCTGCAGGACGTCGGCGAGGCTGCCCGCGTACCGGTCGGCGACCGCCCGGGCCAGCCCCAGCAGTTCCTCGCTCAGCACCCGCTCGGGCGACACGACCTGGGCGAGGGCGGCCAGCGGCTCGGAGTAGTCGGACTCGGGCAGACGCGCGACGAGGAACCCGTCGATCAGCCCGCCGCCCTCCCGGCGTCCCTCCCGCACCCGGTGCCGCCCGGCCCCGAAGCGCACCCGCACGCGTACGCCCGGCTGGGCCTGCTCGTCCAGTTCCTCGGGGACGGCGTAGTCGAAGTACCGGTCGAGGTGGAGCACGCCCTTGTCGACGAGCACCCGTGCGACGGGCAGCTCCTTGGCGAGTGCGGCACCCCGCCACGTCCGCGGCTTGGCCCGGGGCGTCCGCGCCTTGCGCACGCTCTCCCGGATGAGCGCGAGCTGCTCGGGCGGCGCACCCTGCGCACCGTCGTCCGTCCGACCGTTCTCGCTGCTCACGCTTGCATTCTTACCAAACACCACTGACATCCGGCGGTGCCCGGGAAAGGCCCGGACACGGCGCAGGCCCGGCCCCCCGGAGGGGAACCGGGCCCGAAGCCCTGGGGGCTGGTTACAGCCCCGCCGCCTTGCGCAGCGCGTCCACGCGGTCCGTGCGCTCCCAGGTGAAGTCGGGCAGCTCGCGGCCGAAGTGGCCGTACGCCGCCGTCTGGGAGTAGATCGGGCGCAGCAGGTCGAGGTCGCGGATGATGGCGGCCGGACGGAGGTCGAAGACCTCGTCGATCGCCTTCTCGATCCGGTCCGTGTCGACCTTGGCGGTGCCGAAGGTCTCGACGAACAGACCGACGGGCTCGGCCTTGCCGATCGCGTACGCCACCTGGACCTCGCAGCGGGTGGCGAGACCCGCGGCGACCACGTTCTTGGCGACCCAGCGCATCGCGTACGCGGCGGAACGGTCGACCTTGGACGGGTCCTTGCCGGAGAAGGCGCCGCCGCCATGGCGGGCCATGCCGCCGTACGTGTCGATGATGATCTTGCGGCCGGTCAGGCCGGCGTCGCCCATCGGGCCGCCGATCTCGAAGCGGCCGGTGGGGTTGACCAGCAGGCGGTAGTTCTCCGTGTCGAGCTTGATGCCATCGTCCAGGAGGGCCTTCAGCTCCGGCTCGACGACGAACTCCTTGATGTCGGGAGCCAGGAGCGAGTCCAGGTCGATGTCGGAGGCGTGCTGCGAGGAGACGACCACGGTGTCCAGGCGGACCGCCTTGTCACCGTCGTACTCGATGGTGACCTGCGTCTTGCCGTCCGGGCGCAGGTAGGGGATCGTGCCGTTCTTGCGCACGTCGGACAGGCGCTTGGACAGGCGGTGGGCCAGGAAGATCGGCAGCGGCATCAGCGTCGGCGTCTCGTCCGTCGCGTAGCCGAACATCAGGCCCTGGTCGCCGGCGCCCTGCTTGTCGAGCTCGTCCTCGTCGCCCTCGACACGGGACTCGTACGCCGTGTCCACACCCTGGGCGATGTCGGGCGACTGGGCGCCGATCGACACCGAGACGCCGCAGGAGGCGCCGTCGAAGCCCTTCTTCGAGGAGTCGTAGCCGATTTCGAGGATCTTGCTCCGGACCAGCGTCGCGATGTCCGCGTACGTCTTGGTGGTGACCTCACCGGCCACGTGCACCAGGCCGGTCGTGATCAGGGTCTCGACGGCGACCCGGGAGGTCGGGTCGTCGCGCAGGAGCGCGTCGAGAATGGTGTCGCTGATCTGGTCAGCGATCTTGTCGGGGTGACCCTCGGTCACGGACTCCGAGGTGAAGAGACGACGGGACACAACGCTCCCTGGGGTTGCAGCGGCTGCTGGCTGATCATTGGCGGACGGCGGGGGCTGCACCCGGCGCCGTCCGTGGAACAGTTTACGGGTCACGCTTCGGCCACGGTCCCCCCGTCTCGCCACTCGGGAGTGCTGTGACCTGCGGCACGGGCATTCTGCCCAATCCCGAGCGGCGTTGGCCAGAGGCGCCACGCTCCGATCGACCGGGTTTCGAGCGGGCGTGCACCACGTGAGGAATCAGCCCAGCCGTGCGGCCACCAGGTCCCACACCGTCTCGGCCAGGGCTTCCTTCGGTCCGTGCGCCACCGGCGTCTCGCTGCCGTCGGCGCCGAGCACGACGGCCTCGTTCTCCTCGGAGCCGAACGTCTTGCGCTCCCCCACCTCGTTCACCACGAGCAGGTCACAGCCCTTGCGCTTGAGTTTGGCGCGGCCGTTGGCGAGGACGTCGTCGGTCTCCGCGGCGAAGCCGACGACGACCTGTCCGGGGCGGGCGCGATCGGCCGAAATCTCCGCGAGGATGTCCGGATTCCGCACCAGCGCGATCGGCTCCGGCTCCTGGTCGTCCTTCTTCTTGATCTTCCCGGCCGCGTACGCGGCCGGGCGGAAGTCCGCGACGGCCGCCGCCATGACCACGGCGTCGGCGTCGGCGGCGGCCTTCAGCACCGCCTCACGGAGCTGCACGGCCGTGCCGACGGGGACGACGTCCACCCCGGCCGGGTCCGGCAGGGCGCTGTTGGCGGCGATCAGCGTGACGCGGGCGCCGCGGGCGGCGGCGGTGCGGGCGAGGGCGTAGCCCTGCTTGCCGGAGGAGCGGTTGCCGAGGAAGCGGACGGGGTCCAGGGGCTCGCGGGTGCCTCCGGCGCTGACGACGACGTGCCGGCCCGTGAGGTCGGGCTCACGGACGCCCCGGGCGAGCACGCGGCGGCACACCTCGAAGATCTCGGCCGGGTCGGGCAGCCGGCCCTTGCCGGTGTCGACGCCGGTGAGGCGGCCCACGGCCGGCTCGATGACGAGGGCGCCGCGGCGGCGCAGCGTCGCCACGTTCTCCTGGGTGGCCGGGTGCTCCCACATCTCCGTGTGCATGGCGGGGGCGAAGACGACCGGGCAGCGGGCGGTGAGCAGGGTGTTGGTGAGGAGGTCGTCGGCGAGGCCGTGGGCCGCCTTGGCGAGCAGGTCGGCGGTGGCCGGGGCCACGACGACCAGGTCGGCGTGCCGGCCGATGCGCACGTGCGGCACCTCGTGCACGTCGTCCCAGACCTCGGTGGAGACCGGCTGGCCGGAGAGCGCGGACCAGGTCGCGGCGCCCACGAAGTGCAGCGCGGACGCGGTGGGCACCACCCGCACGTCATGGCCCGACTCCGTCAGCCGCCGCAGCAGCTCACAGGCCTTGTACGCGGCGATGCCGCCACTGACCCCCAGAACGACCTTCGGCTTGTCCACGTCTCTCCCCGTCTCTCCCCGTCTCTTCCCGGCCCCGGCGACCGGCGCACCGTACGCCTCCATGACACACCACAGGCCCGGCAGTCGACCTGCCGGGCCTGTGGAAAAGTCAGCGTCAAGCTGCAAATACTACTTATGACGTTACTGCGCCGGGCCTTCGACGGCCTCGGACGTGAGCAGCCCCGCGTTGATCTCGCGAAGGGCGATCGAGAGCGGCTTCTCGTGGACGTGCGTGTCGACGAGAGGACCGACGTACTCGAGGAGACCTTCGCCGAGCTGCGAGTAGTACGCGTTGATCTGGCGGGCCCGCTTGGCCGCGTAGATCACGAGGCTGTACTTCGAGTCGGTGGCCTCGAGGAGCTCGTCGATCGGCGGGTTGATGATGCCCTCGGGCGCGGAGATGGAAGAGGACACGCTCTACCTTCCGATGGATGGGAAAGATTCTGTCGGGATGATCAGCGAGGACCGGATCGGTCAGCGATGGTCACACGACGTTCATCAAGGCTAGCAGCTCGCGCGCCACGTCCTCGACGGAGGTGTTGACCAGCGTCGTGTCGAACTCCGGTTCGGCGGCCAGCTCGATCTTGGCGGCCTCCAGCCTGCGCTCGATCACCTCGGGCGGTTCGGTGCCCCGCCCGGTGAGCCTGCGCACCAGCTCCTCCCAGGAGGGAGGGGCCAGGAACACCAGCTGGGCCTCGGGCATCGACTCCCGGACCAGGCGGGCACCCTGCAGGTCGATCTCGAGCAGGACGGCCTCGCCCTTCTCCAGGCGCTCCGCCACGGCCGCGCGCGGCGTGCCGTAGCGGTTGCCGGCGAACTCGGCCCACTCCAGCAGTTCGCCGTTGGCGATCAGCTTGTCCATCTCGTCGTCGGTGACGAAGAAGTAGTGGACTCCGTGCTGCTCGCCGGGGCGGGGCTTGCGGGTCGTCGCCGACACCGAGAGCCAGACCTCGGGGTGTTCCTTGCGCATATGAGCGACGACCGTGCTCTTGCCGACCCCGGAGGGGCCGGAGAGCACGGTCAGCCGCGGACGTACGTCCGGGGGTACGGGGGTCGTCCCCCGGGGTGTTGCTGCCATGCAGCGATTATCCAGCAATCCCGGAGTGCCCGGGACTCGCTTCCCCGGAAGTGCCCGGCTCAGGAGCCGGTGCTGCCGAACTCGCGCTCCAGGGAGGCGATCTGGTTGGAACCGAGGCCGCGCACACGGCGGCTCTCGGAGATGCCCAGCCGCTCCATGATCTGCTTGGCGCGGACCTTGCCCACGCCCGGCAGGGACTCAAGGAGGGCGGAGACCTTCATCTTGCCGATGACGTCGTTCTCCTGGCCCTGCTTGATGACCTCGTGGAGGGAGGCGCCGGAGTGCTTGAGTCGATTCTTGACCTCGGCCCGCTCCCGGCGAGCCGCGGCGGCCTTTTCGAGCGCGGCTGCGCGCTGTTCAGGGGTAAGGGGCGGAAGAGCCACGCCTACGTCACCTCGGATGTCGAACTGTCGGATACGGACCGGTGAGGAACCTAGTCGCCCCACACCTGGGGAGCCACGAGCAACACACGCTTGCCCGCTCTCTCGTCGGAGACTAGCGGGCAAGTCCGCCAGAGTCAGCGAGAACAGCGGAAAAGTCCTGGTCAGCCTTCATCTGAACGGACATTTAGGACATACTGCCCCGGATTTGAGGATGTATTCAGACTCAAGCGGCCCGCTGACCACGCATCGGAGGTCTCGCGGTATGGTCTGGACCGCCTCACGGTGACGTCACGGCGTCCCGGATCTCCTGAGCGAAGCGTTCGGCGGCGTCACGCAGAGCGACCGTGTCGGGACCGTGGCGCAGCACGCCCCGGCTGACGTTCGGCACGACGTTGCGCACGGCCGTGCCGAAGACCCCTGGGAGATCGGCCGGCGTGGCCCCTTGGGCGCCGATACCGGGCGCGAGGAGCGGGCCGTTGATGCCGAGGTCGTACGTGGAGAGGTCACCGAGGGTGGCGCCGACGACCGCGCCGAAGGAGCCCAGCGGCTCCTCCCCCGCGTTCTCGGCGGCCAGGTGCGCCAGCATCGTCGCCCCGACGTTCCGGCCGTCGGAGCGCACGGCGTGCTGCACCTCGCCGCCCTCCGGGTTGGAGGTCAGCGCCAGTACGAACAGCCCGGCGCCGCTCTCCCGGGCCAGCGCGACGGCCGGGGCGAGGGAGCCGTAGCCGAGGTAGGGCGAGACGGTCAGGGCGTCGGAGAACAGCGGCGCGTCCTGGTGCAGGAAGGACTCGGCGTAGGCGGCCATGGTCGAGCCGATGTCGCCGCGCTTGGCGTCCATGACGACCAGCGCGCCCGCCGCCCGGGCCTCGGCGACGGACGTCTCCAGCACGGCGACGCCGCGCGAGCCGAAGCGCTCGAAGAACGCGCTCTGCGGCTTGAGCACGGCGACCCGGTCGGCGACCGCCTCGACGACCGTGCGGCTGAACCGCTCCAGACCGGCCACGTCGTCGTTCAGGCCCCACTCGGCGAGCAGGGAGGCGTGCGGGTCGATGCCGACGCACAGCGGGCCGCGCTCGTCCATGGCGCGGCGCAGACGCGCGCCGAAGGGTTCGAGACCGCTCATGCCGTCTTCCTCACGTCGGCGCCCACCGCGTCGGCGAGCGTGGCGTACGGGCTGGTGCGCAGCCGCGCGGCGAGCCCCTTGTGGATCGCGCGGGCGTAGAAGGGACCCTCGTAGACGAAGGCGCTGTAGCCCTGGACGAGGGTGGCGCCGGCCAGGATGCGCTGCCAGGCGTCCTCGGCGTTCTCGACGCCGCCGACGCCCACCAGGGTGATCCGGTCGCCCACGCGCGCGTAGAGGCGGCGCAGGACCTCCAGGGAGCGTTCCTTCAGGGGTGCGCCGGACAGGCCGCCGGTCTCCTCGACCAGGGCCGGGCCGGACGTCAGGCCGAGTCCCTCGCGCGCGATGGTGGTGTTCGTGGCGATGATCCCGTCCAGGCCGAGTTCCACGGCGAGGTCGGCGACGGCGTCGACGTCCTCGTCGGCGAGGTCCGGCGCGATCTTGACCAGGAGCGGGACGCGCCGCGCGGACACGGCCCGGTCGGCGGCCTCGCGGACGGCGCTCAGCAGGGGGCGCAGCGCCTCGGTGGCCTGGAGGTCGCGCAGGCCGGGCGTGTTCGGGGAGGAGACGTTGACCACCAGGTAGTCGGCGTGGGGCGCGAGCCGCTCGGCGGACTTCACGTAGTCCGCGACGGCCTCCTCCTCGGGTACGACCTTGGTCTTGCCGATGTTGACGCCCACGACCGTCTTGAAGACGGGCGTCCGGGAGGCGAGGCGGGCGGCGACGCGCAGCGAGCCGTCGTTGTTGAAGCCCATGCGGTTGATCAGCGCCCGGTCCTCGACGAGGCGGAACAGCCGCTGCCGGGGGTTGCCGGGCTGCGGTTCGCCGGTCACCGTGCCGATCTCGACGTGGTCGAAGCCCAGCATGGCCATGCCGTCGATGCCGACGGCGTTCTTGTCGAAGCCGGCCGCGAGCCCGAAGGGGCCGTGCATGCGCAGCCCGAGGGCCTCGGTGCGCAGCTCCTTGTGGCGGGGCGCGAGGGCGGCCGCGAGGAAGGTGCGCAGCACCGGTACCCGGGCGGCCAGGCGGATCCAGCGGAAGGCGAGGTGGTGCGCCCGCTCCGGGTCCAGCCGCTTGAAGACGAGACGGAAGAAGATCTTGTACATGGTGTCCTCACGAGGACCTGGAGTCCTCACGAAGAGGGGGACACCGTTTCCGGTGTCCCCCTCGGGGCTGCTAGTCGCGGGCCGCGGTCAGGTGTTCCGCGTGTTCCTGGAGCGAGCGGACGCTCACGTCGCCGCGGTTGAGGGCGTCGATGCCCTGGACCGCCGCCGCCAGCGCCTGGACCGTCGTCAGGCAGGGTACGGAGCGCGCCACGGCCGCCGTACGGATCTCGTAGCCGTCGAGGCGGCCGCCGGTGCCGTACGGGGTGTTGACGATGAGGTCGACCTCGCCGTCGTGGATGAGCTGGACGATGGTCTTCTCGCCGTTCGGCCCGGTGCCCTCGGACTGCTTGCGCACGACCGTGGCGTGGATGCCGTTGCGCTTGAGGACCTCGGCGGTGCCGGAGGTGGCGAGGAGCTCGAAGCCGTGCGCGACCAGCTCGCGGGCCGGGAAGATCATCGAGCGCTTGTCGCGGTTGGCGACCGAGATGAAGGCGCGGCCCTTGGTGGGCAGCGGGCCGTAGGCGCCCGCCTGCGACTTGGCGTACGCCGTGCCGAAGACGGCGTCGATGCCCATCACCTCGCCGGTGGAGCGCATCTCCGGGCCCAGGACCGTGTCGACGCCGCGGCCGTGGACGTCGCGGAAGCGCGACCACGGCATGACCGCCTCCTTGACGGAGATCGGCGCGTCCAGCGGGAGCTCACCGCCGTCGCCGTGCCGGGGCAGCAGGCCCTCGGCGCGCAGCTCGGCGATGGTGGCGCCGAGCGAGATCCGGGCGGCGGCCTTGGCCAGCGGCACCGCCGTCGCCTTCGAGGTGAAGGGGACGGTCCGGGACGCGCGCGGGTTGGCCTCCAGGACGTAGAGGATGTCGCCCGCGAGCGCGAACTGGATGTTGATCAGGCCGCGCACGCCGACGCCCTTGGCGATGCTCTCCGTGGAGGCGCGCAGCCGCTTGATGTCGAAGCCGCCGAGGGTGATCGGGGGCAGGGCGCACGCCGAGTCGCCGGAGTGGATGCCGGCCTCCTCGATGTGCTCCATGACACCGCCCAGGTACAGCTCCTCGCCGTCGTAGAGGGCGTCGACGTCGATCTCTATGGCGTCGTCGAGGAACCGGTCGACCAAGACCGGCCGGGACGGGCTGATCTCGGTCGACTCGGCGATGTACGCCTCCAGGCGGGTCTCGTCGTAGACGATCTCCATGCCGCGTCCGCCGAGGACGTACGAGGGGCGCACCAGGACCGGGTAGCCGATCTCGTCGGCGATGGCCTTGGCCTCGGCGAAGGTGGTGGCCGTGCCGTGCTTCGGGGCGGGCAGGCCGGCCTCGGCGAGGACCCGGCCGAAGGCGCCGCGGTCCTCGGCGGCGTGGATGGCCTCCGGGGAGGTGCCGACGATCGGCACGCCGTTGTCCTTCAGCGCCTGCGACAGACCGAGCGGGGTCTGGCCGCCGAGCTGGACGACGACGCCCGCCACCGGTCCGGCCTGCTGCTCGGCGTGGACGATCTCCAGCACGTCCTCCAGCGTCAGCGGCTCGAAGTACAGGCGGTCGGAGGTGTCGTAGTCCGTGGAGACGGTCTCCGGGTTGCAGTTGACCATCACCGTCTCGTAGCCCGCGTCGCTCAGCGCGAAGGAGGCGTGGACGCAGGAGTAGTCGAACTCGATGCCCTGGCCGATGCGGTTCGGGCCGGAGCCCAGGATGATGACGGCCGGCTTCTCGCGGGGCGCGACCTCGGTCTCCTCGTCGTAGGAGGAGTAGAAGTACGGCGTCTTGGCGGCGAACTCCGCGGCGCAGGTGTCGACCGTCTTGTAGACCGGGCGGACGCCCAGGGCGTGCCGGACCTCGCGGACGACGTCCTCGCGCAGGCCGCGGATCTCGCCGATCTGGGTGTCGGAGAAGCCGTGCCGCTTGGCCTCGGCGAGCAGGCCGGTCGTCAGCTCGGGCGCCTCGGCCAGCTCGTCGGCGATCTCCTTGATGAGGAAGAGCTGGTCGACGAACCAGGGGTCGATCTTCGTGTACTCGAAGACCTCCTCGGGGGTGGCACCCGCGCGGATGGCCTGCATGACGGTGTTGATGCGGCCGTCGGTGGGGCGGACCGACGCGCGCAGCAGCTCCTCCTTGTCGCCGGTCTCGCCGACGAACGTGAACTGGCTGCCCTTCTTCTCCAGGGAGCGCATGGCCTTCTGGAAGGCCTCGGTGAAGTTGCGGCCGATGGCCATGGCCTCGCCGACCGACTTCATGGTGGTGGTGAGGGTGGAGTCGGCGCTCGGGAACTTCTCGAAGGCGAACCGCGGGGCCTTGACGACCACGTAGTCGAGCGTCGGCTCGAAGGAGGCCGGGGTCTCCTGCGTGATGTCGTTCGGGATCTCGTCCAGCGTGTAGCCGACGGCCAGCTTGGCGGCGATCTTGGCGATCGGGAAGCCGGTGGCCTTGGAGGCGAGGGCCGAGGAGCGCGACACGCGCGGGTTCATCTCGATGACGATGACCCGGCCGTCCTCGGGGTTGACCGCGAACTGGATGTTGCAGCCGCCGGTGTCGACACCGACCTCGCGGATCACGGCGATGCCGATGTCGCGCAGGATCTGGTACTCGCGGTCGGTGAGGGTCATCGCCGGGGCGACCGTGATCGAGTCGCCGGTGTGCACGCCCATCGGGTCGAAGTTCTCGATGGAGCAGACGACCACGACGTTGTCGTTCTTGTCGCGCATCAGCTCCAGCTCGTACTCCTTCCAGCCGAGGATGGACTCCTCCAGGAGCACCTCGGTGGTCGGCGAGAGCGTGAGGCCGGTGCCCGCGATGCGGCGCAGCTCCTCCTCGTCGTGGGCGAAGCCGGAGCCGGCGCCGCCCATGGTGAAGGAGGGGCGGACCACGACCGGGTAGCCGCCGAGCTCCTCGACGCCCTTGAGGACGTCGTCCATGGAGTGGCAGATGAAGGACCGGGCGGACTCGCCGTGGCCGATCTTCTTGCGGACCTCCTCCACGACCTCCTTGAACTGGTCGCGGTCCTCGCCCTTGTGGATCGCCTCGACGTTGGCGCCGATCAGCTCGACGCCGTACTTGTCGAGGACGCCGTTCTCGTGCAGCGAGATGGCGGTGTTGAGGGCCGTCTGGCCGCCCAGGGTGGGCAGCAGCGCGTCGGGCCGCTCCTTGGCGATGATCTTCTCGACGAACTCGGGGGTGATCGGCTCGACGTAGGTGGCGTCGGCGATCTCCGGGTCGGTCATGATCGTCGCCGGGTTGGAGTTCACCAGGACGACCCGCAGGCCCTCGGCCTTGAGGACGCGGCACGCCTGGGTGCCGGAGTAGTCGAACTCGGCGGCCTGGCCGATGACGATCGGGCCGGAGCCGATGACCAGGACGGACTGGATATCGGTGCGCTTAGGCACGCTGGCCCTCCATCAGGGAAACGAAGCGGTCGAACAGGTAGGCGGCGTCGTGCGGGCCCGCTGCCGCTTCGGGGTGGTACTGGACGCTGAAGGCGGGGCGGTCGAGCAGCTGCAGCCCTTCCACCACGTTGTCGTTCAGGCAGACGTGCGACACCTCGGCGCGGCCGAACGGGGTCTCGGAGACCTGGTCGAGCGGGGCGTCGACGGCGAAGCCGTGATTGTGCGCGGTGACCTCGACCTTGCCGGTCGTACGGTCCTGCACCGGCTGGTTGATGCCGCGGTGGCCGTACTTCAGCTTGTAGGTGCCGAAGCCGAGGGCGCGGCCGAGGATCTGGTTGCCGAAGCAGATGCCGAACAGTGGCGTGCTCCGCTCCAGGACGCCCCGCATGACGGAGACGGCGTGGTCGGCGGTGGCCGGGTCGCCGGGGCCGTTGGAGAAGAACACGCCGTCCGGGTTCACCGCGTAGACGTCCTCGACGGTCGCGGTCGCCGGGAGCACGTGCACCTCGATGCCGCGCTCGGCCATGCGGTGCGGGGTCATGCCCTTGATGCCGAGGTCGACGGCGGCGACGGTGAACTTCTTCTCGCCGATCGCGGGCACGACGTACGGCTCGGTGGTGGCGACCTCGGCGGAGAGGTTCGCGCCCTTCATCTGCGGGGCTTCCTGCACGCGCGCCAGGAGCGCGGCGTCGTCCCGGACGGCGTCGCCGCTGAAGATGCCGACGCGCATGGCGCCGCGCTCGCGCAGGTGGCGGGTGAGGGCGCGGGTGTCGACGCCGGAGATCCCGACGACGCCCTGGGCGGCCAGCTCCTCGTCCAGCGTGCGCCGGGAGCGCCAGCTGGACGGCACGCGCGCGGGGTCGCGCACGACGTAGCCGGAGACCCAGATGCGCTTGGACTCCATGTCCTCGTCGTTGACGCCGGTGTTGCCGACGTGCGGGGCGGTCATCACCACGACCTGGCGGTGGTACGAGGGGTCGGTGAGGGTCTCCTGGTAGCCGGTCATGCCGGTGGAGAACACCGCTTCGCCGAAGGTCTCCCCCACGGCCCCGTAGGCGCGGCCGCGGAAGACCCGGCCGTCCTCCAGGACGAGTACGGCGGGAGTTTTCGCTGCTCCCCTGGTGGAGGTGGTCATCGTTCGGCGCCTTCCCTGGTGTTCGTCTCGATCATGGAGTTGATGGTGGCGACCCACTCGTTGTGCTCGGCCGCGCGGTCGGAGCGGAAGCCGGAGTCGATCAGCCGGTCCCCGTGCTCCCAGGTGACGACCAGCAGGCCGCCCTCGGTGAGCACCTTGCCGGCGATGCCCTTGTCGAGCCGGGCCTCGCGCAGCTGCGCCACCGGGACGAAGAAGTCCTCCGCCCCGGGGCGTACGACGTCGAGGCCGGCGTCCGTCAGCGTCAGCTCGGCGCGGCTGCGGGCGCCCAGGCCCCGGGCGACGATGCGGTCGAGCCACTGCCCCGCGGTGGTGGAACCGTGGTAACGGCCGGTCATCGTGAGCCGGGCGGGGCCCGGGTCGTCCGGGGCGGTGGGCAGCTCGGGCAGGTCGCCCTGGAGGGTGCCGCGCCACTTCCAGCCCTCGCGCATCAGCCAGTAGACGAGCGCGACGAACAGGGCGAGGCCGACGACCCAGCCGATGCGGGCGGCCCAGTCGGTCACTTCCGCCGATTCCTTCTCGGCGGCCAGCAGGAGTACAGGTGTCACGTGAGCTTCCCGTCGACGAGCGTGGCCTTGCCCCGCAGCCACGTGTGCGTCACACGGCCCGGCAGCTCGCGGCCCTCGTAGGGGGTGTTGCGGCTGCGCGAGGCGAAGCCCGCGGGGTCCACCAGCCCACGGTAAGCCGTGTCGACCAGGGTGAGGTTGGCGGGCTCACCTGCCGAGACGGGACGGCCCTGGCCGGCGGCCTGTCCGATCCGCGCGGGCTTGACGGACATCCGGTCGGCGACACCGGCCCAGTCCAGCAGACCCGTGTCGACCATGGTCTCCTGCACCACCGACAGCGCGGTCTCCAGCCCGACCATGCCCATGGCGGCCGCGGCCCACTCGCAGTCCTTGTCCTCGTGCGGGTGCGGGGCGTGGTCGGTGGCGACGATGTCGATCGTGCCGTCGGCGAGCGCCTCGCGCAGGGCCATCACGTCGCGCTCGGTGCGCAGCGGCGGGTTGACCTTGTAGACGGGGTTGTACGTGCGGACCAGCTCGTCGGTCAGGAGCAGGTGGTGCGGGGTGACCTCGGCGGTGACCTGGATGCCGCGCGACTTGGCCCAGCGGACGATCTCGACGGACCCGGCGGTCGACAGGTGGCAGACGTGCACGCGGGAGCCGACGTGGTCGGCGAGCAGGACGTCCCGGGCGATGATCGACTCCTCGGCCACCGCGGGCCAGCCGCCGAGGCCCAGCTCGGCGGAGACGACGCCCTCGTTCATCTCTGCGCCCTCGGTCAGCCGCGGCTCCTGCGCGTGCTGGGCGACGACACCGCCGAAGGCCTTCACGTACTCCAGGGCGCGGCGCATGATCACGGCGTCGTGGACGCACTTGCCGTCGTCGGAGAAGACGGTGACGCCGGCGGCCGACTCGTGCATGGCGCCCAGCTCGGCGAGCTTCCTGCCGTCGAGCCCGACGGTGACGGCGCCGATCGGCTGGACGTCGCAGTAGCCGTGCTCCTTGCCGAGCCGCCAGACCTGCTCGACGACGCCGGCGGTGTCGGCGACCGGGAAGGTGTTGGCCATGGCGAAGACGGTGGTGTAGCCGCCGGAGGCGGCGGCCCGGGTGCCGGTGAGGACGGTCTCGGAGTCCTCGCGGCCCGGCTCGCGCAGGTGGGTGTGCAGGTCGACCAGGCCCGGCAGCAGCACCTTGCCCCCGGCCTCGACGACCTCGGCGCCCTCCGCGGACAGCCCGTTGCCCACCTCGGCGATGGTCCCGCCGTCGATCAGCACGTCCTGCGGCTCGCCGCCGAGCACCTTCGCACCACGGATCAGGGTCTTGCTCATCGGTCTTGCTTCTCCTCGGTACGGGGGTGGGTGACGGCGGGCTCGTTTCCACCGAGCAGCAGGTACAGGACGGCCATCCGGATGGACACTCCGTTCGCGACCTGCTCGACGACGGTGCAGCGGTCGGAGTCGGCGACCTCGGCGGTGATCTCCATGCCGCGGACCATGGGTCCGGGGTGCATCACGACGGCGTGCTCGGGCATCCGCGCCATGCGGTCGCCGTCCAGGCCGTAGCGCCGGGAGTACTCGCGCTCGGTGGGGAAGAACGCGGCGTTCATGCGCTCGCGCTGGACGCGCAGCATCATCACCGCGTCCGACTTGGTCAGCGTGCTGTCGAGGTCGTAGGAGACCTCGCAGGGCCAGGTCTCGACGCCGACGGGCAGCAGGGTGGGTGGGGCGACGAGGGTGACCTCGGCGCCGAGGGTGTGCAGCAGGTCGACGTTGGAGCGGGCGACCCGGCTGTGCAGCACGTCGCCGACGATGGTGATGCGCCGGCCTTCGAGGTCCTGGCCGAGTCCGGCGTCCGGGCCGATCAGGCGGCGGCGCATGGTGAAGGCGTCCAGCAGGGCCTGGGTGGGGTGCTGGTGGGTGCCGTCACCGGCGTTGACGACGACCGCGTCGATCCAGCCGGAGTTCGCCAGCCGGTAGGGGGCTCCGGAGGCGCCGTGCCGGATGACCACGGCGTCGACGCCCATGGCCTCCAGGGTCTGGGCGGTGTCCTTGAGGGACTCGCCCTTGGAGACGCTGGAGCCCTTGGCGGAGAAGTTGATCACGTCCGCGGACAGCCGCTTCTCGGCGGCCTCGAAGGAGATGCGGGTGCGGGTGGAGTCCTCGAAGAAGAGGTTGACGATCGTGCGGCCGCGCAGGGTCGGCAGCTTCTTGATCGGCCGGTCGGCGACCCGGGCCATCTCCTCGGCGGTGTCGAGGATCAGGACGGCGTCGTCGCGGGTGAGGTCGGCGGCCGAGATGAGATGACGCTGCATCTGTCAGGCTCCGTAAGGCAGTTCAAACGGGAGATTCGGGGCAGACGGGCGCGCGGGCGCGCGCACTGAGCCGACGTACGACAGCGGCGTACGTCTGCGGCGCTACTGGGCGTCCGGCTTGGCACCGAGCAGCACGGTGTCGCGACCGTCCTCCTCGGCGAGCAGGACCTTGACCGTCTCCCGCAACGACGTGGGGAGGTTCTTGCCGACGTAGTCGGCGCGAATGGGCAGTTCGCGGTGGCCGCGGTCGACGAGCACGGCGAGCTGCACCGCGCGCGGGCGCCCGATGTCGTTCAGGGCGTCGAGGGCGGCGCGGATGGTGCGGCCGGAGAAGAGCACGTCGTCGACGAGGACGACGAGCTTGCCGTCGATGCCGTCACCGGGGATCTCGGTGCGGGCCAGCGCACGCGGCGGGTGCATGCGCAGGTCGTCGCGGTACATGGTGATGTCGAGCGAGCCGCACGGAACCTTGCGTTCGGTGATCTGCTCCAGCTTGTCGGCGATCCGCCGGGCGAGGAAGACGCCCCGGGTCGGGATGCCGAGGAGCACCACGTCGTCGGCGCCCTTGGCGCGTTCGACGATCTCGTGGGCGATGCGGGTCAGTACCCGCGCGATGTCGGGCCCTTCGAGAACGGGCCGGGCATCGGACGGTGCGTCGTGCGTGTCCATACGAAACGGACCTCCTTCTCCGCCTCACGGGACGGACCTTAAAGGACGTCGGGATTGCGCCATCCACGGTAGCAGGCCCCTCGCCGTCCCCCGTACGGCCCCCTCGGATCACCTATTCGGCCCAACGCGGTGCCGATACCACGGAAGAGTCGGTGCGGACCATTCGGCTTGACGCGGCAGAGTAACGCTGCGTAACCTCACAGTGAGTTACCAGCCGCGCGGGCTGGCACCCACGCCAGACGCGTCGACACAGTGCCGGGGAGCTATATGTCCAGCGAATACGCCAAACAGCTCGGGGCCAAGCTCCGGGCGATCCGCACCCAGCAGGGCCTTTCCCTCCACGGTGTCGAGGAGAAGTCCCAGGGACGCTGGAAGGCGGTCGTGGTCGGTTCGTACGAGCGCGGTGACCGCGCCGTGACGGTGCAGCGCCTTGCCGAGCTGGCGGATTTCTACGGCGTTCCGGTGCAGGAGCTGCTCCCGGGCACGACCCCGGGCGGCGCCGCCGAGCCGCCGCCGAAGCTGGTCCTGGACCTGGAGCGGCTGGCCACGGTGCCGGCCGAGAAGGCGGGCCCCCTGCAGCGCTACGCGGCCACGATCCAGTCGCAGCGCGGTGACTACAACGGCAAGGTGCTCTCGATCCGCCAGGACGATTTGCGCACACTCGCCGTCATCTACGACCAGTCGCCCTCGGTGCTCACCGAGCAGCTGATCAGCTGGGGTGTCCTGGACGCGGACGCCCGCCGCGCGGTGGCCACCCACGAGGAGGGCTGACCGCTCCGCGGAACCCCCGCGCAAGCCAGCAGAAACGTGGCGCCGGGGGGGGGGGGGGGGGGGGGGGGGGGGGGGCCCCCCCCCCGCGGGGGGGGGGGGGGGGGGGGGGGCGGGGGGGGCGGGGGGGGGCGGGGGGGGGGGGGGGGGGGGGGGGGGGGGGGCGGGGGGGGGGGCCGGGGGGGGGGGGGGGGGCGCGGGTTTCGTGGGAGCAGTCATGGCCTTCCGATGGTGCCACGCACAGGCGCCGTCGCGGGC